>CALGDE010000126.1 GCA_937883785.1 uncultured cyanobacterium
TGGCGATTCTGCATTGCGCGGTGCTTCAGATTTACTTTATAAACTAGCTCTAAAGTGGAACACGTGATCCCAATCAGCAAAGGGTGCACCAACAACAGCGAAAACTTAGCCCTCTCCTGCCGTTCTTGCAATCTCCGCAAAAGCAACTTCACAACTGCCATCGATCCCCAAAGTGGCACTGAAGTCCGTCTATTTAATCCCAGAAACGATCAGTGGTCAGAGCATATGGAAGCAAACTTAGACTTGGGAATAATAACGGGGAAAACAGACATAGGACGAGGCGCGGTTCAGCGTCTTAAAATGAACGGCGAGCCCCAGGTGCAAGCCCGCAAGCTATGGACCCAACTCAATTTATTTCCCTAAAACCCCCATCAACTCCGACCCTCACAACCATGACCATCACTGCTGAAACCTGGTGCGATCGCGGGAAAATGCTGTACGAGCTAGGGGATTTTGAAGGGGCGATCGCCCACTACGACAAAGCCTTGGATCTGGATCCTCACAATGGGGATATTTGGTTTTATCGGGGCAATGCGCTGGATAGTTTGGAGCGCTATGAGGATGCTTTTGCAAGCTATGACAAGGCGCTGGCTGTTGACGGCGACCTGGCGGAGGCGTGGAATAATCGCGGGTTGGTGTTGGTGGAGTTGGGGTGTTATGAAATGGCGATCGCCAGCTATGACAAGGCGTTGTTCCTGGAGCCGGAATCCCACGAAGCGTGGACCAATCGCGGCTTTGCTTTGGATGAGTTGGGACGCTACGAAGATGCGGTGGCGAGCTACGAAAAGGGGCTGGGGCTGAATGCCGATGATGAAAATATTTGGTACAACCAGGGGCTGGCGCTGGAGAAATTAAGGCGCTACGAGGAGGCGATCGCCAGCTACGATAAGGCGCTGGCGCTCAACCCCAACAACGGCGCGGCGTGGGTAAGTCGAGGCATTGCGTTAAATGGGTTAGGGCAGTCCGATGCGGTGATTGAAAGCTGTGAGAAAGCGTTGATCTTTGAGCCCAATGATGGGGAGGCTTGGTTTTTCCATGGGGTTGCCCTGGGGATTGTGGGGCGCAACCAGGAGGCGATCGCCAGTTTAGACAAGGCGTTAGAAATTCAGCCAGATTACCAAGATGCTTGGATGGCGAAGGGGACGGTGTTGCGATCGCTGGATCGCTATGGGGACGCGATCGCCTGTTTTGCCCAAGCCATTGAAATCCTTCCCGACGACCCGTCCGCCTGGTACAACAAAGCCTGTTGCCATAGTCTGCAAAACGACCTGGAGTTAGCCATTACAAATTTGACCTGCGCCATTGAGCTAAGTCCGCAGAAGCATCGCAAAATGGCAAAAACCGATAGCGATTTTGATGGTATTCGCCAGGATCCTCGCTTTCAATCGTTGATGCAGCGAAAGGATAATTCTTAGACAGAACTTACGCAAAATCCTGTTAGAGAAACGAGTCTTAAAATTCAGGATTTAGGAGTGCTGGTAGTCATTAAAATTTCAAAGGCTTACGCAGGGGCGCTTTCCTTTGACGCTGCTACCGAGGACCTGACACACTGGAAAACCGAGGTGCGCAAACCTATGGGCTAGCGGCACAATCTTGTGTGGACCGGGGGCTAGGTTGGGGGGCGATTATTATGCTGATAATTCGCGCTGACGCCTGATGTTCTGCTCCATCATTGGTGGTGCAATCGCGGTGTTTGCGCGGTACCTTGTTTACTTCTGGGAGTCAGTGAGGTTCACGGTTATGGAACGCGCGGCAAGGGTTGCTAAGGTCACGCCGTCGGTTACTTTGGCGATTACCGCTAAGGCGAAGGCAATGCGGGCAGAGGGGCTTGATGTGTGCAGTTTTAGCGCCGGAGAGCCGAATTTTCCTACGCCGAAACATGTGGTGGTGGCGGCCCAAAAGGCGTTGGATGAGGGAAAAACTCGCTATGGTCCAGCGGCGGGGGAGCCGGAATTGCGACGGGCGATCGCCACAAAGTTACGGACCTATAACAATGTAGAGTGTCAGCCGGAAAATGTCATTGTCACTAACGGGGGCAAGCATTCCCTGTATGGGCTGTTTATGGCGACCTTGAATGCGGGTGATGAGGTGATTATTCCCGCGCCGTACTGGGTGAGCTATCCGGAGATGGTGATTTTGGCCGATGGGGAGCCGGTGATTGTGCAAACCACGGCGGCGTCGGGCTATAAGATTACGCCGGAGCAGTTGCGGGATGCGATTACGCCGCGCACCAAGTTTTTGGTTTTAAATTCGCCGTCGAATCCTACGGGGCAGGTGTATAGCCACGAGGAGATTCGGGCGATCGCCCAGGTGGTGGAAGAAACGGGCATTTACGTGGTGTCCGACGAAATTTACGAAAAAATTATTTATGGGGAAAAGCCCTGTTTAAGCATTGCGGCGGCAAGTGCGGCAATGGCGGCGCGCACGTTTATTAGCAACGGTTTTGCGAAGGCGTATTCTATGACGGGCTGGCGATTGGGGTATTTGGCGGGGCCGGCGGCGGTGATTCGCGATATGGCGACGCTGCAAAGCCACAGTACGTCGAATGTGTGTACGTTTGCGCAATATGGGGCGATCGCTGCTTTAAATGAATCTCAGGATTGCGTTGAGACGATGCGGCTGGCATTTGCGGAACGGCGGGAGGCGGTGCTGGCGCGTATTGGTGAGATTGATGGGCTGTCCTGCGGGGTGCCGGGGGGGGCGTTTTATGTGTTTCCCGATATTAGTAAGCTGGGGCTGGGGTCGGTGGAGTTTTGCGATCGCCTGTTAAATGAACACCATGTGGCGGCGATTCCCGGCGCGGCGTTCGGGGCGGATGGCAATGTGCGCTTCTCCTACGCCACCGATATGGACACCATCATGAAAGGGCTAGACCGGCTAGAAAAGTTCGTAAAAAGCCTGTAGGCACTGGGCATTAGGGTGCCCGTTAATATTATTCACCAGAGCAATTAGACAGAAAGCCCCCCTTATCAAGGGGGGTATGGGGGGATCCCCAAGGTTCGAACCGTTAACCCAAAAAACTTACTAGGGGGAAGTGGGTAGGGATCCCCCCTCAGTCCCCCCTTGATAAAGCTATCCATTAGGCACAAGTCGGCGTAATCCTTACTTGGCATAGCTTTTCGC
>CALGDE010000127.1 GCA_937883785.1 uncultured cyanobacterium
GATGGCGAAAAGCTATGCCAAGTAAGGATTACGCCGACTTGTGCCTAATGGATAGACCAATGGTGAGGGGTTAAATATTGCGCGGCTTATGGGTAGCGTGTCGGCTAGCCCGCGTTGGTGTAAGCGTCGAGGGGCTCTTTGATGAACTTGATGTAGAGCTGCTTAAAGGTGGATCGCAATACTCGAGGCGCGCCGAAGTCGATGGGCATCATTCGCTCCGGTAGCTGCCAGTTGGTGACTGCTAAATCTTGAGGCGTTAGCAGGGGAAACTCAACGGCGTCTAGGGTTAGGGGGGAAAGCCCTAGTTTTTCAGCGGCGGGGATGGTGGGGATGGAGCGGGTATCGACGCCGAGCAGGGTGGCGATGCTGAGGTCGAGGGCGAATACGTCACTGGCTGCGCCTAGGATTCCTAAATCACGGGGCTCTCCGGCGCTGGGTCCCATGCCTTCGTGCCCAATAATGCCGTCAATAATGGTGAGGTTGGGGGCGATCGCCCGAGCGGTTTCCACCAACATATTGCCGAAGCGCTCCTGGTCCTTGCCCGCCTCCAAATGCCACCAGGCTTTCATTTTGCCGGGCACACAGCCAAACAGATTTTTCACGCCCATGGTGAGGGTGATTTGACAGTGGGATTTCACCTTGGGCAGGTTAATCACCACGTCAGCATTCATGGCTTCTTTCGATAGACGCAGGTGGTTAAAAGATTCCCCGATCGCCTCATAGCGCTTGCCTTTAAATTCCACGATGGGCAGATTGAGTTCTTCGGCGATCGCCGCTAGCCCATTCGCCTTTGCCACCCCCTTAGCGCTCCCAAACGCCGGACTATCCCCCACAAACGGCTCGCCCCCCGCGGCGATCACCGCCTCCGCCACCACGCGAATAATCTCCGGTCGGGTGGTGCATTCCTTGGTGGGGCGGGCTCCCGTTAGCAGATTGGGTTTCAAGAGGACGCGGTTCCCCGGTTTTACAAATGCCGCCATGCCGCCCAACGGTGCCAATAATTCTTCCAGCTTGGTGCGCAGGGTATCCAGCTCATAGTCATGGGCGCGAAGCAGGCTAACGGTGCTCATAAAACTCTCCTGAAGGGCGGCGGTGGAATAGCCTTTAGTGTAGCGACAAGTCAGATTGTGAGCAGTTTTTACCCGTTGTTAAGCCCCTTGGAAAGTGTCTATCCTGAAAATGTTCGTTAGTTGACTTAGACCCATTAACCCTGGCTGTGGAAGTGATTTAAGAAGATGTTTAAGCCATTATTTAAGCCATTAAAGGTTGTTAGAAATATGGCAGGCAACGGTTTACCACTGGGGGCGATCGCCCTAGCCATAACCGCTAGCGCTGCCATCGCAAATCCTCCGGTGTCCTCTGCCCAGGCTGGGTTTCGTCACTTAAATCTAAGCGCCAGTGGTTCAACCACCGTTCGCCTCACCGCGCCCCACTTCACCACCCCCGACGGCAAAATTCAGTGCCTCGCTACGGATAATCAACTGCGCTGTGAGCTGGACACCGCCCGCCGTTCCATCCGTCCCCTGCCCAGCCGCCCCGGCGATTGCACCTCCCATTGGGGCAATGGCTTAACCCTGGGGGCGTCCACTAATACGAAGGTGCTGTGTGCAAAGGACACCATCCTTCGCCCCGCCTGGCGCTCTGCTAAATTAGCCTTTAATCGCCCCTGGTCCCACGGTCCCTTTTTCTGCCGAGTGCGCCGTTCTGGCTTGACCTGTGTAAATTCCGACAACGAAGGATTTTTCCTCAATACGCAGCGGTGGCGGACCATTCCCCCGAATCCTTAGCTGACTATTGCAATAGCTGGCATAGTTCAGGCTGCTGTTCTGCCCGCTCTTTATATTCCGGCTTAAGCTGCATCGCCTTGGTTAGCGCAGATCGCGCCGCCGTTGAATCCTGTTTTTGCGACAGGGCGATCGCCCGTTGAAAATACGCTTCCGGCAGGGTGTTGTCCAAATCCAGCACCCGCTGCAAAATCTCTAGCGCCTGATCAGGACTATCCAGCGCGGTATGAGCGATCGCCCGTTGCAACAGCCAGTCTGTCTGGTCAGGACGCAGCTCCAGCGCCTGTTCATAGGTTATTAACGCCTGCTCGTAATTCTGAAGCAACAGGTAAAGCGCCCCCTGTTTTGCCCACGGTCGCGGATCGGCGGGCTCCAACTCCGCCGCCTTTTGGTAACTGGCGATCGCCTGATCAAACGTTTCCAACCGCTGCAGTACGCCTCCTAAACCAAACCACGCATCAAAGGACGCCGGGTTAATTTGCAGCGATCGCTCGTAAGCTGCACTGGCCGCCTTGTCCTTCCGCAACATTGCCAGTGTGGCAGCCCGGCTGAGCCACCCATCAAAGGCATTAGGATCCAGCTCCAGCGCCTGATCGTACAGCTCTAGCGCCTCCTGATAGCGGCTTTCAAAAAATAAACCATTGCCCTGGCGAATGTAGTCGTTCACCGAAAATTCAAGCTGGGGAATCGCCGATCGCAGTCGATCCAAAAACGATGTCAGCTCTTCCAATTTCGAGCGGCGTTCCGGCGGCACCGACATTTGCATTGACGGAGGCAGCGCCTGGGTTAGTTCTTCCATTGTCCGCTCCTTCAGCCGCGCCGCATCAGCCACCATCGCTTCCATACGTAGCGCCAAATCTCCTTTCAAGGTATCAATTTCCGACTGCGCTAAATCCGTTTGCTGCTTCAATTCCCCCAACAGCGTCTCCGCATCCTCCGTCAGCGCTCTCAGCTTTGTGGTGGCCTCCGCCTGTAGCGCTTCAATGGTGCTCACTACCGACTTTTGCTCCTGACGCAGCTCGTTTAACACCTCGCTCTCCAGTTGCGATCGCGCCTCCGCCACTAGCTGAGCCGTAATACTGCGCCGCAACAGCCACGCCGCAACAGCTACCAACACCGGCAGCGCCACCAATAGCGCCAACAGCGTATTTAATAGTGTCGTCGTCCGCTCAAAGGCCCGGTCCACTTCAACTTCAATGCGATCGCGCACCGTGGAGCTACCAATCAACTGCCGGTCAATTAATCCCCGCAGTCGCGCTTCCACCCGCAGCTCTTCCAGCTCCAGTCGCTCACTGGGGGACAATGGCAAAAACACCGGCGCTGCATTCTCCATCGTGTCGAAAGGCTCAGCTTGAGGTTGCTCAATTTTTGGCGACTGGGTGGCAGACGAAGCAGCGATCGCCGAAGTGACGGGAGCAGAGGCTGCACCGGGAACAATCACCGGCTCAGAGGCGGCGATCGCAGTATCGGAAGTCAAAAACATGCACAGCAGCACCAGCACCCCGGCAATTACTGGGGCGATCATCGACGCAGATCCCTGCTGTCGTGTGGACAAACTACCTTGCTTGAACCGTTGCCCTGTAGAAAAATTGCCCATAGCTACGCCAAGTTTGAATGGGTCCAGGATTGAGCTGATTTACCCCATCGTAATGAACTACCGTCGAGCCGCCCCAGCAATTGGCCCCGTTCATTGCCCACGGGAAACCATCACACTCGATACTAAGAGCGATCATCAGTTAAATCCCAAGGCTACTAGCAGCGAAGGTTTCAGCCCTTGATTTTTTATTAGAAAGGGGGTGTATTCCTCACTGCACCAAGCCTCTGGCACTTAAACTTCACACAGGTCATAAAACTATGTCGAAACTTTGGAATAAAGCGGTTAAAGGACTCGGAGCCGGGGCGATCGCCACAGGACTTGTACTCAGCGCCACCGCCAGCCATGCCGTCCCCAAACAAAGCTACCCCAACCACTTCACCACCCCCAGCGGCAAAATCCAATGTGAATATTTCAACGATTCAGGACTGCGATGTGAACTAACCACCGGGCAAAATCTCCGTCCCCTGGGGCGTCGTCCCAGCGACTGCAACTTGGACTGGGGGGGAGGGCTAACCCTATCCAACTCTGGAACAGTAGAAGTGCTTTGTGCAGGGGACACTATTAAACTGCCGCGTAGTGCCTCCAACACCTTGGCTTACGGTCGCTCCTGGTCCAGGGGCGGGATCCGATGTGTCGTACAGCGAACCGGATTAACCTGTAAAAACCGTCGCGACCAAGGCTTTTTCCTCAGTACCCAGCGGTGGTATCGCATTAATTGAGACACGGATTAAAGTTTAGGGCGTGTCATCCATTAATTGCCGGAAGCCTGACCCAGTGGGAAGTACGCGCCCTTTCAAAATAAAAACCATTAGGGGTTGAAACCCTTATCGTTACAGGCTTTGAAATTTAAATAACGACGGTCCCTAATAACGTCAGCCAGATTTCAAAATCCTGAGCTATGATTACTTCCAGGGTTTCGCTGCAATGTTGGTGACTGCCAATACTGTTTTACGATCTATGCTTTTTTCGACAAGGATGCCTAAATAAAGATTCGGCGGCAGTAAACCGGGCTAAGTCAAGGTCAGTTCCTTCGGGGGTGAATCTTGGGTTAGATAATACTCGGAAACTTAAACCGGACCAATGGCGTCCACCTGGGTCTTCCAGGTCGGAAGCTGAGGTAAAACGGCATTGCGGTAACCCCATCTTTTTTCATGATGTTCGACTGGTTGACAGGGGCTACGTCAACAATTGAGGGCATCAAGCTAAACAGCTATGTCTTGGGCTGATCAAGACTTATCAACGTTGTTTAATCGCATTTGATGATTGTGACTGTCAAACATCAGGCACAGTCCAAAATTGAATATCACCAAGCAGGCGGTCCCAAGCCAAAACCAGGGGCCGCCTTCAATTTTTTGAATCAGTGCCTCGCCAAATAGGCTGAGCCCAAAGCCCACACACAGCAAACCGCCAACCCCTTTCACTAACCACAGGGTGCGATCGCGGCGATTTCGATCAGCCATACAAACTCCTTTGGCTGCCCTATCGCCAGCCTAATGGGGAACAAAAAACAATGACAGTCCAAAAGGGGCGGAAACGTTAAGCCGTTTTCTTCTGATGGGCCGGGGCAATACCGTGAACCGCCTGCTTACGGCTATCGAAAAGCTTACCCAAACCCGTTGTCACCATATCCACCACCTTAGGGTCGCATTCAGCGAGAAAATCCTCTCCCGTAATCTCTCCCGTAAAAAGATCTTTGCCCAGATCCCGCAGCCGCAAAATCTCGTCAAAACCAATCGCCTTCAACATATAAGTCGTTAGCGGCGAGTTTTTAATATCGTATTCAAACTCCTGAAGACGACCCACTTCCACTAGCGTCAACACTTCCTTTTCCACAATATTGCGTGGCTTATGGGGGTTTTTGGGGTCAGGCAAAAAGTCCGCCAGCACGGACACCGCGAAGCCTTCCGTGGGCATTTCTCCCATCAGCATCGACAGGGGAATATCTCTGCCAAAGCGCATGGATAGGGCTTCTAAAAAGGCGATCGTAAATAATTTGCTCCCCAGATACAGCCGCCCCACTTCCATATTGGAGCAGGCTTGGCTCACCATTTGCTCGTACACCCCTGGTGCAGGCTCGTCCTTGAAACGGTGAAAAATCTTCTCTGGATCCAGCATCGTCATAAAGCCCTCCATCTTCTGCAGGGCAATACGATACTGGTGCACCGTGTAGGACGTAGAAAACTTTAAGTTGTGGTTGGTTTCCGGAAGCAGGCTCCAGGTGTTGTCCAAAAAGCGAGCTGGGCTGGGATTGGCGAAGCTGCCAACGTCGCGGTTAGACAGGCGCACTGAATGCTTAACGGTTTCCTCAATTTCTGAAGCCTCTAGCCCCATCTCGTATTTTTCATTTACCTTCAGCAGACGCTCAAACAAAATATCGCTATTGCTTTGCCCTTTTTCGTTTTTAGAACGGAATGGAATCGTTGCCTCAATGATCGCAACCACCTGAGCAATGATCGATAGGGGACAAAACGGCTCTAGAATTTTTGCTCCAGCCAGAGCACTCAAAAATTCATTCATGCCTCCGTAAGGAGACAGGGGCTGCCCCGGATCAAAGCCAAAAATATCCATTACCAGATCAATCATTGGATCATCTGGCAGGGCACGGCGATCGCGAATCACCAAATTGTCCCCTTCCTCGCGGATGTAGGGAGCAATGTAATAGCTCAGATTGAAATTAACACTGCGGTCAACCTGAACGTAAACCAAATCATGGAACAGCGCCGACAGCATTTCCAGGGGAGCTTCGTCTCCCCCCACCTCAAAAATATGCTCTGGCGTGTGAAAGTAACGCCAGGGACCGCTCATGGTTTGAACAATCGTGTCAGCAATACTGTTGAGCTTCTTTTCACCAACATCCAGTCCAAGCTGATGAGTTGCCCACTGTAGCTTGTGTAAGCACTCTTCGTGATCACGCTCTCGACTCATGCTGGTTACCCCGATCAGCGTTAGACAATAAAAGTTAGATAGAGGGCTATAGGGTTGCGCTGGTACTTGGAATCGAAAAAGGTATCAGTGATGCACCCAATCGATAAAACCAAAGCTGACGCCAGTCACCTTACATAGCCTTTTACGCCAAAGCTAGTACAGCGGCACCCAAGTTTTGACGTAATCCTGCGTCAAATTATGGAGTACTACCTTTATATGAGTGATCGCCGCAGCGCCACTCCAGTACCGCTGTAGTGTAAGGCGTTAGGTGATTTGAGTCAGTGACCTGGGTCAGTACAGCGATTATTTACAGCCAATATTGACAAGGAATTTTCTTGAATTATGGCTTAACCAACAGGAAAAATTAGCAATTATGGCTTCAAAGTTATTATTTGCAGCTTAATTCCTGGTTACTCCATTCTATAGCGCGGTTTTCCGTTTGATGGGGTCCGGAGCCTGGATACATCATTGCCGTAGAAAGTTGCTAGGGACTCAGACACTAATGCTTTAACCCAGTGTTTCTAGGACGTATCCTCAGACGTGTCCTCAGACGCGTCATCAATTAAGCGGCAGAAGCCTTACACAGTGGGAAGTGACGCCCTCTCAAAATAAAAAACGTAGGGGCTGAAGCCCCTGTGGCTTTTGGCTTTGAGATGTAAATGAGGACAGCCCCTAGCAGCCCAGGGACTCACGGGTGTCAACGCCGGTTTTGGGGTTAACCCCTTCTGCGGTTTCGCACAGTCGAGTAATTTCTACACGGTCAAGGATGGCATCGCTAAAATCAGCGCCGTTCACCGTGGCATTCTTAAAGCGCGATCGCAACATCATTGCCGAGGACAGCACCGCATCGCTTAAGTCTGCCCCTTCAAAAGTGGTCAAGTAAGTAATGCCGTCACTAAGGTCGGCACCGCGCAGGTTTGCCCCTTTCAGCACCACGCCGTTAAATACCGCCCCTCGCAGGTCCGCATTGCTAAAATCCGCATTTTCCAAATCAGCGTCGCTAAACTCGGACTCCACAAACGACTGGCCGGCAAAGTTACGCTCTTCCACCGCCACATCATCAAAGGCGCGAATGGCTGCGGAGCTGGCGGCGATCGCATGGGGCTGAGCACTAAAAATCGTTACAAACGCCAGGGCGACTGCACAAAGAACGCGAAGGCTGCGGGACGCAATTGAAAACATGGTTAGCAACTTGGGCAAAAACTTAAACAGTCACGGGAAAATCATAGAAGGGCTAACGCGATGCAAACCACATTGAGCCTCTAAATATCTTACATTTCTTTAACTTTCCCGAGGCTGTAATTTTTAAACTGCCCACAAGCCTTAAGACGAGGGGGCGGAAGCTTTCTCATAAACCGTTTCATCTTCCTCGCGCCAGGCGGGATCGACGATACATAGGAAAACTAGGGGATCAGCGCCGCCATTGACAACGTACTGCTTGGCGTTGGGAGGAATATACACCGCGTCACCGGGACCAATGCTTTGCACCTCGTTATCAATGTGCATTTGGGCAGTGCCGGACAAAATGTAATACACCTCAGAGGTGGTGAGACTGTGTGGGGCAGAAGTGGCTCCAGCAGGAATAATGGCGTGGGCTAAACTGTAGCGCAGGTCCAGAGGCGCTTTGTCGGGGTGTAGTAATTCCCGCAGGATTGAGCGATCGCCCGCAATAAACTCAGGGCAATCTTGTAAGTTTTTGACAAACATCTGTGGAATCCAATTCTACAAAAGCAGTCTTGAAAAAACTGCGTAACAGGCAATAGCCTAAAAGCTAACCACCATCCCCGTAAACAGTGATCCTTCCTTGGTTTTAGTCACCTTGCCACCGGCGTCTTTCACCACTGCCTTCCAGTCGGCCACAGACTCCAAGAGCACCTCAGAACCCAAGTAAGTTTCTAAAATCGCCCAGTTTTCCGCCCGCTCTGAATCAGGATTGAGCACGTCAAACACCAGGCGACCGTCAGATTTCAATACCCGTTTAATTTCCCCCAGGGCGACTTTCCAATAGTTCAAGGGGTAATAGCAGGTCCAGCCGGTGGCGATCGCCAAATCAAACTGATCCGAAGAGTAGGGAAGTTCATGGGCCGCACCACGCTCAATACTTTTAAACAGCTTGGAATTAAGCTGCGGCCCTCGGGATTTCAGCCCCTCGTAGGCCACCAGGCTGGGATCAATACCCCAAAATAACGCTTCCCATTCCCGCCACGGATAAATCAAAAAGCTAATGCCGCAGCCAATGTCCAAACATTTCTGGTTTTTCTTTGGCTTTGCCAGTTCCCAAAAAGGAGTGGCAGTTTCTTGCTGTAGTTTGCCGCTCACCCAATCTTGAAAAATCGGCATTGCCTGCACCTCCTCAGGCAGGTCAAATTCATCCCGGCGATATTCCTTACTGAAACGACCGGTTACCGCCTTAATTTGCGCTTCCCATGCTTCCACCTCCTTGGACATGCCCGGCAGGCGATCGCCCACGCTTGAAAAAGGGCTACCAGCGGTGGAAGAAGATTTGCGCGCCATGGGGAAAGAAAATAGATTTAACAAATGAAATTTAAATAGAATTCAAAAATCAAAGCTCAGCGGGAACTATTTAAAAGCTTGTGGAAGAGCCGTGGGGAACCAAAGCCGCTCAGCAACTAGGCCCCAAAAACAGCATTCACAAGGACTCTAGCTTTTAACTTTTCTGCTTTGCAGGGACTCTAATCCCATCACATATATCTTCTGCAATTCGATGGGGGAAACACCTTAACCTTTCAACGCTCGCTGAAAGTTTGTGCGAAACGGCTTGTTGATCAAAAACAACACTGGCCACATCAGGGTTAATCCAATGCGATTTTGCTGAAAATTAGTGCGCTTGAAGCCGGTCCAAAATTTCCATGCACCAACGAAGTAGCCCACCAGCAACAGGAAGAGAATAAACTTAGGCATTTTTTAACTCCACAGCCCTTTCCTACAGTTTAAGCCTTGGCTTTTGAAAGGTTGAGCGACGTAACAGCGACGTAACTAAGTAGGTTTCGAACTGAATTGGGCAATGTAAATATGGATCTAGGCGCACCGGCAGGGGCAACATGAAGCGACTGTTATTGCGGTGCGCTGAGCCAGAGAAAATAAGGGGAAGTCGAAAAAAAGACAAAAAAAGTGACCCGAAGTCCGCGCCTGTCGTAAGCATCCCTTATTGCTGCTACCTTCCGGTCCTGACAAAGTTCGGGCGTTACCACTGCACGGGTCCAGGTCAATTAAACACTAACATCAATTTCGACCTTTTCACAATTGCGTTCCTCAAAGGTGCAGGGCAAACGTCTATCTTCACAGCTCAACGTAAAAATCATGGGTTGAAGGCTAAGGCACTAGACCTCTTGCACCAACCCAAAGTTACTGGAAGCCCTCATTCCCCACCCCCCCTGCGACTACGTCCAGCACATGCTTCTCCCCGAGGAGAAGGGGAGCGAGAATAGCAAGAAAACGTAGTTTTCTGAAGTCCCTTTCCTTAGGGCGAAGGATTTAGGGTGAGGGTGGGGGTTCAGGTCAAAGGTCTATTCTCTTTGGGAAGTACCCGATGCCACTGGTGAAGTTCGTAGGTGACGCAATTATTTTGAACCAATGGGTCCGCCGCCACGATCGCCCGCGCCTCTTCCAAATCTTTAGCTTGAAAAATCAATAGTCCCCCCTCCTCATGCTCCCAATAACCGGTTTGAGCCTGATGACCTTTCGCGATCAAATCTTTGACATAGGCGAGATGGGCCGGGACGTGGCGATCAAATTCTGATTTTCTAACCGTTCCCGATTCAATTTTCACAAACCAAGGCATAGGACAAACCACAAAATGGCATAAGCAAGTTTAATCACCGTAGCCTGTTCCCGTAAGAGTATGGGATGAATCAATCAAAACATTTATCAAAGCTTGCCAAGGACGAGGGTGGGCAGTGGGATAAACAGCCGGATTTGCGGCGTTATTTTGTGGCCGCGATTCCCACAGAAGCAGTACAGGACCAAACGAACGAATTAAAACAAGAGCTAGGGCGAGATTACGATTGCCAGCCGGTGTGGAATTCACCGCCCCATGTGACCCTACTGCCGCCTTTCGAGCGATCGCCAGATCACATTTCCCGCCTTGAACATTGGCTACCGGAAGTGATTGCCACCGTGCCCAAATTTGAGCTGCAATTCAAAGGGTTAGGCGCGTTTCCTAAGCATGTGCTGTTTGTAGATGTGGTGCGATCGCCGGCCCTAATGGGTCTGCAAAATGAGCTGGATTTAGCCTTTGAGGAGTACGAAGCTCCCTACGAATACAGCCAGCGTCCTGACAAACGTCGTAAGTACCAAGACTTTAGTCCCCATATGACCCTGGCGCGATGTCGGGCAAAACCTAAGGGCGATAAAAATCCTTTTGACGCCATTTGGGCAAAGCTTTGTGATCATCCTTTCGAAGCCACTAGCCCCATTGAAAAGATTACGCTGTTGGAATATATCAATCGCCAATGGAAAGTTTACGGCGAATATCCGCTATCTTAAAGAGCTGAATTTTGCGTCCAATTGGTTAGTAACCTATGGATTTATTTCTTCGAGAAATGGGCGAGGGTCCGCCGATTTTGTGTTTACATGGGCACCCTGGGTCCAGCGACAGTATGGCGGTATTCGGGCGATCGCTCGGGGAGAAATACCGCGTATTGATGCCCGATTTACGAGGATACGGGCGCAGTACTGTGGATTCGTCTTTCATTATGGCGGACCATTTAGATGACTTAGCCACCCTTTTAAACCAGCGAAATATTAACCAGTGCATTGTGCTGGGCTGGTCCCTGGGGGGCATTATTGCCATGGAACTGGCGCTACGATTTCCCAATCGGGTAACGGGGCTGATTTTGGTGGCAACGGCAGCGCGACCGAGGGGTGCCCATCCCCGTACCCAGTGGCATGAGCTGTTGTTTACGATGATCGCCGCCTTGCTCAATCAAGCCATGCCCGGCTGGCAGTGGAATATTGACACCTTTGCCCGGCGATCGCTGTTTAAGTATCTAGTGCATCGCCAAGAACCTGCCACTTATCGATACGTGGCGGAATCGGCGATCGCCTCCACCCTCCGCACCTCTAAATACGCCCACCAAGCCCTAAACACGGCAATGAGGCAGGGCTACAATCGCATGCCGGAGTTGGCGCAAATCACCCAACCCTGCTGGATCGGCGCTGGTCAGTATGACGTGCACATTACCGCTGCCTCCACCAAGGAAACTGCTGATCACCTACCCAATGCAGACTGGCGAGAATATCACGACGTGGCCCATTTATTCCCCTGGGAAATTCCCGATCAGCTCCTGGCAGATATTAATCACTGGCTAAACCAGAACTTCCCCGTTTAAACCTCAGAAGCAATGCTTCAGTAGCCGATTCACAAAGGGCGTGTGCTCAGTTAAACGCCAGAAGCTTTACGTAGTGGAGAGTACACATCCTTTCAGATCAAACAGGATAAAGGCTGTAACCCCGGTTGCTATTGGGTTTGAAGTTTAACGAAGCACAACCCCTAGCTAATCGACGTGGTTAATCAATATATTTCCAAACCCGTTCCAGTAGGGAATCCAAACCGAAGCGACTAACAGCAGATATTTTTAGGATGGGTTCTTCGTAGTTGGGTTGCAACTCTTCAACGATTAAATCCACAAATTCCTCATCGATCGCGTCCAATTTATTAATCGCCAAAATTTGGGGGCGATCGCTCAACCCCCGTCCATAGGCCTTTAGTTCGTCCTGAATAATTTGATAATCAGCGATGGGATCACTGGCGGTGCCATCTAGCACATGGAGCAACACTCGAGTGCGCTCAATATGACGCAAAAATTCGTGCCCTAGCCCAACCCCCTCGTGGGCCCCGGCAATTAGCCCAGGAATATCAGCAAATACCGTGCCATCGCCGGAGGGACGCCGCACCACACCTAAGTTAGGCACCAAGGTGGTGAAAGGATAGTTGGCAACCTTAGGCTTGGCAGAGGAAAGGGATGAAATCAACGTGGATTTCCCCGCATTGGGTAAGCCAATAATCCCCACTTCAGCGATTAGTTTCAGCTCAAGCTTTAAGATAGTTTCCTCTCCCGGCAGTCCCGGCAGGGAATATTCGGGGGCACGGTTGCTATTGCTTAAGAAATGCGCATTGCCCAAGCCCCCTTTGCCCCCTTTTGCCACGCAATAGCGATCGCCTGGCTCCACCAGATCCACCAACAACGTCCCAGTTTCCGCGTTGTAAACAGAAGTTCCACAGGGCACCTCCACCTCAAGGTTTTTGCCGCTACGGCCGGTACAGTTATCGGGACCTCCGCGGCTGCCGTCGGGGGCCTTGAACTGGGATTGATAGCGGAAATCCATCAGGGTTTGCAGTTGCCCTGAAGCCACAAAATACACTGAGCCACCCCAGCCGCCATTGCCACCAGACGGACCACCGGCCGGAATAAACTTTTCCCGCTGAAAAGCAACAATGCCGTCGCCGCCATCACCAGCCTTAACGTTAATTTCCGCGTAATCAATAAATTTCATAGGGCACAAACAGCCGTCAAAACGCACCACAAACGATGCAAAACCAACGCCAATTGCCCCATTTTTCGATGATTAACGATAATCACTAACTACGTTCTCTACCTACCCCCAAGAAGTAAACCTCCTTAAGAAGTCGGTAAAAACGGTTGGAAATTTTTAGTTAAACGGTCGTAACGGTCAGCTAAAGCATCCACTTACAAGTCGGCTAAATATAGTCTGAAACGTCCTCGTCACAGGTGTCCGATAGGAACGACAAGGCACGAAACCGTAGACCCACTAGCTGTTCATAAAGCGGATTAATCTTACACATGGCAGGAATATGGACCACTTTGTGTCCAAATAACACCACGTCTCGTTCAAAGGGGCACTGAGCGGGAATCATTTTACAGAGAAAATGCGCCACTTTCTCGTTTTTTACATCGAGACCATCAAGCCAATCTTGCACCGGGGCAAGCACTGGGTGGTGGTGGGGCGCTGGCGGTGTCAGTCCTGATGCCGAACCGGGGGCGGCTGGCTTGTCGGAGTGGGGGGTAGTAATCACTGAACTTTGACGTAGGGCATCAATTGCCGGAATAGTGCAGTTGAGAGATTGACTAAATTCTTGTATTAATTTGTCTTCTGATTCGGAATACACACCGTCGGCGATCGCAACCATCACCGCAGTACGTAGGAAATTTTCTGCTTCTTGGCGATCCTCTTCAAAACCAGTGGCGAGGTCGTCTGGGGAAATTAGCGAGTCATGAATAGCATCATCAGATAATTCGGAATGAGTCAGGGAAGCTATCATTTCCCTCTCCTCCTGATCAAAGTGTCCATCAGCCCAAGCCACCGTTAACAAACCTCGCAACCAAACGTCCGTTAAGCTTTGGTCAGAGGGTTCAGCAACTAAAGTCGTCATATGGGTTACCTAAACTCACCTGAATGTGGAGTGGTATCAAGTTGGTGAAGCTAAGCACTGATACCTATATATTAATCTTATCAACAGCCTTTTGAACCATAAGGTTGAAAATTTCTGTCACAAACTCACAATCTAAGGTTCTGTGTGTTGCATCCTCCCTGAGGTAGAAAAGTGATTAAGCGAAAAAGACTGGACAGAAAGGTTAGATAGCTTTCTCTGAGGCACGGGTGTAGAAACGGACGAATGAAGTCAATCAACGTCAGCGAGCGAGCCTGACTCGCTAGCGCGTACGTCAACTTTCCACATCTGACTGAATGTCTACATCTAAAGTGTCCTCATCAACAGTTAAATACAAAACATTTGGACGGCAGCACACCTGACAATCTTCCACGTAAGACTGGGTCATACCGGCGCTCAGGTCCACAAAAGTTAAGATTGATTCGCCGCAAAAAGCACAGTAAAACGTGGCTGTTGTTTCCATTTTTCCCGGTTCTTTCCCGAATACTCCTATTCTGCTTTTTTCCTTATGTTCTGTAGCGTTGGCGCAGACTCGGACAAAGTAAAAAGCTATGGAAATCTTAAGGGACTGTTGCTCCTTGGCAACCATTCCAATGATGCCCCTTAGCTATCAGAATTTTCAACGCCTGGAGCTTGGGGCTATTAAAGCGTTCAGCTATTGAGATCTAATTCATCGAAGGATTGGGCATCTTGCGATCGCATCTCCCGCACAAACCCCTCAATGGACTCCAGCTCCACGTCGCTGATGTTGAGTGATCGCTGGGCTAGCTTCAGCGCCGCCATCTCTAGGGGATCCAGCTCTTCATTAGCCCAGGACGTATCAATTAAGTTCATCATTAATCCGATGCGCAGGGATTCATCGGCCTCAGCCAACACCGCCAAACAGTTTCCTAAGTTTGGGGGATCCTCGCGGTAGTTCACCACTTTATCCTTAGCATGGTCCGATAATCCTTCCAGGTTGATAATCTCTTCGATTACCGCCACCTCGCGAGGATCAATATGGCCGTCAGCATTGGCGATCGCATAGAGGGCGCCATAGTAAGCCAGGCGATCCTGCTCAGGGATAGCGGCCAGGTCTAAAGTGCTGCCAGGCTCGATTGCCACTGATGGATCGCGATCAGATAAGTCAACGGCTTGGAAGCTCGTTTTCTCGCTCGTAGCAACGCCTTCCGAAGAGATGGCAGCAGCTGTCTTAACGGCTCCAACTCCGTTAGATTCAACCTTTTTAACTGTCGAACCGTCGCCGTTTGCGCGTTTACCTTCGGGAGCGCCCGTCATATTGGTTTTCGCCGCCTGCGCATTGAGAGACCCACGCATCACCTCAAAGCGAGCCATCCAGTCGGGAAAATATTGATTAGGCTGCCAAGCGTAAATCCGAACGCGATTAATGGTTTCACAATGAAGCGCCACAATCCAACGCTTAGTCCAGTCCACGATCGCCTGCTGGGGCAAGGCTCGGGGGCTATCAAGGCGAATTTGCAAATACCCCTGCTGTAGACGAATGCGCACCTGAATGCCGCGCGATCGCAGGCGCTGGGACAACAGTTGCCCAATTGCCATGGGGTCTCCCTGTCGGGCAGCTTCAACCAGACTTGAGACAGCTTGAGACACGGCAGAATACCCCTAAAAACAACCAACGACTACGCAAAAAAAACAATGGCGAGAACGGTTTGCGACAACGGCTTACTTGGTCGAAACCGACAATGAAACAGGAAGACCCCAACAGGATATACAAATTAGGACATCTAGCATCGCGGTGACTAGGTTAATATGGGCGCCAAGAAACGGCACAGGCGAATTAAGTGACCTTGAGAAATCAAGGCGGCTTATAGAAACTGAAGCGTTTTCTGCCTGACCAAGGTACTGAGAAAGCCGAATCCTGAGAGTCTCTGATGAGCTCACCCTGGCTCCGCTCAATAATGTTCTAACTTACTTTTCTTGATTCGCTTTTATGGGGACTTTTCTGTGACAAAAAATATTATCTCAGCCTAAGCATTATCTAAATTTAAGCGGCAAATTAAGCGATAAAAATGCTGAGAGGACGTCTGAAAAGTAAGAAAGCTAACGGAGGTTAATCTGTAATTACGA
>CALGDE010000128.1 GCA_937883785.1 uncultured cyanobacterium
CATTGCTCAAAGTCTTAGACTGTTGTCCTAAGTCACTCCGTCGCCGCTATAGGTGTGAATCACTCGGTCTTTAAAGGCGGTGATCGTATTTTCCACAAATCCCGCTTCCTTTAATACTAATATCGGCTTTGACGACACCCCACCAATCCAGAATTAGCGCGTTGGTAATCACCAAATCCACCGCCCCATCCTCGTGGGAAATGGGCGACTGTCCCATGCCATCGCGGATTACTTTACTGCCGCCAAATTTTACTTCGTCACCATAGTCCCGTCCACTTCGATAAGGGGGAATTGAAGGGTAGCTGCGACGAAGTGCCATAGCTCTTAACCCTCCGTACCCCCTGCAACAATGCCAAGCAGCCCCTAGAACGTGAACTCAGTCCGAAGCACGCCCAAAATCGCAGTGTCACCATCCTCATCCGCATTGAAGATCGTGATCACACCCGGGGTAATAGAAATAAAATCGTTCAGCGCGTAGCGATATAGTGCCTCCACATGGATGGGCGTAAAATCATCCTCATCCACACCGTCACCATTGGTCACCGTTGGCGGCTGTCCCACTAACAAAGCGCCAGAACTCCCCTCAGAGAAAAGGTCGTAGAAATTCAAACCGAGCGCCCAGGTGATCAAATCCAAATTATCATCCCCATCACTGGCATTGCGGGCATTGGTATAACCAAACCAACCGTTAATCCCGAACTTAGGAGTAATTGTAAAATTGCTCTGGAAGCCAACGCTATCGCTCAGGATAGACGACCCACCGAAGGGATCCACAACATTAGACGTACCAGCACCGCTCAACAGAGTCAGATTGGACTCAGTGCGGGACTGGTAAGCGTGGGCGTAGAACAAGCCTGCACTGAAACGCTTGTCACTGCTGTAGTAGTTTGCACTGGCACTGGCGCTGTAGCTACCGTTGAAGAAACCTGCGCCTTCTACGGGGCTAGCGGGTTCACCGGCAGAATACCCCACATTGAACGCCCAATTTTCGGTAGGCGTCCAGCTTAGGCCTCCACCGGCATTGGTGGGCAGACGGAAGACGGGGTTGCGATCGGCAAAAAACGAGAGGGCACCGGACCCATTGCCGTAAAGGGGGTTGTGCATCGGGTGGAGATCGTCAATGCCAAGGCCACTGCCACCGACAATGGCCTTGAGTTGGTCGTTAATGGGGAAATAATACGCTAGGAAATCCAACCGAAACTCGGTGCTGTCGCCTGCGCCATAGCTCAAGGCTCCCAGCCCGGTGGCATCGGAGAGAGGGTTTTGAATCGTGTTGGATTGGAGACGGGTAACGAGTAAATCATCGCCGGAGAAGCTGGTGTGAAATTCCAGGCGAGTCCGTTGCCCAAAGGCAATCTCTTCCCTATCGCTGTTCTCCCTTCCATCATCATCGAGAAAGTTGCCGCCATGGACACTGAAAATGACTGCACCTTTAAGCTTAGTGGTGGTGGAGAATTGGTTCGCTTCCAGTTCAGAGGTCCGCGCTTCTAACGCATCTACCCGACCGCGCAGGGTTGCCAGCTCAGCGGCAAATTCCTCTTGTAACCTTTGCAACGTTTTGAGATCTGCCTTGCTGGCTAGGGGAGAGGTTGCGGCTGCGATCAGCTCGTTCACCCGCTCCAAACACGCATTCAAACCCGCTGCAAATTCATAACGGGTCATGGCGCGGTTGCCGAGGTAAACACCACTGGGATAACCGGCAATACACCCGTAGCGTTCGACGAGAGATTGTAATGCTTGAAACGCCCAGTCGGTGGGACGGACATCAGAAAGCTGGGATACGGAGGTGACTTGATCGAGTCCAGATGGGCTCAATTGCGCCTTGCTCTCCTGGCCATATTGGTTCAGGGTTTCTAGGGTCGATGTCAGATCGGCAGTCGGTTCATTGGCGATCGCAGGAGATACTCCAGCATTGTGGCCCATCAAAGCAACCATGCTCAGGGTAGAGCTAGCAAGCAACAGCTTGAAACGGAAAAATTTAGAAATAGCGATCATCAAATACCTCACAACCAAACGTTTGAGTGATCGCACGAGTCATAACAGGCGATCACTATCCCAAAGGACGAGCATTATCCTCGTTGCCAAGTAACTCTGTTGCTGTCTCTCCCGCTACCAAATGCAGGCGATCGCAGGGTTTTCATAAGGGCGTCGTGAACTGTACAGGCAGCGTGATTATGGGGCGCCATCGCTTACGCTGAAAGGGTTGTAGGGGCGGTGATTTACCGATACTGGACTCAAATAAGGTAGAGTGAATATCAAGTAGTGTTGACAAATCGCATCTAAAAGTGCGCCTATCTGCAATGCCAAGACGGATGCCATCTGGGCATTGCAGAGTTTGAGTGTGATTTAGAGCTAGGGACACGCGAGATGCCAAAGCCGAGAAATCTCCTACACCTGTCGCGCCTGAGCTGTAATTGCCCCATAGTCCCTAAACAGCCAAAAATTCTTGAATGACTTCCTGGCTTAAATCTGCGGTGTCACCAGAAGCGACAATTCCCCCTTTTTGCATGGCGTAATAGCGATCTGCCTGACGCACAAAATGAAGATGTTGTTCCACTAACAACACCGAAATCCCAGTTGTTTTAATAATCCTTTTTACTGCTGCTTCGATTTCTAAAATAATTGAAGGTTGAATCCCTTCCGTCGGTTCATCTAAAACCAACAGGCGCGGTTTTCCCATAATGGCACGAGCGATCGCTAACTGTTGCTGCTGACCACCACTTAAATCCCCTCCCATGCGGGATAGCATGGTACGCAGGACTGGAAAAAGATCGAAGATCTCTTGAGGGATGGTGTTGCTTTTCCGTCCCCCAGGAATCGCTTCTAACCCCAATAAAAGATTGTCTTTAACCGAGATACGGGGAATAATATCTCTACCTTGTGGAACATAACCAATTCCCAGTTTGGCGCGACGATCTGTTGCCAGGTTAGTGATATCTTTGTCCACAAAAATAATATTGCCAGTACGCGGTTTTAGTAGCCCCATAATTGTCTTGAGCAACGTTGTTTTGCCAACACCATTACGTCCAATTAAGCAAACCATCTGTCCCACAGGGACACTTAAATCAACATTCCGAAGAATATGGCTTTCGCCATAGTAAACGTTGAGATCGGCAATCCTTAAAGCGATATCAGCAACCTGTTGTTGTTCAAGCCTTTCTCGGTTCATCTTTAGGTTATTATTCAAAACCATTACTCAATCCTAATCAATGAGTTGCAACTATTCACCTGGTGTCGGTGGTGCTTCTCCCAAGTAAACTTCAATCACTTGCTCGTCGTTTTGAACTTCGTCCATCGTGCCTTCACAAAGCACCGAACCCTGATGTAGAACTGTTACTTGGTTATTTGCAATCTGCCGAACAAATTCCATATCGTGCTCAATGGCAATAATTGAGTGACTCTCCGCCAAGGCAAGCAATAACGCACCAACATTTTCTGTTTCCTCGTCGGTCAAGCCAGCCGCCGGTTCATCCACTAGCAATAAATCAGGCGATTGAGCCACTAACATTCCAATCTCTAAGCGCTGCTTTTCACCATGTGATAGTAAAGAGGCTGATAAATCGACTTTTGCTTCTAAGCCAACCGTTTCAATAAGCCCAGAAACGGTTCGCCTCTCAGCAGATTTAGGGCGGCTAAACAATGTCGAAAACACATTTTTGTTGCGGTTACACACCAAATCTAAATTTTCTCGGACTGTCAAGTTTAGGTAAACTCGTGGCGTTTGAAACTTACGACCAATGCCTAATCGCGCAATTTTAAACTCGGGAATGTTCTGAAGGTTACGCCCCTTGAATAAGACGCATCCTGATGTTGGCTGTACTTTACCTGTAATTACATCGAGAAAGGTGGTCTTCCCTGCCCCATTCGGTCCGATCACCACTCGTAATTCTCCCGCATTCATCCTAAAGTTGAGATTATTTAAAGCTTTGAAACCATCAAAACTAACAGTTAAATTCTCAATTTCTAAAATATTTTCCATTATTAACACCTAACGAGCAATGCTACTGAGTGACTAATGCTAATGCTGCACTATTCTCCTAGGATGTCCTGTTTTTCTTTAATCACTTCTAGATCTTGTTCCAAGCTAGGATAAGTCTGAACGCGCGGGCGGTAACCAAACCAAGCGAATACATCTTTCCAACCCTGATTTTTTACCCAGCCGACAATGCCATCTGGTAACACGGTTACCACGATAAGAAATAACGCGCCTTGGAAAAAGAGCCAAACTTCTGGGAAATTTCCACTTAAAAAAGTACGAGCTAGCTGAACTAAAAGGGTGCCAATAATTGCCCCAATTAAGGTAGCTCGACCACCAACCGCCACCCAGATTACCATTTCAATCGAGAAGGGAACTTCCATAAAACTGGGGGTAATAATTCCAGTCTGCGCCGTGTATAGAGCTCCTGCAATTCCGGCGATCGCACCCGAAATTGCAAAGACCAATACCTTATAACCAGTGGGATCGTAACCGGAAAATCGCACCCTGGTTTCGTCATCCCGAATGGCAACTAATAAACGACCAAATCGACCGCTGGTGAGCCAGCGACAAAGATAATAAATTAGCCCTAGTAAAATTATCGTAATGACATAAAAAGCTTTCTGGGCATCATCAGAACTCACCAATACTCCAAAAATTGTTTCAGTATCAGTCTTTAAGCCATTCGTCCCGTTAATTAGCTCCTGTTGCCCATTAAAGAGATTGAAAAATACTAGTAATGCCGCCTGGGTAAGAATGGAGAAATAAACCCCTTTAATCCGGTTACGAAAAACTAAGTAGCCGAGTAAACCTGCGACAATACCGGGGATAGCGAAAATGGCCAACAACGTTACGGGAAACGAATGAAATGGTTGCCAAAATAGTGGGAGTTCTTTCACCCCGTACAACGTAAAAAATTCCGGTAGCTGCCCCTCCGGCAACTGTAGTTTGAGGTGCATGGCTAGGGCATAACCGCCCAGCGCAAAGAAGATACCATGTCCCAAACTCAGTAAACCGGTATATCCCCAAATTAAGTCCAACCCCAGCGCCACAATAGCTAAGGCGAAAAAGCGCCCGGCCAAACGTAACTGGAATGCAGGCAAAACGGCCGGTAAAAGAACCGACAATACAATTAGTAAGCTGATCGCGATCCCCATTTCCGCGAACTGCTTTTTTCGTCGTTGCTTTTGTTCAATTTCTTGCTTACTGCCCATGATCAATCGTTAATTACCACTCTGCCGTTGCCCACCAATGATTACAACAAATAACTACAACTCTGCGGTTCTACCTTTGGGGGGGAACAAGCCAGCCGGTTTTATTTGTAAGAAAGAAATAATTAATGCAAACACCATCACTTTGGCCATACTGCTCGTGGCAAAGAAGAGGAGAATATCCACCAGCGGTTTGAAGGCGTCTGACTCCGAAAATATAAAGGCGAAAACACCAGAGCCAATTAAATAGTTCAGGGTGCCAATACCAAAGGCAGCGATTACGGAGCCTAATAAATTGCCTACACCACCGACAACCACCACCATAAACGTATCGACGATATAGTTCTGGCCAGTATTAGGACCCACTGAGCCGAGCAAGCTCACCGCACAACCAGCTACGCCTGCCAAACCCGAACCAAGGGCAAAGGTCAGCGCATCGACTTTTGCGGTGGGAATACCTAAACAAGCACTCATTTCTCGATTTTGGGTAACGGCCCGAATGCGTAAT
This sequence comes from uncultured cyanobacterium, assembly GCA_937883785.1. Lineage (GTDB taxonomy): Bacteria > Cyanobacteriota > Cyanobacteriia > CACIAM-69d > CACIAM-69d > CALGDE01. Next base: position 5,696 of record CALGDE010000128.1, read on the forward strand.
CCCCAATTCGATTGGTTTAAAAATAAGTAAACTGCAAGCAAACAAATCGCGGTCAACCCGATGATAAAAAGACGAGCATAGGGCATTTGGAACTCTAAAACCTTGACGCCGCCGCTTAACCATTTAGGCGAAGTCACATCCACGTTCCGCGCACTAAACCATGCTTTGCTTAGGGCGGGGACTGACCCCATTAAAATGCCAGCCAAAGCGGCGATCGCCGTCGATACTGGCAATAAAATCGCAGTGACAGCATTTTTGATTTTTTCCCAGTCGAGACGACGACTGACCAGAACCCGACCACCAAAAAAGAGAAGACAGAAAACACCGACACTAATAACCAACAGCCAATTAACGCTTCGTACACACTGACGCAGAATTAGACTGACCCCCCAGGTCGCCAACAGGGTTTCCAGAGGCCTGCCGTAAAGAAAACGGATCACCCCCTTTTCTAGAATTAATCCGGCGATCGCCGCAACAATAAACGCCGCCGGAAGAGCCACAATAATGTAGAAATCAAACCAAGGCTCTCCCAATGGTTTAAAAATATTTTGAATAACGTAGGTCGTGTACGCCCCCAACATCATGAGTTCACCGTGGGCGAGGTTGATTACCCCCATCAGCCCAAACACAATGGCTAACCCTAAAGAGGCAATGAGTAGGACAGAACCAATACTGATGCCGCTGAATAAGCCTTCAAGTAATGCAGACATAAATACTCTGACTAGATTGAGTGATGAGCAATGACTTAACCGCTGCTTAATCCTTAAATCGCTAAATATTAAAGGGCTAAATGCCAAAGATTACAGCAACTCAACATTGCATGATTCATCAACGCCAGTGCGGCGTGCAAGCATTAAAACCAAAAACATCGCTAAAGGGCTAAAGGCAAAAGACCTTTAACCCCTAGCGCAACTGAAACTATTTGGCGAAATAGGATGCTGGCTTCATTGAAACGAAATCGCCAGTCGCGCTTGAATCTAACTCGCACCCCTAAACCTTATATTTCTCTCCCTTCTCTGGATCCGTCCAGTCACAGCCCAACCCTTTCGTTTCGGGCACATACTGGTTCCAAGGCAGAGGATCGACGGGACCATCCGTTGAAGAAACGATGTCAAATAAACCATCACTACGCACCTCTCCAATCCGAACAGTCTTGGAAATATGGTGATTGGCGTTCATGGTGACTTTTCCTTCCGGTGCATCGAATTCTTGACCGATCGCAGCTTTGCGCACCGCTTCTAGCTCTGTGGTGCCGGCAGCTTCCACCGCTTGCTTCCACAGGTACACCATGATGTAGGCAGCTTCCATCGGATCATTGGTCACTCGCTCATCGCCATACTCCGCCTTAAACGCGGCGACAAACTTATCATTAGCCGGGCTTTCGACGGTTTGGAAATAATTCCACGCCGCATAGTGACCTTCCAGGTATTGGGGACCAATCTGTCTGACTTCTTCCTCCGCAACACTAACCGACATCACTGGATATTTATCTGGGGTCAAGCCTGCCCCCTGCATCTGTTTAAAGAAAGCAGTGTTACTGTCACCATTCAAACTATTGAAAATGACGCCGCCATCCGGTAGCGCCTGCTTGATTTTGGTGATAATCGGCGTTACCTCAACATTGCCGAGGGGCAGATAATCTTCGCCGACAGTGTTGCCGCCTTTAGCCTTGAGCTGCTCTTTGATGATCGTGTTTGCCGTTCTTGGGAAAACGTAGTCAGAACCAACCAAGAAGAAATCTTTGCCCTTATTCTCGAGGAGCCAATCGACGGCGGGCTCAATTTGTTGGTTCGGAGCAGCGCCAGTGTAGAAGACATTACGGGAACATTCTTGCCCTTCGTACTGGACGGGATACCACAGCATGTGGTCTTTAGATTCAAAGACGGGGAGAACCGCTTTTCGGCTGGCTGATGTCCAGCAACCAAATATGGTGGCTACTTGGTCTTGATCGATCAGCTTGGCAGCCTTCTCTGCAAATGTGGGCCAGTCCGATTCACCATCTTCTTCGATCGCTTCAATCTGTTTGCCCAGGACTCCCCCGGCAGCATTAATCTCTTTAATGGCAAGCAGTTCCGCGTCAACAACGGTATTTTCACTAATCGCCATCGTGCCACTGCGGGAGTGGAGAATGCCGACTTTGATGGTTTCACCACCGTCAGAGTCGCCCGCTGCGGCATTTGGATCATCGCCACTGGTTGTACAACCTTTAAGTAGCAGGCTCGCTGCTAATCCGGTTGAACCGTACAGCAGCACTTGACGTCTTCCTAATTTGGACATCGATAGGTATTGGTAAGGATTAATGGGTAAGCTTGCCGCTCATGCTAAGGATTGGCTTTGCTGTGAATCAGAAAAGTTTGCTTTCTGAGGGAGGAGAAAAACAGTGTGGAGACATCATACTAAAGGCCATAGAAAGTAAAGTTCATAGCGAACAGACATCAATCCATGGGATGCGATTTTCACGCATACTCTCCACTCGGCAGTGGTTTTGCTGCATGATTTTGCTGAAAGTTAGCCGTTCTCGCTCTGTCGATAGTTGTCCCAGAAAGGTGATCGTCCTTCATAATCGTCCCTAATAGAAGGTGCGGAAGCTGTAATAGAAGGTGCGGAAGCTGTGGCGAGAGATGTTCCGTAAAGATGTCCCGTTGGAGAAGAAAATTTAGAAAAGGAAGTAACGCTGTGCCATGGGTAGAATCGCCGCTGGTTCGCAGGTTAATAACTCACCGTCGGCTCGCACTTCGTAGGTTTCTGGGTTTACCTCAATTTGTGGGGTAGCTTCGTTGAGCTTCATATCTGCCTTGCTAATGTTGCGAGTATTGCAGACGGCGACGGCTGGGGTTTTTAAGCCAATTTGATCGGGAATGTCAGTTTCCAAAGCGGCTTGGGAGATAAACGTAAGACTGGTGGCGTGGCGCGCTCCTCCAAAACTGGCAAACATGGGACGCATATGAATCGGCTGCGGGGTTGGGATGCTGGCATTGGGATCGCCCATTTGGGCCCAGGCGATCGCCCCGCCTTTGATCACAATTTCAGGTTTCACGCCGAACATGGCGGGCTTCCAAAGGCAAATATCCGCCAGCTTGCCCTCTTCCAGGGAACCGACGTGATCGGCAATGCCGTGCATAATTGCCGGGTTGATGGTGTATTTAGCCACGTAGCGTTTGGCGCGAAAATTATCGGCAGCTTCTGCGGTGGATGAGCTTAAGACACCTCGCTGGACTTTCATTTTGTGGGCGGTTTGCCAGGTGCGAATAATGGTTTCTCCCACCCGCCCCATGGCTTGGGAATCGGAGGCGATCGCACTGAAAGCCCCGAGATCGTGAAGAATATCTTCGGCGGCAATGGTTTCGCGGCGGATACGGGATTCGGCAAAGGCCACGTCTTCGGGAATGTTTTTGTCCAGATGGTGGCACACCATCAACATATCCAGGTGTTCTTCTAGGGTGTTGACGGTGAAAGGGCGGGTGGGATTGGTGGACGAGGGCAACACATTGCTGAGGGCACACACTTTGATAATGTCTGGAGCGTGGCCGCCTCCTGCCCCTTCGGTGTGATAGGTGTGAATCACTCGGTCTTTAAAGGCGGCGATCGTATTTTCCACAAATCCCGCTTCGTTCAAGGTGTCCGTATGGATCGCAACCTGCACGTCGTATTGATCAGCAACGCCCAAACAGGTATCGATCGCCCCAGGAGTTGTCCCCCAATCTTCGTGGAGCTTCAGTCCCATTGCCCCTGCTTGGATTTGCTCAATTAAACCTTGGGGTTGACTGCTATTGCCCTTCCCCAAAAAGCCCAAATTCATAGGAAACTCATCGGCCGCTTGCAGCATCATCCAAATATTCCACTGACCGGGGGTGCAAGTGGTGGCGTTTGTCCCCGTGGCCGGTCCCGTGCCGCCGCCAATCATTGTGGTGATCCCCGAGGCGATCGCCGTTTCGATTTGCTGGGGACAAATAAAGTGAATATGGCTGTCAATGCCACCCGCCGTCACAATATGCCCTTCTCCAGCCACGGCTTCCGTTGCGGGGCCGATAACAATATCAACGTTGTCTTGAATATAGGGATTACCCGCTTTGCCGATTTTGTGGATCTTGCCGTCTTTAATGCCAATATCGGCTTTGACGATGCCCCACCAATCCAAAATCAGCGCGTTGGTAATCACCAAATCCACCGCCCCATCCTTTCGGGAAATGGGCGACTGCCCCATGCCATCGCGAATTACCTTACCGCCGCCAAATTTTACTTCGTCACCATAGGTCGTGTAGTCTCGCTCTACCTCGATCAACAATTCGGTATCGGCCAAACGGACGCGATCGCCAACCGTGGGACCAAAGGTATCAGCATAGGCGCGGCGTTCCATACGGTAACTCATCGTTTGATTTCCTTTGTTTTATTCCTTTTAAATCAACGATCCACCGTTTATTAAAGCGCAGAATTTCACTGGGGTAAGTTGCGAATCATCACAGCTTTATCCATAAACTCAACGCCAGTTCAGTGCAACGGGACGATGGCAATTCTTAAAAGCTAGGCGACAAAAATCAGGTCGCGTCAGAGTTTTTATGAATTGAAAAACAAACTTATAAATTGAAAAAATAAACTTAATTCGCAAATAAACGTTGGGGTAATTTAGCGTGGCGCATTTGAGCAATATCAATGGTGGGTGTGCAAGACCACATTTGTTCTAGCGGCATCGTGGTGGCCATGGTCCAAGCCGCTTCAATATCTGGGGCGATCGCCCGTAAGACCTGCTGAGCCTGACGATGGCCGATCACGCTAAGGCGAATTGCCGCGCCCAAGATCCCCGTCACTAAGCCATGTAAAAAACCTAAAACCGCATCTCGTTCTTCTAGTCCCGCCACGGCAGCGATCGCTCCAAATATCACCGGGTGCAAGGCATGAATTTTGCCTTGCACCGCGTCTTGCTGAAGAATTTCGATGCGTTTGTCGGGCCAGGTTTCACCGGCAACCATTAATAATGCGCGACCACTCTGGCGCTGGGTCGCTCGATTTTTCGCGATCGCCGTTTGAATAAAAAGCTGTCGATCCGCGTGTCTAATTACTCCTAAATCCTTATTTTGACTGCCGCGATGGGCATGAATTAGCGCCACAGTATCGGTGACGCCCACCTTATTTCGCAACAGGATTTGTAGAAAAGTTTGTACGTCAGCCACGGATTGAACTTGCCTCGTTTGCACCAACGTTTCTAGCCCGTGGGACAAAGTAAAAGATCCTGTGGGAAAAAACGAATCCGAAAGCTGCATTAGGATCAGTTGTTGAGAAATTGAAGAGTGCATGCCCTAGTGGTGATGATGATGGTCAAAGGAGAGGGACTGTTGAGGAGATCGCCATTCATAATCAATTTTCAAACCCGGAATCCGTAAACTTTGAATAGTTTTTTCGACAAATTCTTCGTCCACTATGGCTTGGAGATAAATGGCCTGGTCATGAATTTCAATGGGCCAGTGATGATTGCCCAATACATGCCCGAGGTGTACCAAATCTGTCGCATGGTTAGCCACTGATTCGGCGAAGGTTAATACCATCACTTTTTGTGTTTTTAGCTGAATTCGAAGCAGCTTACCCGATTCCGTAATCAATACATCGTCGGGACGCAAAGACCAACTTCTATCCTTAATAATTCCCACCGTAATTCCCGTTGTGGATCGTGCTTGAATACGTCCCTTTCCAGGATCGGTTTGCGCTAAAAACACCTCTAAATATTGATGGTTCGCCTGAGCTGCTTCCACCTTTTGCGTCAGCGTTTTATCCTCCGATAAATTACCCAAATACACTTGAGCCACTTCCATTAGTTCAGTTGACATCGTTAAATCACCGGTTACTTAGGAATGTAGGGAATTTGGGGGCGATCGCCCAATTGGCGCACACAGTTCAAGGCATATTGCAGATATTTTTTAACGGCAGAGGTTTTATCACCCAAGACCCGCACCAATAAACCTTTTTCCCCTGGTAATGTCGAATTTGCTACGCTTAAATCGGTAAAATTAGCGCCTTCTAAATTATCTAATTTCTGAGCTAATTGGGTTAAATCGAGGTGAGGTTGAACAATGATTAAAGTTGCCAACACCGATTTTTCTGCAAATAGCGCACCAGACTGAAACGGGGTTATCTTGTTGGACTTACCCGCTAAATTTATTGCTTCGCGAAACCATAATTCACCGTCCCACGATTCAATTTCAACACGGTTTTTATAGGAAGAAAAGTCATAGTATTCTCCTCGCGCTAAACGCCCCGGCAAGATGACTTCACTCCAAAACAAAGCCCCTTCTGAGTGCAGGGTAATATGGGTAATTTGTTCTGACGTGGCTTCGGCAAATAAAATTACCGGCTCTGGCATAAATTCCAGGCTGGCTCCCGCTGCGATTTCCAGATGGGTATTGGCGATCGCCTTTGTGCCAGGAACAGGCATCGCGTGCACTTTGGTGGCAGATTGGTCCGTTAAATAAAGGCTGGCACCGGCGTCCAAGGTTACAGCAACATTGACAATGTCTCCCGCCAATAGTCCTGGCGAAGTGTTGGTGATGTAGAGATAGGCACGGTGGCGATCGCCTTGATCCAGCCGAAACACCTTCGATAGCCGCAGGGGATAGGCGGTGTATTGCTGGGTGACGATGGTCCGTTGATGGCGATCGCCCGCCACCGTAATCTCTAAATGATTATTGGCCGGATTACTTTTCAAATTACTTTCCGGCTTCCTTTTTAGCTTATTTCCCATCACGGCTTAAGGGGTTTAAACGTTAGCGGTTACGGGATTGCGGAACAGCACGGTTTTCAAAATAAAATCCACCACTTCCGTTAACCCTTCCCCCGTTTTGCAATTGGTATAAACAATGGGCTTGCCGCGACGATGGACGGGAGCCTGCTGCCGTATCAGCGCTAAATCCGCACCCACATAGGGAGCAATATCGATTTTATTAATCGCCACCAAATCCGACTGCACAAAGCCGGGACCGTTTTTGCGGGGAATATCATCCCCTGCCCCCACATCAATCACAAAAATATAAGCGTCCACCAAATCGTAGCTAAAGGTAGACGCCAAATTATCACCGCCACTTTCAATCAAAATTAAATCGAGATTGGGAAATAGCCCTTCCAAATCCTGCACCGCCAACAGATTCATGGTGGGATCTTCGCGAATCGCCGTATGAGGACAACTACCGGTTTCTACGCCCACAATGCGATCGCTGGGCAAAATTCCACCATTTTTCAAACGGTCCGCATCTTCGGTAGTAAGAAGGTCGTTCGTGACGATCGCCACTTCAATTCCCCGTTGAATCAAAAGAGGAACAATCCCCTCTAATAAAGCAGTTTTGCCGCTACCGACTGGGCCGCCAATCCCTAATCTCGCTGCGGTTGGCATTGATTTGTCTCCAACTTTCTCCGACTTTGATTTATCTTGATCAACCCTGCCTAGGTTGACTCTGCTTTAATCCACTTTGCCTTCCACTAAAGCGTTAAACCCGTAAATTTCTCGCGTACCGGCGATCGCCACCAGCTCCACCTCCTTTTCATCCCCCGGCTCAAAACGCACCGCAGTGCCGGCAGGAATATTTAGCCGCATTCCTTTTGTTGCGTCCCGGTCGAACTGCAGCGCTTGATTAACTTCAAAAAAGTGAAAATGGGAGCCAATTTGTACTGGGCGATCGCCTGTATTTGCCACCGAAACTTGGAGGGTTTCCCGTCCAACGTTCAGCTCAATGGTGCCCTCTTGGGTAATAATTTCGCCTGGAATCATTGGTGGTCACCCGATAATTAGAAGCTGCCGACACTCTATTGGATAGAGACTGTTGAATGGAGAGTGTTAATAGAAATTCCCGAATATAGTCTCTATCTAAAAAACTATTGAATGGGGTTATGGACAGTCACAAGCTTTGTTCCGTCGGGAAACGTCGCCTCAACCTGCACTTCATCCACCATTTCTGAAATCCCATCCATCACCTCATCGCGTCCCAATAGCGTTTTTCCATAGCTCATCAGTTCAGCCACAGTTTTTCCTTCGCGGGCTCCTTCCAAAATGGCGGCGGAAATATAGGCCACTGCTTCTGGATAGTTCAGCTTTAGTCCCTTTGCCTTGCGTCTCTCAGCCAATAAACCCGCAGTAAAAATCAGCAACTTATCTTTTTCTTGGGGGGATAAATTCATAGACGTTACTTGTTTAAGCGCGATCGCCAGCTTGGAAAGCTTAGCAAGGGTTTATCAACCTGTCCGTTACCAGTGATGATCCTTAAAACATCCCCTGGGTTAGCGATCGCCATCAGACAGAATTAAGCCTAACTCCGGCAGCTTTAGCCCAGAAATTAGCTCAAAAATACGATTCAGTGCCCTATCAGTTAGTTTCCTCAACGCTTATCATAGGTATTGCTAATACTGCCTAAGGCAATCGTGTGACTGTTTCCCCCACCTCAACCGGCTTTTCTGGCGATTCTTCCAGTGCTTATCGAGGGCCAGACCCTAAGGATGTTTTCCCGTTCCAGCTTGATGAATTTCAGGAGCGGGCGATCGCAGCCCTAAATGCGGATAAGTCCGTGGTGGTATGTGCGCCCACCGGTTCGGGAAAAACGCTGGTGGGAGAGTACGCCATCTATCGCGCCCTTAGCCACGGCAAGCGGGTGTTTTACACGACGCCGCTGAAAGCATTGTCGAACCAGAAGCTGCGCGATTTTCGGGAGCAGTTTGGGGAAGATCAGGTGGGTTTGCTGACGGGGGATATGTCGGTCAATCGGGATGCGCCAGTGTTGGTGATGACCACGGAAATTTTCCGCAATATGCTTTACGGCACGCCCATCGGAGAAACGGGCACCTCCTGCCAGGATTTAGAGGCGGTGGTGCTGGACGAGTGCCACTATATGAACGATTCCCAACGGGGGACGGTGTGGGAAGAGTCGGTGATTTATTGCCCCGAACAGGTTCAGATTGTGGCGCTGTCGGCAACAGTGGCGAACGGCGACCAGCTTACGGACTGGATTGATAAGGTACACGGTCCCACAGAGCTGATCTATTCCAACTTCCGTCCGGTTCCGCTGACTTTTAGCTTCGGCAACTTTAAGGGAGTTTTCCCGCTGTTAAACGAGGCGAAAACGGCGCTGCATCCCCAGTTCAAAACCCAAAAGAAAAAGCGCCGCAAGCCACCAGGACAGGTGCGCCAAGATTTGCGGGCAGAAACGCCGGATATTGGATTTATTTTGTCCAAGTTAGCGGAGCGGGATATGTTGCCCGCCATTTACTTTATCTTCAGCCGCCGAGGGTGCGATCGCGCCGTAAATGCCGTTGGTCCCATCCGCCTGGTGAGCGATGCAGAAGCAGCCCAGCTCAAGCAGCGCATTGACCATTTCCTGGAAACAAACCCCGACGGGGCGCGGGATGGTCAGGTGGATGCCCTTTACCGGGGAATTGCGGCGCACCATGCTGGTATTTTGCCTGCGTGGAAGACTCTGGTGGAAGAGCTATTTCAGGCGGGATTGATCAAGGTCGTTTTTGCGACAGAAACCTTGGCGGCGGGGATTAATATGCCGGCGCGCACTACGGTAATTTCCACCCTGTCGAAGCGGACTGATCGCGGCCATCGGCTACTGCTCGCCTCAGAATTTTTGCAGATGTCCGGGCGGGCGGGACGTCGCGGCATGGATACCCAAGGGCATGTGGTGACCCTGCAAACGCCGTTCGAGGGGGCGAAAGAGGCGGGGCATCTAGCCACATCGGAGCCCAACCCGCTGGTGAGTCAGTTTACGCCTACCTACGGGATGGTGCTGAACCTGTTACAAACCCACAGCATTGAGGAAACGCGGACCCTAGTGGAGCGCAGTTTTGGGCAGTATTTATCGACGCTTAGCCTGGGACCGGATCAGGAGGACGTGGATGCGCTGGATGCGGAGATTTTGCAGTTGCATGCTCAGCTTGAGGATGTGGATCTGGATGATTTGGCGGGTTACGAAAAGCTAAATCAGCGGCTAAAGGCGGAGCGGCGTTTGCTGAAAACGCTGCGGGATCAGGCGGCGGTGGTGCGCGGCAAGCATTTGGCGGCGGCGCTGCAGTTTGCGGTGGCGGGGACGGTAATCAAGCTGCAGGGATGGGCGAGGGAAGATGGACCGGAAACGGCGGTATTGATCTTAAAAGTGGCGGGATCGGGAGATTCACCGCACCTGGTTTGTTTAACCGACGACAATGTGTGGCGGGTAGTGAAGCTTGCTGATGTGGTGAGTTTGCATGGGGAGTTTCCACGGGTTTCGGCGGTGGACGGATTGGAGGTGCCTTTTGAGCTAAAGCTGAAGCCGGGAGTGTGCCTGGACGGGGAGGAGGAGCTGTGGACGATCGCCGATCAAATTCCTGAAGTGCCTGATATTGAAGATGCGCCAGAGGTCATTGCCCAGGGAGAGCGGGTAAATGAGGTGCTGGTGATGCTGCACGCTCACCCGGTGCACAAGTGGGGCAATCGCAAGACCCTGTTTAAGCGCATAAAACGGCTGGACGAAATGGAAGAGCTGCTGGAGCAGAAGCGTCGAGATTTACGGCGGCGCACGCAGCTTTATTGGGATGAGTTTATGGCGCTGATCGAGATTTTGACGGCGTTTGATTGCCTGGATGATTTTAAGCCGACCCATTTGGGAGAGGCGATCGCCACCTTGCGCGGCGAAAACGAACTGTGGCTTGGGTTGGCAATTACGTCGGGAGAATTCGACGACCTAGAACCCCACCATTTAGCCGCAGCGTGCGCAGCACTGTTGATTGAGGAACCGCGCCCGGACACTTGGAATGATGCCCATCCCACGGAACGATCGCTGGATGTGGTGGGCGAATTACGAGACATTCGCCGTAGCGTGCTGAAAACCCAGCGGCGACACCAGGTAATGATTCCAGCGTGGCTAGAGCCCCAGTTGATTGGCATTGTGGAACATTGGGCATTGGGAGCCGACTGGGGAGATTTGTGCGGACGCACCAGCCTGGACGACGGGGACGTGGTGCGAATTTTGCGACGCACCCTGGACCTGCTGTCCCAACTTCGCCATATGCCCCATATTCCCGAAACTATCAAAGACAACGCCAGCCGCGCCCGAATGCTAATGGACCGCTTCCCCGTCGCCGAAAACGTCGCGTGAAGTCTGCTGATACAGAATCTGCTAATATGGAGGACAGAAAGGAATTAGTAAGAGAATTCATACAAGAGAATTCACACCCAGGGAACTCAAAGGGACCCCTTGTGGCGAGGGGGCAGGAGCAGCGCCCGTGAAGGACGTAAAAAACTGTAGGTATGTCGTCAATTTCCTAATTGCTGTCCTGAAATTATCGAGAATAAAATCATGATGAATGGAACTTTATTCTGTTAATTTAGTCTCGGAATGGTGCTGTGGCAAAACCCTAAACTATGTCTTTAGAGAGATGTCGGCGAAATTGAGGCTTTCATACTAAAGAAGTAGGAAAACAGCCTAAAAAACTCTAAGAGTAGACGAACAGTTATTGATTTTTCTCACGTTATTCGGAATCTTTCTTGACTATGTTGCTGAATCACTAAGGTCTTTTCGTTGTTTTCCTCAGTGATTTATTAGCTCTTACATGCCTTCTAGTATTCTCCTTCCTCGGTGGGCGATCGCCAAAGCCCCCACAACAATTCTGCCCCAGGCAACCCTTTCAGAAGCCGTCACCATCCTGAATGTGCAGCAGGCCTGCTTCCAGCAGAAAACGGAATCAAGTTATTTGAACCGCAGGCTATCCCTATCTCGCGTTCTGATTTCCGCCGCAACGGTACAAGATGTGCACGGCAGATCCTATGCGGATTGTGTGGTGGTGGCAAATACCCAGGGGCAGGTGCTGGGGTTGCTCACTAATCGACAACTGGGGCAACTGGGGATGGACGGGGTTTGCTTTGAGGAAACGAAGGCAGAAGATGTGATTGACCCCATTGCCCTTACGTTTCAGCAGGACAACCTCGGGGATTTGGAAACCGCGTACGATCTATTTCAACACCACGGCATTAACTACGCTCCCGTGATGGATAGGGACAATCGGTTGGTGGGTCTGCTGAGCGATGAATGCTTGCGACTGGCGATGGTATCGGAGCTGTATGACAGCGATGGAAATGCCGAGCAGACTTCTGACTTTGAGCAGATTTCACAGATTGTAGAGGCACTGGTACAACGGGAGCAGGGACTGACAAAAATTTTTGGTCAGATCTACGCGTCTTTAAATTTGTCAACGGTGCTGAACACGACGGTGCAGGAAATGTGTCGGCTGTTGCAGTGCGATCGCGTAATTATCTACAAACTGCAGGAAGACTTGACCGCCATGGTGGTAGCCGAGTCCATTATTCCTGGGGGACGCTCCATGTTGCACAGTGTGGCCCACGATCCCTGCGTCGCGCCGGAATGGCTGGAGCCCTATCGCTTAGGTAAGGTACGCATTGTTAACGATGTCTATGACGCGGCTATGACCGTTTGTCACCAGGAGTTGTTAATTGGGTTGGATATTCGCTCTAAGCTGATGGTGCCCATTGTGGTGGAAGAGCATCTTTGGGGGTTAATGATTTCCAGCTATAAAGATTCCCCTCGCCATTGGCAAACGGACGAAATTTCCCTGGCAAAACAGTTGTCTCAGCATGCGGCGATCGCCATTCACCAATCCCAACTGTACGAAGAATCCCAGAGCAAAACCCAGGAAATTGAGCGTTCCTATAAACAGCTTCAGAAAGTTCAGCTCAAACTGGCGCAGGCAGAAAAAATGTCTGGGCTAGGGAATTTAGTTTCTGGCATTGCCCATGAAATCAATAATCCCCTGAGCTTTATCCACGGCAATTTAGGACCAGCAAAAGGGTACTTTGAAATGCTTTCCAAGCTGGTGACTTTATATCGCGATCACTACTCTGATCCAGCCGGAGAAATCAGTGATTTTATTGAAAATAATGATATTGACTACGCGTTTCAAGACTTTCCCAATCTGATTCAATCTATTCAAAATGGTGCTGATCGGGTGCGGAGTATTGTTAAATCCCTAAAGGTCTTCTCCCGCCTTGATGAATCCTCGATTAAATTCGTCGATATTCACGAAAATATTGACAGCGTCCTTAATATTATTCAGGGACGTTTAGGAGATGACGCGGATCCTCGTTCCACACATCTCCTAAGGCAGTATGAAACTGATTTGCCTGCTATTGAATGTTATGCCAGCTTGCTTAACCAGGTTTTTATGAATTTGATTGTTAATGCGATCGAGGCGATTGAACAACGAAAAAAAGTGGCGACAGAACAGTTTAGGGGAGAAATTTATATTGAAACCAAGTTGGTTGCTGAGAATTCCGTCTTGATCACAATTGGAGATAACGGCATTGGCATGGACTATAAAACCAAATCTATGGTTTTTGATCCTTTCTTTACCACGAAATCAGTGGGCTCAGGCACAGGGATGGGATTAGCCACCAGCTATCAAATTGTGGTGGAAAATCACGAAGGGGAATTGTCCTGTGATTCTATCCCTGGAAAAGGAACGATCTTCAATATTAGTCTTCCTATTAAAACCCGCTCAGTTTCCCTAAAGTCTGCCCAATAGGGATTAAAACGGAAGGAATGAGTCTAAATTTTCCAGCCTTATGCGAGCTCCCTCACTGAAGGTTTTGGGAAATGGAGATGCTGAGGGGGGATTCGAAAGAGTTGACGAGGGAGGCCGGAGATAGGGTGTGCTGTTGGGTTACTTCGGCATCAGTGTCTTTGGAAGTTTGCTCGAAAGTAGGCATGGCTTTGAAGTTTGGCATCCAGGACACTTGGTTTTTGCCTTCGCGCTTTGACACATAAAGGGCACGATCCGTTAGTTCGTACATGCCGGTAACGCTGGAACTGGGGTCCACGACGCATAAACCGATGCTGGCGGTAACAATAGCCGCATCCTTAGGACCTTGGGACAGCCATAGCTTGGCAATATCTTTGCGAACGCTTTCGGCTAAGTTTTTTGCGGATTCTAGGCCACATTGATTCCAAACTACCGCAAACTCGTCGCCTCCCAGGCGAGCAACGCAGTCCGACCTACGGGCGTGACGCTGTAGGATTTGGGCCACCCGCTGCAAAATATGGTCGCCCACTAGATGTCCGTAAGTGTCGTTCGCTTCTTTGAATCCGTCCAAGTCCAGCAGCATTAAAACGCCTGGCTTTTTTGCATCTTTGCCGCTGCTAATAGCGCTTTCTAGTCCGCTGTTAAAACCCTGGCGATTTTCCAAGCCGGTTAAAGGGTCGGTTTTGGCTAGGGCACGAATGGAGGCTAACTCCTGGCGAGTGGCTAGCAGGTCGGTGGCATTTTCTTCTAGCGATCGCGATGCGATTAAGCAAATAAACGCTGAGGTGAATGCCCATAAAATTTCAAAGATGTCGGGAGTGTAAGACTGATGCTGCCATGTAGTTAGGGCGGCAATGGCTTGATTTAAGCCAAGGCAGAGAGTGAAGGCGCTGGTAATGAGCAGTACTGGACGGGTGTGGCGATTAGCCTGTTGACGTGCCTGATACAGGGTGATCGGCATGGATAGGCAAGCGATCGCGGCAGCTATATGAGCGGTTGTTTGCAGAATTTGTAAACAGAAAGCGTAATCAATAGACCAACAGGTTATGACAGCGCCGACAAAAGAAGCCATGGGAGTTCAACGGATGCAGACCGGATATCGTTAAAGCGGATAAAGATGTAAAACATCTTTTTTTCGATGGCTTTAGTATCCGTTTAATAACTGGTCGGCACAGTGATACTTACCCTCTTTAAATCGTGATCTTTTGATGTAACCGTTGCGATCGCACGGATAAGGATCTTGCGATCGCAAGTCGAGGACTTTGTGAACAAATACCCAGGTTTAGAGTGATCGGCGTCACTATCAAAAAGGACCCAGAAATTCTTGTTGCACAAGGGCTTTTTGACAAGGTTCTAAACGCGAGGTGAATGGGACGGGGGCGTGAGCTGGCAGCTTTAACGAGGAGCAAATTTTAAATTTCGTAGAAACGTTGAAAGCGCAGCTATTGTTCTGTGATCGCCCCAAAGTGGGCCATTTCTCGTTGACTTTGCCAAGCCCAAAGCTGGTCGCCCCAGGAGAAATGCCACCATTCATTGGGGTGCTGGATAAATTCCTGGTCTTTTAGCAAGCGGGCCAGAAGTTGACGGTTACGGTGAATGGCGATCGCCTCTAACTCAACGGCCTTAGCAAAATGATCAGGAAAGGAGCGAGGGGAGCATTCGTCAATGGGCGTGCCCATATCCACTACCTCCCCCGCTTGATCACAAAGGGTAATATCAACGGCCCCACCGGTGCTGTGGGGAGGCGGCATTGCGGGGTCAGGGCTAGGGAGTGCCCAAAATTGATAAACCTGAAGCCAAAGGGATTGGGCTGCCGGGGTGTCAGGACACTGACGTAACTGCTGACTGTCTAGATCCTGGGATTGGGCCAGCGTGTCAAAGGTGTGATCCACCATAAACCGCTGCACTGGGATGGGACGGTAGGCATCATAAATAGCGATCGCCCAGCCGGGATGGGTTTCCTGTAGTGCGATCGCCGCTGCCTGCAGGCGGCTCAACACTTTTTGACGGAGAAAAAACGGGGAATACATGCCATAGGGGGCTCCCAGGGCAGCGTAGGGATGGGGCTTGAGCAACGTTAAGTGACGCCCCTGGATGGGCACCAGGTGATCGTGACACTCGTTGATGGGGACTTTGCTGTAAGGCTTTGGGGTGGGCATAAAGCGAAACGGAGAGTAACAAAATGGTCAGCATCAACAGTCAACGCAGGCACAGCGATCATAGAATCAGCGCCTCAGGAAAGATGTTGGCAATAAAGCTAACAATTGGCGCAATTGAAATCAGCCAAACAACAAAATCCATTGAAGCCTGCGAAGCCTTGCGTTCAAAATTTACCCGCCTTACTTTCTCAGGGGCAGCAGTGCCTGAAACCTTTTGACAAGAGCGTTTGTGGGCGCTGAAGTTTATTTTCCTGCGCCCATATCTTGTCGAGATTTGTAGTCAGAGCAACGGGCACTCTTTAAAAAATTCGTTACTGTGGTGAATAAGCCCAAAGGCGTAAAGAATTGATACGAGAGACTGTACTCATTAATTACAAAGATATATTGCAGCTCTTTAAAATAAGTGTTACATTTTAAATAACAAGCTTGACAAAAACGTCGGGTACAAACTTACAGATAGTTAGCTGAGGTAGCAACCATGAGCGAGCAAACTGAAGGAAAAATGGGATTCACCGGATTTGCTGAGACCTGGAATGGCCGTCTGGCTATGTTGGGTTTCGTAATCGGCATCGCCACTGAGCTGATGACCGGTCAGGGCATCTTGTCTCAAATCGGCTTGATGTAAGGATTTTTGAGATAGGGTGGTTGTCTCCAGGGACACACCCAAGTCTTGAGGATCTTCCTGCGCTAGCCCGCAAGAATCTAGCAACTTAACTCTGAGTGTCTAAGGATTGGCTGTTCGATGCCGCAACTGCTGCGTCGAATAGCTTTTTTGATCTGAGATCTTTTCCTAAAAATGTTGATTTAACGCCTTGGGTTGGAGGGGTCTTCCCCAGCTCTCCACTTGCCTGATTAAGGGGAGCTTTCTATCAGGCAAGTGGATTAGGTGACAAAATCGCTGGGGTTGATAACGGTGATATTAATGCCGTTGACTTGGAAAATTTGAGTGCCGTTAACTAGCACCTCCAAGCCGTTGGCTCCATCGCGCCAGGTGAGGGTGTCCACAGGATTGAGACCGGCGATCGCCATTCAAGAGTCGACCATACCTGAGCACACGCCTTAATAGAAAAGTAAGCTCTGACTCTGGACGGCAGTGGACCATGAGGTAAGTGATACGAAATCCGCTTTTTCAACCCCAAATTGAGAGTTATGCAGGCCACCAATG
>CALGDE010000129.1 GCA_937883785.1 uncultured cyanobacterium
CTTATGCCATTGTATAAGTCGGATTTTGGTTCACATGGTGAGCTGGTCGTACACTTAATCTCGTCTCAAACCAGTCTTTGATATCACCCAAATCCGCACTCCAACCTAATCCTGCTAGACCGCCTTTATCCTGAGCAACTCCACCAAGGATTAAACCTAATGTGGATTGTGGAGAATTCGATGCATTGTTTACTCGCCATCCTTCATCTCCACCCCAACCATCACAGTCCAGATGTGCTTCTGTTATTTGGTTACCAGCAATTGCTGCTAAAAATGTTGTCCATTGCCCAGCGCCTTGTTCCATCATTGCCAGATGCACACCGGCACCGCCACCGCCTTGAAATTTAACTGTTACGGCAAGACAACCCGCTGCTAATGCCGTATATGTTATTGTTTCTCCATTTCCTACAATTGCATATTCCTCTTCAGCAAGTTTAGCGGCGTTCCCCACGCTCACTTTTTGAGCCACTCCTCCCTCAATGGATTCTGTTTTATCTGTTTCACGTAATCCATATTTATTTTGTTGTCGTTGTGCTACGGTTTGGGCTCTATCATCTGTCTGCAACTGTACATTATTCTGCATAGCAGCTGTTGGACGCTTGTCTACAAATTCAAACCCTTGCTTGTCGTGGTTTTTCTTTTGAGTGAGAGTATTGGCAGCTGCTTTACTTTTATTCTGTTTCGTTTTTCTTACTTGTTCATGCATATCCCAATCCTTTAATTTTTTCTTTTTTAAGTCCCTTTAACGTAATATGCTTTACACTTTTTCATACATTTCTCGTCGTTCTGCTATGTAGGCATCCTTATGTTGAGCGGCATCTGTTTTCATATCATTTTTGTCATTCAGTGCCATTAAACCAAATAGCTTTTGTACTGCTTCATCCTGATTAAATGTAGCCCCTAACCATCGAGCTGTGACATTCTCTTTCTTTTTCCATTTTGCTTCTTCGGACTTTTTCTCCCATGTTTTCATTCCGTCTCTATAAGGTCCGAATATCTTGTTAAAGGCTTCGAACTTGCTAGCCATGGGAGCGTCCCCTTCATACCAACAACGCCAAACTCGATTAGGGGTGACCGCACGTACCTCATGATATCGTCCAATGAATGCGGCTAACATATCGGTTTCTGTTAGGGGAGATCCTGAGGGATGATTATGAGATAATACATCCTTCTTCCAATCCGGGTTATCCATATTCCCAATAACTGCATCGAGATCTCCTGCAGAGACTTGATTGGTGGCACCACCAACTAGTCCTTTCAATTTTCCTGAATCAAAATGTAATCCTAATTCTTTCTCCCCTAGAATGGATTTTTTCCCTTTTAACACCTCTTCTGCTTCTTCGACCGTCATATCCTCTACGAAGCCAGATTTCTCTTCCTCTGTTAATGTCCCCTGATAATCTAATGCCCTTTGTATTGGTTTAGCTTGCCAGATACCAGTGCTGATAGCGTATCTCCCTTTTTTTGCTTGAGGTGCTGGTTCTTGCTGAGAATATTTCTGTATTGCAAAACCCTTTCTTTTCTGACTCAAATCAATTAACTTTCTTTGAGCTATTGACTCCTGTCTAAGATCTCTGAACGCAAAGGTTTGTCGCCCATTATTTGCCTGTTGACTAACCGATGTATCAACAGACGTTTTCTTATTTTCTTTCGCTTTATCTGCCTGAATGTACATATCTCACTCTTCCTACTTTACAGATGCAGCTTTCGCACCCATCACATCAGCCTCTTGCTCCAAAGCCACATCATCATTAATTGACTCACCGCCTAACTCCATCGTCGGCTTCACCCGCCCCTGCATCTGCTGCACTACATGCCATCCCTCATGGGGTAAATGCTTCTCCTGTCCGGGTGCTAAATGAATTTCCTGTCCCTGTGCATAGGCATGGGCATTTAACTGTGCTGGTTTGGACGAATTCCGATGCACTCTCACTCCTGACAGATCAAAACCCGACATCTGTTCCAACCCATTTTTTAACTGATTCGGCATTCCTGTCCGATTCTCAGTAGTATTTTCATCCTGTCGCTGGACGGGCTGTTTCATCTGCAACATCTCATCCAAATCGTAAGTCACACAAGGTCCTTTGCTCACAGACTGCTCCTGCCGCTGCATTGCCTCTGTACCCATTCGCTGCCACGATGGCGCAAAAAAGTTCTCCTCTGCGGATTTATCCTGACCTTTCGACTCTCGCTTACGATTTCCCGATGTATACATCTAAAGCAATCTCCTTAGCTTTTCACTTCCCAATATTCCCCAGGTACCGCCTGTGGATCCCACTGAAACTCAGCCTCATAAATCGGACGATCCAACTTCTCATACTCCGTACGAATTGCGGCTAAAATCTGCTCCATTCCCACCGATTTACTCTGCTGCGCTGCCATAAATGCGGCATTCAGAGCAATTGTATGAATCGCACCGCCTGCAATATTAAATTTCCCCAAATGCTCATAATCAATCAAGTTTTTTGGAATTTCATCTGGAAATACTTTGCGCCATAGTTGCTGACGATATGCCTGCGATGGAAATGGAAAATTAATCAAAAACCTTAGCCGGCGTAAAAACGCTACATCTAACGAACTTTTTAAGTTTGTCGCTAAAATTGCTAACCCTCGATAGGCTTCAACTCGTTGCAACAAATAATTAATCTCAATGTTCGCGTAACGATCATGGCTATCTTTTACCTCACCACGCTTGCCAAACAGTGCATCTGCCTCATCAAAAAACAGAATTGCTCCTCCCTCTTCTGCCGCATCAAATAAGCGCCGCAAATTTTTCTCTGTCTCACCAATGTATTTACTCACCACAGACGACAAGTCAATCCGGTAAAGAGGGAGATCCAGCTCATTGGCCAGGACCTCTGCTGACATTGTCTTACCCGTGCCACTTTCTCCAGCGAACATGGCACTCACCCCTAAGCCCCGATTCATTCGTTTCCGAAAGCCCCAATCGTCATACACCTGGGCACGTAAACGGACCTGATCGACGATTTGACGCAATATTCCCATCGCTTCTGTTGGCAACACCAGCTGATCCCAGGTAGCTTTGGTATCTAACCGCTGGGCAAGGGAGTCTAAATTAGGGCGAGTGTGATTAAGGCAGGTGGTCCAGAGATGGTGTTTTAGATCAGGGGCGGAAGGAGTAAGGGGTGAAGAAACTGCGGAGACTGTACTAACGATGTTCTCAATTTCGTCCAGGTTGAGATTAAATTGACTGGCGAGGAGAGCGGGATAATTGGCGGCAGCTGGACCTAGCGCCTGGGTCCAGACCTGGCGCTGTTCTAGAGGGGTAGGTTTGGTTACCTCACGGGTAATGGCTTTACGGTTGGGGGGCAAACGCACATCGCGATTATCAATAAAAATAAGGCCGCGACTCTGGCTTAAAAAGCGTCGCAGGGCTATTCGGCTTTGGTTATCTTGCTCCACCTCTTGGGTGTCTATGTAGAGAGCGATGCGAGACAGGTAGGTTTCTCGGTCCCACAGTCGTAGAAAGTCCGTAAATTCTTGGTTGGTGGTGGGAATCAATTCGCCCATTAGTCCATAGAGCTGAGCCCCAAACTGAGCGACTATTTGATGAGCGATTTGGTGTTTACTGTGGGCATCGGCTCCCAACAGCTGCACAATCGGAATGGGGGCACCAGGGCCTTTGGATAAGCTTTCGCATATGTCAGTTACGACTAACTGTTGGGACGGTGCTAAAGGCGTTAGCTGCTTTATTTCCTGCCCGGATTGCACCAGAGGCGATACTAGTGAGGCAAGTCGATGATCCAATTGCTGAGATCCCATGATGCTATTCACAATCCGTTCATCGGCTTTTAGCATCGTTTGGGGGAGTGGCTGCGGCTGCGGCGCATGGAGTTGGATCAGTTGCCAGTAGCG
>CALGDE010000130.1 GCA_937883785.1 uncultured cyanobacterium
AAGGGCTAAGAGGAAGATACAGGAAGCCTTTTAGCCTTCTTGTCACCCCGTCAGCGTAGCCGGTTTCCCTTATACGGATAGAAAGATGAATTGCTGACGTATCAACATGTATATTCCGTGTTGCTAAAGCCTTATCAGCTGAAGGAATCCGCCGATTAACCGTCGTGCCAACTTGCATTCCCAGGGAAACCAAAAAAGGTATAAAGCCAAACATTTCTGCATTCAAAATGCAAAACAAAGCACAATGAAGAGCCCTGCCTCAAAAAAGGACTTTCAGGCGGAGAAACTTGCATATTTTCTGTAAAGAAATGGCAAGGTCTTGATTGACAGCTTATTTATGGTCCAATTTTCTTTGTTTTAAGCAACGCAAGGTTTTGTAGAAGCTTGAGCGTTTTTTAAGGCGATCCTCATTACAAAAGCCTTCCACGGCCAATAGGGCATGGAAGGCTTTGAGTTTTGGATGGTGGTTTAGCCGACTTTCTCTCTCAGCGTGAAACAGGGAAAAAAGGAGTAGGGGAGAGCTGATCCGTTTTTACCCCCCTTACGGAAGAGGGAAATGAGTCCTCCTAGAGGGCATTAAAAGGTACAGCAGGACCGCCGTTTTGGCTGATGGGGATGATGGAGTTGGGCGCCACACCTTCCAAAGTGGCCAGGATTTGCGCGCCGGACCGCACCTCCACACCGATCGCATTCACCACTAGCTGCACTTCGCTGAGGCTAACGGTGCCGTCTAGGACGATCACATCGCTGCGGCTGTCGAAGTTGCGGATGATATCGAAGCCGCCGTTGGCACCCACCACAAATTGGTCAGAGCCGCGACCACCGATGAGCACGTCGTTGCCCAGCTCGCCAACGAGTACATCGCCGCCGTCACCGCCGATTAGGGAGTCGTCGCCCATGCCGCCGTGGAGGATATCGGCTCCTTCACCGCCGTGGAGGGTATCGTTGCCTTCGTTGCCGAATAGGCGATCGCTACCCGCACCGCCGCAGGCAGTGTCATTGCCCGCACCACCGAAAATGGTGTCGGACCCGTCGCCGCCACAGAGGGTGTCATCGCCGCGATCGCCTGCAAGGAGGTCTTCGCCGCTTTCGCCCCAGATGACGTCTTGACCTTGACCACCGAAGGCGGTGTCGTCGCCGGTGCCACCGATCAGGCTGTCGTTGCCGCCATTGCCGTAGATGCGATCGTCTTCGTCGCCGCCGAAGATCATATCGTTGCCCTGGTCGTTGACGGTGGGGTCGGAGCTGCCGCCGTAGATGACGTCGCTGCCGCGATCGCCGGAGATTAGGTCGTTGCCTTCGTCGCCGTAGAGCACGTCGTTATCCTTGCCGCCAAATACGCCGTCGTCCCCTTTGCCGCCATTGATTTGGTCCTGACCTTCGTTGCCGAATAGCCAGTCAGTGCCGGGGTTGCCGAAGATGATGTCGCGATCAACCTCGGGACCAACGGGAACAGAGGTGGAGATGCCGCCGGTGACGAAGTCGTTGCCCAAGCCTGCGTACACCACGTCATTGCCCGAGTCTGCCGAAATCGCGTCGTCACCAGGACCGCCGAAGAGAACATCATCAACCGGGCGACCGATGATGGGCTGGCGCGGCGCATTGGGGTCGAAGCCGCGTAAAGCCACCTGCTGCTCCAGGTTCGGAACGATGGGGCAAGGGCAAGAATCGTCTGCAATGCCCAAGTTATCGGTGAACTGGGCCGCCGTTAGCTGGGCGGCGTCAACGCCTGCCAAAGTTGCCAGCAGTTCGCCGCCGCCGAAGAGGGTGGCACCCACCTCAGAGGACCCGATGCTGATATCGCCGAAGGTGAGACCGTCTAGGGCGATGAGGTCATCGCCGATGCGGAAGTCCTGAATTAGGTCAGCACCAGCACCGGGGCGCAGGATAAAGCGATCGCGCCCAGCTCCTCCGCGCAAGGTGTCGAAGCCAATATCGCCGTCGATTAGGTCATCACCGCGATCGCCAGAGATTTTATCGTTACCCTGTCCCGCAAAGATTGCGTCGTCGCCGTCGTCGCCGTTGATGCGATCATCGCCTCGGTTCGCCAGGATTAGGTCGTTGCCCTCGCCGCCGCAAATATGGTCGTCGCCGTCGCTGGGCACGTCAATGTTGCCGGTGCCGCCGATGATGGTGTCGTTGCCTTCGCCGCCGCACAGGGTATCGGAGCCGCGATCACCCAGTAGGTAATCGTTACCGCCTTGCCCCCAAATCACGTCGTCGCCTTGACCACCACGCACGGTGTCCGCATCTTCGCCGCCTAGCAAGCTGTCGTTGCCCAGGTTGCCCAGCACCACGTCGCTGCCGTCGCCGCCGAAAATCAGGTCGTTGCCGTCTTCTGCGTCGAAGATATTGCCGTTGCCGCCATAGAGGGTGTCATCGCCCCCTTTGCCCAGCAGGGTATCGTCACCGCGATCGCCGAAGATAAAGTCGCGACCAAAGCCGCCGTCAGCAAAATCTCGACCGCGACCGCCAAAGATGCGATCGTTGCCGTTACCGCCCTTAAGGCTATCATCGCCGCGACCACCGAGCAGGCGATCATCCCCTTCGCCGCCGTCTAGGTAATCCCCAGACTCGTCGATATTGCCGGTGTTGCCGGTGCCGCCGTACAGGGTATCGTTACCCAGCTCGCCGCGCACCGTGTCTTGACCTAGGTCACCGTAAAGCAGGTCGGAATCCTTACCGCCCCAGATGCCGTCGTTATCGCGACCGCCGTACACCGTGTCGTTACCTTCGCTGGCCACCAGGATATCGTTGCCGGCATTACCCCAGATTTCATCGCGGTCAAAGTTGGGTCCCACCGGCTCCAGGCTAAACACACCGCCGAAGATGGTGTCGTCCCCCTGTTCCCCTTGGAGGGTATCGTTGCCGCGATCGCCGCGAATAATATCGCCATTCACCGACGCTTCGATAAAGTTAGCGCCGCCATCACCGAGGAAAGTGCCCAGGGGAACCCCCGCCAAGGAGAACGCCCCGGTGTCGGGCAAGCCGTCGGGCTCGATAATTTCGTCAGGACACTTGCAATCGCAATCGTCGGGAACGGAATCGTCTTGGGCTTCCACAAAGTTAGCTTCCGTCAACTGCTCCGGCAGCACACACAGCAACACCGCTAGGGTTTGGTCGCCCAGGCGAATAAAGCTACTGTGACCGTCCTCCGTGGCAATGATGGTCAGCATATTAAAGGTGACCCCCGGATCCAGCGCCAGGAAGTCTTCGCTCACGTTAAAGTCCACCACGGTGTCGATACCGGTGGCGGTGGCACGCAGTTGGATAGAGTCACGCCCTGCGCCACCAACGATGGTGTCATCACCGTTGTCGCCGTCTAGGTAGTCATCACCGGTGCCGCCAAAGACTAGGTCATTGCCCTGTCCCGCGCGGATGGTGTCGTCGCCCTCATCACCGCCAATGGTGTCGTGACCGCGATTTGCCACCACCAGGTCATTACCGCGACCAGCCACGATAAAGTCAGCGGCATCCTCCGGCAAATTGGGGTTAGCGTTACCGCCATAAATGGTGTCGTCGCCGTCGTGTCCGCAGATGGTATCGGATCCCAGGTCGCCGAGGATAAAGTCATCCCCTCCGTTACCGTGGAGCAGGTCATCGCCACGACCGCCCCGCAGTTCGTCATCGCCCAAGCCGCCCACAATGGTGTCGTTACCGTTGTTGCCGTTGACGATATCGCTGCCAGCACCGCCGAATAGAATATCGTTGCCAGCGGGCTCGGGGTCGTTAGGGTTACGGTTGCCGCCGAAGATGGTGTCGTCGTCGAGTCCGCCTTCAATGGTGTCATCGCCTTTGTCACCGAGCAGCAAGTCGCGACCGGAACCGCCGAGAACGCGATCGCTCCCTTGCCCAGCGTGGATGCGATCCTTACCGGACTGACCGTGGATCAGGTCATCACCGGTGTTGCCGTAAATGGTGTCTTTCCCTTCGCCACCTTGGATCACATCGTTGCCGCGCTCACCCCGCAGCACATCGGCACCGGCATCACCCCACACCAAGTCGTCATCGCGCCCCGCAGTAATGCTGTCGTTGCCGTCGCCGCCGAGGAGGGTGTCATTGCCACGGTTGCCCGCAATAATGTCGCGTCCCAAGCCGCCTTCGATCAAGTCGCCCAGGTCACCGTCGATGCGGTCTTGGTTCAGGTTGCCGCCGAACAGGGTGTCGTTACCTTGGCTACCCACCAAGGTGTCAGCACCGCGATCGCCCGCCACCCAGTCGTTGTCCTTACCACCGATGGCGTAGTCATTGCCTTGACCGCCGAACACCGTATCGAACCCTTCGCTGCCTTGGAGATAGTCGTTACCGACGCCCCCTTGCAAGAAGTCACGGTCTTCGGAAGGACCCACGGGGCGAGAGGTGCCCACGCCGCCCACCAGGGTGTCATCGTCGCGCTCACCGAAGAGAATGTCGTTACCGGCACTGCCTTCCAACTGGTCATTGTCGCGACCGCCGAGCAGTAGGTCATTGCCAGCGCCACCGGCAAGGGTATCCTCACCACGGTTGCCAAAGATGATGTCCTGACCGGGACCACCGTGGAGGCGATCGCGCCCGTTGGGGTCATCGGTGCCAATGCGGTTGGTGCTGCCGTAGATAGTGTCGTTACCGCGCTCGCCGTCGATGGAATCGTTGCCGAGTTCACCAAAGATTTGGTCAGCATCCTTGCCGCCAAAAATCAGGTCGCCATCTTGACCGCCGCGAATGGTGTCTTCGCCCTGGCTGCCTTGGATAGTGTCGCTGCCGGTGTTGCCGAACAGAAGATCGCGATCGCTACCGGGAGCATTAACACTGCCACCCACGCCGCCGAAGATAAGATCGCCAGCCTCGTCCCCTTCAATGGTGTCGTTGCCTGCATCGCCGGCCAAAATGTCGAAGGAAGGACGACCTTCAATTAGGTCATTGCCCTCAAAGCCGCGAATAGCGTCGGGATTGGGGGTACCAATGAGTACCTCGCTGAGGCTGCTGGTGTCCGTGGGCTGGATTTCCCCAGGAATAAACGCTGCCAGAGGAAACTCCAGCTCGGGAGTTTGCTGCACGTTAAAGGAAGGCACGTGGGGGCGCTCTGGGAAGAGCACCGGATCCAGCGTGGGCTTCTCCTTACATACCTCACAGATTTCCTTCTCCAGATCCAGCAGCGCCTGCACAGCCGCTTCCTTACGACGCAAGGACTGCAAATTAACCTGAGGCTCCGGCAAGGGTAAAGGCAGAACATTACTAGTAACGGGAGGAGCGAGTGGGGGTACCGGCTGAAAGTTGGTGCCAATCACAATTTCCGCTGGGGTGGGATCCTGCTGCCCAGTGGAATCGATCGCCGCAAACTGAATCCGAGTGCCCGTAAAGTTAGGCCCCGCTTCAAAGGTGAGGAATTGAGCCTGGAAGGGGGTAATCACATCGCCCGCTTGGACCGTAATGGGACCAACCAAGGGGTCGTTGATAATTAGACGACCTTCACCAGGAGACGGTATCGACAAAATTCGGAAAAGGTCGATATCGTCGCCGTCAGGGTCACTGCCGGTCAGAGTGTTGGTGCCGCCAGCACCCATGCCAATGGGCAAGGTGTCGCCCGCATCGATTAAATCAGTAACGATGCCCGTGGTTTCGGGAGGCTCACTGGTTTTATCAATTTCAATGCGAATTTGCCCAGGAGTCTGATCCACAGCGCCCGAGGTATCGACCGCAACGTACTCCAGCTGAATAATGCCTTCGAATCCATCCGTTGCTTCGAAGACAACCTCACCGATGCGATCCGCAGGAATTTGCTGACCCGGGGCGATCGCCACCCCATCCAAACGAAGAATACCTTCGCCAGCAGACGGAACGGAGTCGAAGCGGAAGAAGTCTAGCTGTCCTTCGGGGTCAACGCCACCCAGAGTGTTGAGGGTAACAGAATTACCATCGGTCACCTGGAAGCTAGCGTCGTCAGTTTCCGGCGGAATATTCTGGCCGGTATTAGGCAAGAACACCGTTGCGGGGGTGGGATCCTGAGTCCCCTTGGTGTCTGTTGCTGCATAAGTAAAGGAATCACTGCCGTTATAGTTCGGCGGCGCTTCATAGTACAAGCGAGTCAGCTCATCGGGGGTTAAGGGATCCCCAGGCTGAATAATCCGTGAGTTGTTACCAGAAGGATTATTCAGATATAGGGTGCCGCCCGTGGGAATCGTCAGGATGGTGTAGAAGTCCACCGAGTCGCCAGTGTCGGGGTCGCTGCCGCCAAGTCCCATGAGGTTGACCGGCGTGGTGTCGTCCACCGGAATCGAGGTGGTAATGGTGTCAGGAGCACGGTTTTCCGGCTCAATAGTCACCGTAGCTGGGGTGGGATCCGGTGCGCCGTTCTTATCCACCGCCGCGTAGGTAAAGGTGGTGCCGGTGAAGCTGTCGCTGGCGTCGAAGAATAGATTTTGAATTGCATCGGGCGGTAGCTGATCGCCAACGCTCACCGGATTATTCAGGGACGGATCGCCCAGGTACAGAATCCCCTGGCTAGAGTCAGGCAAAGACTCAATGGTGAAATAAGCCGGTCCAGGCTCAGGATTAGCACCGGTGGGCGCATCCAGGTCACTGCCGTCTTCAGAGTCAGAACCGCCCAAGGTCTGCGCCGAAGGAATTCCAGTGGGCAACGCTAAGCGCACCGCCTCATCAGGCTGCACCGCAAAGGTAGCCGGGCGAGTGTCGGGACTTTGGTTTCCTGGGGAAATAAAGTAGGTGGCCGGAGTGTCGTCCACATTACCCTGGTTATCGATCGCCGCCAAAGTGAACTGGGTAGGGGTATTGAAACCGTTATCCGCCTTAAACACCAGGTCGTTAATATTGGCAGCGTCAATATCATCCCCTACGCTCACCATGGTTTCCACACCGCTCACCACCAGCAGCAACATACCGTCGCTGGGCAAGGAGCCAATGCGGAATTTCTCCACCGTTCCGTCAGGGTCTGTGCCAGGGAAGGTGGGGAAGGTGAGGTCAACCCGCTCATTGGACTGCACCGTGGCAAATCCACCCTGGGTTTCCGGCGATGCAGATACGCCAGAGGTCAAGGTCACCGTTGCCGGGGTGGGGTCGGGAGTGCCCTGATCGTCGATCGCCACATATTCAAACGTGTCGCCGTTGAAGTTTGCCGGATCATCCGCCGTAAACACCAAGTTTTGAATTTGGTTCGCCGGAATATCGGTGGCCAAAGTGACCGGGTTACCGCCCAGGGTCAAGGTGCCGTTGGTGGGCAGCGTGGTGATGCGGAAGATATCCAGGTTGCCTTCCGGATCGTCACCGCCCAAGGGCAAGCCCGTTAGGGGCAAAGTACCGCTGGCGGGAACGGTGCCGCTGGCGTCGTCGGTGGTGGGGGGCAGGTTAGTGCCGGGAGTGGACAGGGAGATGGTCGCCGGAGACCGGTCGATCGCCCCGTTGTTGTCGATCGCCTGATACTCAATGGACACACCGCCGTTAAAGCTAGATCCCGCCTCAAAGAACAGGTTGGCAATATCCGCCGCGTTAATGCGATAAGGCGAGCCCGCAAAGATATTGGTGCCGTCGATAGGCTGACCAACCGATGCCGGGTCACCAATATAAAGCTGTCCTTCCGCCGCCGTTGGGAAAGTGCTCGCATCGAACTGATAAAACTCAACGGTGCCGTCAGAGTCAGTACCGGGGGTCAACTGCTGAACGGTGGAGGGAATGGTGCCGCCGCCAGCCGGAGCCAGATCCAGCTCCAGGGTATCGCCAGGGTTCAACAACCCGGAGGCGTTATTCGTTTCCGGCGGCGCATTGAGCGTAAAGGTCGCCGGAGACGGATCGGGGTTGTTGGTACCGTCGATCGCCGAGTAAGTAAACTCACCGCCATTAAAGCCAGGCTCAGGCACAAAGATTAGCTGAGTTAGCTGGCTGGGGGTTAGCTCATCGGTGGCGCTAACGGCATTCGCCAGATTCACCGTGCCCAGGTACAAAATACCGTCGGCGGGGTCGGGCAAAGTATCGATGCGGTAGCGGTCAATGGGACCATCCACATCGGTGCCAGGGTTAGCCGGGAAGGTCAGCGGATTCGGCTGATTTAGCGTAATCGGCTGGCTAACATCCACCGTCTCGGGAGGCTGATTCGCCCCCACTGTGGTGATGGTAACCGTTGCCGGGGTGGCATCCCGCAGACCCAAGCTGTCCACCGCAAAGTAGGTGAAGCTGGTGGTGTCGGTGTTAACGAAGTCGTTAGTTGCCGTAAACACCACCTGATTTAGCTGAGCCGGGGTTAGGCGATCGCCCGCCTCAATTAGCTCATCGGGCTGACCAGAGCGGCGGATAAAGATGGACCCTTCCGCCGGGTCGGGCACCGTCGCAATTTCATAGAAAGTAATCGGCGTATCGAGGATGGGGCTGGGACCCTGGTTAGGGTCAACGCCGCCCAAGCCAGGAGCAGTGCCGCCGGTGGCCGGATCGATAGGAATCGTGGTGCCAGGAGCCGCCTGCTCGGAGCCATTAAAGGTTTCCGGTGGTGCATTCAGAATCACCCGCGCCGGGGTTTGATCCTCAAGACCGTCGTTATCGATCGCCGCGTACTGGAAGCCAGCACCGTCAAAGTTACCGGTGGATTCGAAGAACACCTGTCCCAGACGATCCGCCGGAATCGTATCCCCATTGCTTAGGTTGATTCGCACATTGGCATCGTTCAGGTAGAACAGCTGACCGTCACTCGGCTCGATTCCTAGAGCCGTTCCCGAATCACTAACGGTAATAAACACCTCGTAGCGGTCAACAGTGCCGTCCCCATCGCTGCCGCCCAGTCGAGTGGTTAAGCCCACAATCTGGGTGATTTGGCTGAGAGGAACATTTTCTGTAACCGGGTCATTGGTCTCCGGCGGAGTGCCGGGAGTCAAGGTTACCGTCGCCGGGGTGGGATCCGGGGTGCCGTTGGAATCCACAGCGCGATAGGGGAAGACAGTGCCGTTAAAGTTCGGGGTGGCCACAAACTGCACGTTGGCAATTTGTCCCGCCGGAATTTGCTGTCCCGCCACAATGCGGTTAGCAGGGTTGGTGGGGTCACCTAGGAACAGCTCACCGTCCACCGGATCAGGCAAAGAGTCGATGATATAGGCAGTAGGAGCACCATCTTCTGGGTCAGAGCCAATCAGCGTATTTAGAGGAATCGTAGTGCTGGGCAATAAGCCAAAGGTGCGATCCTCCGTTTCAGGAGGCTCATTGGTACCCAAGGGATTGAGGCGAACCACTGCCGGGGTGGGGTCATTAGCGCCCAAGGGATCCCGAGCAGCATACTCAAAGGTATCGCCGGTAAATCCAGCGGTGGGGCTGAAGAACAGGTTGCCAATACTGCCGTTGGGCACCGTATCGTTAACGCTCAAAGGCTGACCACCGCCAGCAGGATCCCCTAGGAACAGGGTGCCTTGGTTGGGGTCGGGCAGGCGAGTGATTACAAAGGATACTGGGTCGCCGGAGTTGCCGGGACCGGTGGCATCGGGGTCTGTCCCCCCCAACAGGTTGTTGTTCAAAGGACGATTAACGCCGGGGGTAACCTGATAGGCAGCACCATCCGTTTCCGGGGGCGCATTCAAAGTCACGGTGGCTTCGGTGGGGTCTTCCAAGCCCTGGGAATCTACGGACACATAGGTAAAGGTATCGCCGGGGAAGTTGGGGTTAGCCACAAACACTAGGTTTGATAGCTGAGCCGGGGTGAGACTACGCGGCGAGGTAATGGCATTGAGCGGGTCGGACGGATCGCCCAGGTACAGCGTGCCGTTATCGGGCAGATCCACCAGCCGGTAGCCCGCGGGCTGATTGCCGGGGGTATCTGGGTCCGAGCCGCCCACCCCTAGCGGTCCAATGGGTAGGCTTTGATTGCTGCCTACGGTGCCATTAGCGTCGTTGGTTTCCGGTGGCAGATTTTGATCGGGAGTGTTGATCAAAATCTGGGCGGGGGTGGGGTCCGGGTTGCCGTCGTTATCCACGGCGAAGTAGTCAATGGCAACGCCGCTGTCAAAGGAGCCTGCTGCCCGGAAGTAAAGCTGGCTGAGATCCGTAATGCCCGTGTTGTTGGTGTTGTTAACGGGGACGCCACCAGCGCCAGGGTCGCCTAAGAATAGAACGCCGTCGGCTGCACCGGGCAGGGTGCTCAGGTCAATGGTGTAGCTGGCAACGGTGCCGTCGGGGTCGCTACCGGGAGTTAGGGGCGTGCTGTTTAGGTTAATCAGCTGCACATCATTGCCCGCCGGCACGGTACCTACCGCGTCGTTGGTTTCGGGAGGCAGCACCTGAGCTGGCGTGTTGATGTAAATCTTGCCAGCGGTGGGATCCTCTAGCCCGTCGTTGTCGATCGCAAAGTAATCAATTTCCACATTGCCCACAAAATCGCTATCCGCCTGGAAGAACAGGTTGGGCAGGTCAGAGGCATCAATGGTGTTATTGGAGGAATCAATTACGGTGCCGCCAGCGGTGGGGTCGCCAATAAAGAGCTGACCTTCAGTGATGGTGCTGACGTCAATGCGGTAGTTATCCACTGTGCCGCCGTCGGAGTCGGAGCCCGCAGTCAACGCTGTTTCCACAGCAGCGGCACCAGCATCGGACAGGCGCACAAATTCGTTGCTGCTTAGGCGGGCGATCGCATCCTCCGTTTCCGGCGGGGAATTTTGGCTGCTGGTGTTGAGGTAAATCACACCAGGGGTTGCATCTTCCAGACCCTGGTTATCGATCGCCACATACTGAATCGCCACGCCGCCCACAAAATCACTATCCGCCTGGAAGAACAGATTCCCCAGGTCAGAGGGAGCAATGAGCTGATTACCGAGGGTAATTTCCGCAAAGGAGCCGGGAGTCCCCGTGGGGTCGCCCACAAACAAGCGCCCTTCGCTAATGGTGCTGGCATCAATGCGGTACTGATTTACAAACCCATCGGGGTCAGCGCCAGCGGCTAACTGGGTGGTCATCTCCGTGCCCGTAGACAGGTTCACCACGTCGTCGCTATCTAGCTCACCGATCGCATCTTCCGTAGTAGGCGGCAAATTCTGGGTGGGCGTATTCAAGGTGATCACGCCGGGGGTGGGATCCACCAGCCCGTCATTGTCGATCGCCACGTACTGGATATTGACGCCGCCCACAAAGTCGCCATCTGCCTGGAAGAACAGGTTCGGTAGTTGAGCGGCAGTAATGACGTTGTTGGTGTCGGTAATTTCAACCGCGCCCACCCCATTGGGATTGCCCACAAACAGGCGTCCCTCAGTAATGGTGGTGTCATCAATGCGGTAGCTGACCACCGTGCCATCGGAGTCGGTGCCTTGGGTAATGGGATCCACCACCGTGGGGTTGGAGCCGGACGGAGGCACCGACAGTTGCAGCACCTGGTTGCTCAGCAAGGTGCCGCTGCCGTCGTCCGTGTTGGGAGGCAGGTTCGCCGTGCGGGTGCTCAGGCTAATTACGCCGGGGGTGGGGTCCGTGTTGCCATCGTTATCCACCGCCGCATATTGAATGCTGACGCCGCCCACAAAGTCGGAGTCCGCCTGGAAGTAGAGATTCGCCAGATCTGCGGCAGTAATGGTGTTGTTGGTGTTGTCCACCAGCACACCGCCCGCGTTGGGGTCACCAATAAAGAGCTGTCCCTCAGTAACGGTCGCCAGGTTAATGACATAGCTGGCAACGGTGCCGTCAGGGTCAGAGCCAGCGGTCAAGGGGTTGGTAGTCGTAGGACCATCGCTAACGGGAGCCGCCGACAGTCGCAGCACCTCATCGCTCAACAGCTCACCGGAGGCGTTATTGGTCTCGGGAGGCGCTTGCAGGGTGTAAACCGCCGGGGTGGGGTCAACCAAGCCATCGTTGTCGATCGCCGCAAACTCAAAGGAACCACCATTAAAGCCAGGAGTTGCCTGGAACTGAAGGGTGATCAACTGCGCCGGGGTCAACTCACGCCCCGCGCTAACCACGTCCCCATTGGCCGGGTTGCCCACATAAAGCACACCATCGGCGGTGTCAGGGACGGAGGACACTCGGTAGCGATCAACGTTGCCGTCGGGGTCGGTGCCCTCAGGATCCGCGCCAGGAGTAGCGGGGAAGTTCAGCGGGTTATTCACGCCAGGGGTGACCACCTCGGTTTGGGCGATCGTATCGGGAGGCGTACCCAAGGTGACCCTTGCCGGAGAGGGATCAGGCTGGCCATCGTTATCGATCGCCACATACTCAAAGGTCGTCCCAGTGAATCCTGGAGGCGCAGTGAAGAAAACTTCGTCAATGCGATTAGCGGGAATATCCGTGGTCGGCGTAATGGGGATAGAGCCGGGCTGGCTGGGGTCACCCAGGAATAGCTGACCAACCGTAGGAGGCGTAGTGATGCGGAAAGTATCCACCGTGCCGTCGGGGTCAGAGCCACCCAGACCGGGCACATTGATGGTTTCGTTTTCCGCCACAGAACCACTGGAATTCTGGGTGTCAGGAACCAGGGGAGTATTGGGCGGATTGAGGAAGATAGTGCCAGGGGTAGCGTCCGCGAAGTTCTGGCTATCCACCGCCTGGTAGTTAATTGCCACGCCACCGGTGAACGTAGCCGCAGCACGGAAGAACAGGTCATCGAGCTGATCCGGCTGCAAGGTGATGTTGCTGGCGTTAGTAATCGTCGACTCGGTGCCGTCGGGATTGCGAAGAACCAGTACACCTTGAGTCGTCGAGGGCAGGGTGCTGACGTCAATCACGTAGGTGGACGGCGCACCATCTTCAGGATCGGTACCCGCATTTAGGGACGTACCGGACAGATTGGTTAGCTGCACCACCTGATTGGGCACCAGCTCACCCACGGCATCGTTGGTTTCCGGCGGAGAGTTCAGAACAAAGGTTGCCGGGCTGGGATCCACCAAGCCATCGTTGTCGATCGCCGCATAGGTAAACTCACCACCATCAAATCCAGGAGTCGCTTCGAACACCAAGTTCGGGAGCTGATCCACAGGGATTTCCTGATTCAGGGTAATGGCGTTGTTATTTCCGGGAGGTCCGAGGTATAGCACCCCATCAGCGCCATCGGGCAGACTGGTGATGCGAACGGTCTCCACGGTGCCATCGTTATCGGTACCAATGATGCTGGGCAGATCCAGAGTGGAGGTGGAGTTGGGGGCAATATTCTGGCTGCCGCCGTTGGTATCAGGGGCACCCAAGGAGTTCAGCACCACCACACCCGGTGTTGCATCCACTTCCCGCAGCTGGTCGATCGCCGCGTAGGTGAACTGAGTAGAACCGTTAAAGTTGGGACCTGCCTGGAAGAACAGCTCGTTTAGTAGCTGAGTAGGCGTTAACTCTTGACCCTGGGTAACCGGCGTTGTGCTGCCAGCGCTGGGGTCACCGAGCACTAGCTGACCAGCAGAGGAGTCAGGCAGGGTTTCGATGCGGTACACCAAATCTGCCGGTGCCGTGTAGGTCAAGGCGCTGCTGGTCGGATCCGTGTCGTTTCCGGCGGCGATCGCCACTTCCATCTCGGTGCCACCGATTTGGATGGACGTGCTGGGCGCCAAAGATCCGCGACCGCTGGTGGTATCTGGCGGTGCATTTAGGGTCACCGTTGCCGGGGTGGGGTCGGGGTTGTTGTCGTTATCAACAGCCCGATAGGTGAAGGAAGTGCCGTTAAAACTGGTAGTGGACTCGAAGAACAGCTCATCGATGCGATTTGCTGGAACCGAATCACCCGCCGCCAATCGCACTGCGCCGCTGCTGCGCGGATCGCCAAGAAATAGCTCACCATCCGCCGGGTCGGGCACCGTTTCGATAATGAACCGATCCACTCTGCCGTCGGTATCAGCACCACCCAGCTGAGCATTCACGGACGTTCCCGGAATTACGCCATCCAAATTGATAACGGAATCAACCGGGGCGCTATCTAGAACATCGTCGGTGGTGGGCGCAATCAGCAGTTGTACCGTCGCCGGGGTGGGATCCTCCGCACCCCGCTGGTCGATCGCCGCATAGGTAAAGGTGCTTCCGTCGAACCCAGACTCAGGCTTAAAGAACAGATTGGCAATATCCGCCGGCGTCAAGTTGTTGGAGGCAATGTAGCTCGCATCCACCAGGGTCGCTGGACCCGCATCGGGATTACCGATATAGAGCTGACCATCATCCGTGGGATCCGGCAAAGTCTTAATCACAAACTCAGCCACCGAATCACCCGTATCAGGATCAGTACCCGCTAGGCTGCCGACCTGTACCGCCGCAGTGCCCTCCACTAGCTGCCGGGCATCCGTGGTATCCGGCGGCAAGTTAGCGTTGGTGGGCACCAGGGTGATGGTGCCGGGGGTGGGATCAACGTTGTCGTCGTTATCCACCGCCGCATACTGAATCGCCACACCGGTAAAGGCGTTAGTGGCATTAAAGAACAGGTCGCCGAGCTGTGCTGCGGTGATAGTGGCAACATTCGGAGAGCCACTATCGGGGGTCAAAGGTGCCCCACCGGAGCCGATAGACAGAGTGCCCTGAGCCGCCGGGAAGCTGGAGAGATCAATTTGATACTCCTCAACGGTGCCGGGAGCAATATCAGTACCTGGGGCGATCGCGATCGCCATAGAACCACTATCCAACTCAATGGACGTGCCAGGATTCAACCGTCCCGAAGCATCCTTAGTGTCAGGAGGACCAGCGGTAGTTTCCGGTCGCAGAGTGATAGTGCCGGGGGTGGGCTCCGGATTGCCATCGTTATCGATCGCCACATATTCGAAGCTAGTGCCGGTAAAGCCACTACCCGCAACAAACTGCAAATTGCCAATTTGAGCCGCAGGAATCTTATCGCCAATGGAAACCGGATTGCCGTTGAAGTTCAACACACCGCCGATAGTGCCACCCGTAGGCAAGCTAGTAATTTCAAACTCCACCACGCTGCCATCGGGGTCGGTACCACCGGGAGGCGTGGTGACAGAAGGATCGCTGGGGAAGACACCGTCAATGGTGATGGTGTTACCCGGAGCCACCTCATCCAGCACCTCGTTGGTTTGAGGCACCGTGGTCAAGGTCACCGTTGCGGGGGTGGGATCCTCAACACCCTGGTCATCCACCGTGGCGTAGGTAAAGGCATCCCCATCAAACCCAGGCTTCGGCTCGAAGAACACATTGCTCAAACCGCCGGGCAGAATCTGGTTGTTATCAATCCAGTTCTGGTCAATCACCACCGCACCCGGCTGAGTGGGATCGCCCAGATACAGCGTGCCTTCGTTGGCATCAGGCAGGGTCTTAATCACATAGCCCTGGATATTACCCTCAGGGTCAGAACCGCCTGGCAAATTCACATTAACCGGCGTTGTACCTTCCACAACCTGGGTAGAGCCCGTAGTGTCTGGGGGCAAATTGCTGCCGGTGGGCACCAGCTGAATTAAGCCTGGCGTGGGGTCAATATTGCCGTCGTTATCGATCGCCTGGTAAGGAACATTAACCCCAGTAAATCCAGCGTCGGCATTAAAGAACAGGGTGCTGAGCTGAGACTGATTAATCGTGATAAAGCCACTGCTGTTCGGAGTGAGCAGCGTGCCACCACCATTGGGGTCGCCATCGAAGAACTGCCCTTGAGTCCCCAAGCTGTTGACGTTGATTTGATACTGCTCAACGGT
The DNA here is from genome assembly GCA_937883785.1 of uncultured cyanobacterium. Lineage (GTDB taxonomy): Bacteria > Cyanobacteriota > Cyanobacteriia > CACIAM-69d > CACIAM-69d > CALGDE01. The sequence goes on from CALGDE010000130.1 coordinate 15,555, forward strand.
GCCGTCGGGGTCGGTGCCCTGGGCGATCGCCTGAGTCATAGCAGAGCTACTAAGCTGAATCGCATTCCCAGCGTTCACCTCTCCCAGAGCATCCTCCGTTTCGGGCGGACCATTCAGAATATAGGTCGCAGGCGTCGCATCCTGATCGCCCTCGTTATCAATAGACGCGTACTGGAAAGAACCACCATCAAAGGTAGACGCAGCCTCAAAAAAGACACTGCGTAACTCCACCTCACTCAGCACATCACCGGCATTCAGCAAACGGCTATTGGACAAGCTCGGGTTGCCTAGGTAAAGCAAACCATCTGCACTATCGGGCAGCGAGGTAATGCGGAAAGATTCCACATCAGGCTCACCAACTTGAGTGTCGGGGTCAGAGCCGATGGTGGCAGGGAACTGATCCAGCAACACAGACTGGCTCGGTGCGACGCTCTGCTCACTCCCCTCGGTGACGGGCGGAACCGTCAGGCGAACCGTTGCCGGAGTAGCATCCACAGCGCCATCGTCATCGATCGCCGCATAGGTAAACTGCGAACCGGTAAAGGTGCCAGGGTCATCCGCCTGAAAAACCAAGGTGCCAATATCCGCCGCCGGAATTTCCCGGTTAATCGCAACCAAATCACCACCCGACGGGTCACCCACATACAGCTTTCCATCGGGGGGCAACGAAGTAATACGGAAGGTTGGAACGGTACCATCCAGGTCATTACCACCGAGGTCAATGCCATTAGCCGAGCTAAGGGGCAACGTACCAGAGGGGGGCACCGTACCCACTTCATCCACCGTGGTGGGCGGAATATTGGAGCCCAAAGGATTGAGATAAATCGTGCCGGGGGATGGATCAACATTGTTCTCGTTATCCACGGCAACATAGTCGATCGCTACCCCTCCATCAAAAGTCAGCGCCGACTTGAAATACAGCTCACTCAGGTCAGTAATGCCGGTGTTATTGGTGTTATCCACCGGAACGCCGGAGCCACTGGGGTCACCCAAGAACAACACCCCATCGGCCACATCAGGCAGAGTACTGAGATCGATGTTGTAGCTAACAACGCTACCGTCAGGGTCAGAGCCATTAGTCAGCGCCGTACCAGGTGCAGGCAAAGCCGTAAGCTGAACCTCGGTGTCGGGGTTGATATTGCCGATCGCATCGTTAGTGTCCGGCGGTGCCTGCAAATCAAAAATCGCCGGCGTCGGATCCTGATTGCCGTCGTTATCAATAGCTGCAAATAGGAAGCGAGCACCATTGAAACGGTTATCGGTAACGAAAATCAGATCATCAATTTGGCTCGCCGGGATAATCTGCCCCTGGGTCACCTGATTAGCAATATCAACGGAGCCAAGGTACAGCGTACCGTCGCGCCCCTGCACATTCGCACCGCCATTTAGGTTAGTAATCCTGTAGCTATCAACGGTGCCATCAGGGTCGCTGCCGAGACTATCGCTCAAATTAGTCAACGGAATCGTTTCACCCGGAATCACCAGCTGAGAGCCGCCTGTGGTTTCCGGTGGTGCCGTCAGTTGCACCACACCAGGAGACGGATCCTGGAGAGGACCATTGGCATCGATCGCGGCGTAGGTAAAGGTCGCCCCCTGGAAATCATTGGTGGGATCAAAGACCAAAGTGCCAATATCCGCCGCCGAGATCACATCACCTTGATTGACCACATTGCTGGCATCCACAGAGCCCAGGTACAGCACACCCGCATCGGGGTCAGGCAAGCTGGTAATGGTGTAACCGGTAACCGAGTCGCCCGAGTCAGGATCAGAACCGCCCAGATTATTGATGGTAATGGGGTCACTATCAGGTACCAGCTGACTGGTGGAATCCGTATCAGGCGGTAAGTTCCCTCCTGTATTGGGAATCAAGGTGATGGTGCCGGGAGTGGGGTCCACATTGCTATCGTTATCGATCGCCTGAATAGGCACGCTAATCCCGGTAAATCCAGCGGCAGCGTTGAAATACAGGGTGCTAAGCTGAGCCGCGCTAATAGTGATAAAACCACCGACTGGAGTTAAAGGTGTACTACCGCCACTGGTGGGATCGCCATCAAAGAATTGTCCTTGGGCGCTGGGCAAAGCGCTGACATCAAGCTGATATTGCACAACGGTGCCATCTACATCGGTGCCGGGGGCGATCGCCAAGGTCATCGCACCACTATCATCCAGCTCAATCGCCGAACCAGGAGCCACCCGTCCCGTAGCATCGGGAGTATCCGGGGGACCATTCAGCTCATACACCGCCGGAGTGGGGTCAATGGAACCCTCCTCATCAACAGCAGCGTACTCAAAGGAGCCACCATCAAAGGTGGAAGCCGCATCAAAGAATAATCCCCGAAGCTGCGCCTCCGTAAACCGCTGCCCCGGCGTCACCACCTGACTGGCAGAGTCGGAGGGGTCTCCGGTGTACAGCAAACCATCAGAAGTGTTGGGAACAGAAATAATCTGATACTCCACCACACCATTGGGGTTAGCCACCCCATCCACAGCACCGTCAGGGTCATTCCCCAAATCCACAGCGTTAGCCGGGAACTGATTCAACTGCACCGCCGCGTTGGGGGCAATTAGCTGCTTACCACCACCGGTTTCGGGGAGCGTGGTTAGGATTACCGTTGCTGGCGTCGGATCCTGAGCCGCGTCATTATCGATCGCCGCATAGGTGAACTGAGCACCATCAAAAGAGCCGGGGTCGTTGGCAACAAACACCAGCTGATCGATATCACCCCGGTCAATTTCTAAGTTGAGCGCCACCTCATTGGACGGGTCGGAGGGATCCCCCAGGAACAGCTTGCCGTTCGATGGCAAGGTCAGGATCTTAAACCGACTGACCGTGCCATCAGGATCGCTTCCGCCCAAATCAACCCCGTTCGCGACGGTAAGCGGCAGTTGACCAGAAGACGGTACGACGCCCGCTTCATCAACCGTATTCGGCGGAATATTGCTGTTGTTCGTAGGGTTGAGGAAAATCGTACCCGGCGTCGGGTCAGCATTTCCATCGTTATCCACGGCGGTGTAATTAATGGCAACGCCGCCATCGAAATTGGAGTCAGCCCGGAAATAAAGCTCATCCAAGTCCCCGAACGGAACTGTATTGTTGCTGCCGTTAATCGGCGTGCCACCCGACCCAGGATCACCCAGATACAGCACCCCATCAGCCGCTTCCGGCAAGGTGCTCAGGTCAATCACGTAGTTGGCAACGCTCCCATCGGGGTCATTACCTTCAGTCAACGGCGTATTCGGAGCGGAGAGCGCGGTTAGTTGAGTATCGGAACCAGGGGCAACGACACCAATGGAATCGTTGGTATTGGGAGGAGCCTGGAGAGTAAAGGTACCGGGGGAAGGGTCCGGGTTGCCATCGTTATCGATCGCCCGCAGGGTAAAGCTTGCACCATCAAAGCCACTCTCTGCCTCAAACACCAAATTATTAATCTGGTTAGCAGGAATAATTTGCCCGGCGGTGACCTCGTTGGCAGGATCCACGGAACCGAGGAACAGCTTGCCGTCAGTACCTGCAATACCGCTGAGGTCAACAATTTCAAAGCTAGCGGCAGAACCATCGGGGTCCGTACCAAAACCCGGGGTCAGGTTAGTCAAAGGAACCTGCTGTCCCGGAATTACAAGCTGATTACCGTCTTGGGTATCCGGCGGCGCAGTTAGCTGCACCACAGCGGGAGAGGGATCCTGGGCACCATTGCTATCCACAGCAGCGTAGGTAAAGGTACCGCCGTTAAAGGTGCCGGTGGGCTGGAAATACACATCAGCCAGTTGGGCCGGTGTCAGCGGAGTGGAGGGATCCAAAACCGTGCCGCCGCCGCCATTGGGGTCACCAATGAATAGTTGACCATCGCTGGGATCCGGCAGGCTGGTAATCACGTACTGGGTAACCGAGTCGCCCAGGGACACATCAGGATCAGACCCGCTTAGTCCAGTAACTTGCACCGGATTAGCGTCCGGCACTAGCTGAGTCCGCGATACGGTGTCGGGGGGCAGATTACCGTTGGCGGGAACCAGGGTGATGGTGCCGGGGGTGGGGTCCACATTGCCGCTGTCATCTACAGCGGAGTACCTGATAGCCACTCCGGTGAAATTGCCGGTGGCGCTAAAGTACAGGTCGTCAAGCTGATCCGCTTGAATGGTAGCAATGGTGCCGCTGCCGCCATCGGGCTGAATGGGCTGGGCACCGGCGGCCGGGCTACCCACCGATAATGTGCCCTGGGCAGCGGGGAAGCTCGAGAGGTCGATTTGGTAAGACACCACGGTGCCGTCCGCATCGGAGCCGGGGGCGATCGCCTCAGTCATGGCCGAACTATCCAGCTCAATAAAGGTGCCGGGGGCTAGCTTACCCATGGCATCTTCCGTTTCCGGAGGACCGTTCAACACATAGGTCGCCGGGGTGGCATCAATGGTGCCCTCTTCATCCACCGCCGCAAAGGTGAAGGAACCGCCGTCAAAACCGGAGGTCGCTTCAAAATGCAGGGTCCGCAGCTGGGCTTCGGTTAACTGTTGCCCCTGGCTGACCACCTGGCTGCTGGAGTCCGCCGGGTTCCCTAGATACAGCACACCGTCAGAACTTTGCGGCAGGGAGGTAATTTGATACCGCGCCACACCGTTGGGATTCGTCACCCCATCCACAGCGCCATCGGGGTCGTTACCCAGGTCTTGAGAATCGGCAGGGAACTGATTGAGTAACGTTGCTACTCCGGGGGCGATCGACTGACTGCCACCGCCGGTTTGGGGCGGCGTTGTTAGCTTCACCGTCGCCGGGGTCGCATCTTCCGCCGGATTGGGTGTGTTGTCATCGATCGCCGCATACTTAAATTCATCCCCCGCAAAGGATGCCGGGTCGTCCGCCACAAACACCACATTGTTGATATCCGATGGGGCGATCGTTGCATTCAAGACCAGCGGCGTCGAGAGGTCGCTGGTCAGAAATAGCTGACCAGTGGTGGGCAGCTCAGTAATTTTGAAATTGGTGACGGTCCCATCAGGATCATTACCGCCCAGGGAAATCCCGTTAGCGGGAGTCAACGGCAGGGTTCCCTCCACCGGCACAACGCCCTCTTCGTTCACCGTCTCTGGCGGCACATTGCTGTTGGGCTCATTGAGGTAAATCACCCCAGGGGTAGGATCCTCAGCACTGCGATTATCGATCGCCACATACTCAATCTCCACACCACCCACAAAATCACCATCCGCCTGGAAATACAGGTTGGACAAATCCGTAGCGGGAATAGTGTTGTTGGATCCAGTCACTTCCTGGAAAGAGCCAGGGGTACCAGTGGGGTCGCCAATAAACAGCTTGCCCTCAGTGATGGTGCTGACATCAATGCGGTAGTTATCCACGGTGCCATCGGGGTCGTTTCCCGCCGCCAGAGGAACCACCGTATTGGGAGTGGTACCACTAGCTGCCACCGATAGTTGCAGCACGTCGTTGCTATTCAGCTCACCCACCGCATCCTCAGTGTTAGGCGGGGTGTTTAGGGTGAAAGTTGCTGGGGTTTGGTCCTCATTGCCGTTGTTATCGATCGCCGCAAAGGTAAAGCTCGCACCATTGAACCCAGCGCCAGTATCGAACACCAAATTGTCCAGGTCCGCCGCAGTCAGCACCTGGTCCGGTTGAATCCGGGTTGATGGGCTAACGGTCCCCAAGTACAGCACCCCATCGGAGGCTTCAATGCCGCTGATGTCCTTAATGCGGTACTGGGTTACCGTGCCGTCAGGGTCAGAACCAGCAGCGGAACTCTGCAAATTCGTCAGGGGAACCACCTGTCCCGGGATGACCGTTTGGCGATCGCCCGTAGTTTCCGGAGGCGACTGCAAAGTAACAGTGCCGGGAGTGGGGTCGGGGAAGCCGTCGTCATCCACCGCCGCAATATCAAAGGAGCCGCCATCGAAGGTAGGTGCCGCCACAAAATCGAGGCGATCAATTTGGTCTTCAGGAATCGTCAACCCGGGATTAGTAACCTCCTCGCCGGGGTCCAGAGTGCCGTCGTTATTTGCATCAAAGAACAGCTTGCCGTCGGTGGCATCGGGCAAAGACACAATCCGGTAGCCAGTAACGGTGCCATCAGCGTCGGTACCGTAGGGAGGCTCACCGTTAGGCGGCGTGGCAGGCAAAACGGGAGAAAGAGTTTCGCCGGGCTTCACCAACCGGGTCACGCTTTCCGTATCCGGCGGTAGATTGCTACCAGGGGTCAAAAATACCGTCGCCGGGGTAGGGTCCGTTGCCCCCACCGTATCCCGAGACACATAGGTAAATTCAGTGCCGGTAAATCCGGATGACGCCTGAAACTCAAGCCGGTTTAAATCGCTAGGCTGAATTTCTTGGCCCACGGTGACAGGCACGCTGGGGGTACTAGGATTGCCGTCGTTATCAAACAGCAGTTGTCCCTGATCTGCCGGAGGCAAAGTGTTGATAATAAACACCTGCACCGAGTCGCCAGTATCTGGATCAGAACCGCCCAATTTATTACCCGAAACCGGAGCAACGCCATCCACATCTAAAGGCGTGGTGCTACCGGGGGCGATGTTGTTATAAACCGCATCATCGGTCTCCGGCGGCGTATTGATCAAAATATTCGCCGGGTCAGTCGCCGCAAAATCATTCAGCGAACCGCCCACGCCATCAGCACCGGTCCGCTCGTTAGCATCGGTATTCGGCAGGCTGGTGTAGGTAATGGATGCCGTATCGGCAATGCTGGCAGGCGCGTTGTTATCCACGATCGCGTCATAGCGAATCCGCACCGTTTCCCCATCGCGAATCAGGTCAAAGTTACCCACGATCTGATTATTGAGGGAGTCATAGGTTAGAGACGTGGGCGTGGGTCCGGCAATGCTCAGCAAGTTGCCGTCGAAGGTCAATCCCGCAGGCAAGCTATTTTGCAGCGCCACTTCAAAGGCAGGACCATCAAAGTCATCGCCGCTGGGGGCCGCAATTTCAATTTCAACAGTGACACGATCACCGCGAGTAACGCTAACCGGAGGGCTAGAGCCGCCGGTGGTGGAATCATCCGCATCCTGAGGCGTGCCCGACTGATCCAAAATCCGCGTTTCCAACACCAGCAACGGCTCTGTTACCAATAGCTCAGGCTCGTTGGAGGCGATCGCCGGAACAGGACTACCACTCACATCATCAAACACCAGCTGTGCCGGAGTCTTCAGAGTGGTTGGCGAAGCCCCATCCTGGTTCCCTGCGACGTTCTCAACCACCGCCTGGTACTCGATATAGAACGTGTCATCGCTGGGGTCGTTATCTCCAGCAATCTGAGTACCGCCAAAACTAAACTGCAGCTCCTGTCCACCGGTCACATTGGTGGGCGTCACCGCCAGCGACGAATCGTTAGCCAATCCCGGATCAGAACCCGGCGTCTGCCCAGCGGCCACCACCGAACCATCAAAGGTCACGCCATCCAGCTCCGTCACCAGCTTGGCCGAACCATTCACAAACCGCAGCCCATCGGGAATTAAATCGGTCACTGTTATATCGTTGGTGACCCCTTCCGGTAGCTTCACCGCCAATCGATAGGTCACCACTTCACCGATCGCTCCAGGGGTACCAGCCGTAGTGGAGTCCGTCGGATCCTGAGTTAAAGGCTCACTGGTGGAAGGAATCGACTTAATCAGCGTCGCGTCAATACCATCCACATCGATGGGCGCATCGGCAGTGGTTTGGTAGTCATTGATTCCACCTGCCCCCGTTCGCTCGTTGGCATTGGGGGTGTTATCAGCGTCGTCTAGGCTAGTCCAATTCAAAGTGGACGCGCTAGACAAGCCCTGCCCATCAACCGCCGCGTCAGAAATCGTACCGGTCACCGTCAGGGTGATTTTCTGACCCGCCAACACATCCACATTGGCACCACTTGCAATGCCCAGCTCGCGGTTGCCGCCGCTGTTGGTGGTCAGCTCAAAATCCGCCGCCGTCACCCCAGTCACCGTCGTCCCAGAATTTTCAATCGTAATCGGGTTCGATGTGTCGGGAATAAACTGTCCAGGGAAGACCGTGCTGAGGTCAATATCAAAGGCATCACCGGAAGAAGCGGTGCCATCAATGACCAGGGTGTAGGTCACCAAATCCCCAGGGTTACCCTGGTTATCGTTATCAATGGGATCCCCCGGAGTCCGCACAATCACCGACTGGTCCAGGGTCAAGGTCGGTTCCACCACCGTCACCCGATCCGTTACTTCATCGGTGCGACGGTTCGCATTTCTGACGTCGACTAGATTGTTCTCGGTGCTGCCGTCGGGCTGACGCGATCGCCACGCCAACTGCGCCAAATTATCCTTAGTGTCACCATCATTATTCGCCGCATCATTTAACACCCGCGCCGTGTAAAGAATGCGAACAACCTCCGGCGTCCCATCATCCCGGTTCTGGTTATCAACCGCAGTTCCAAAATTGAATTCCAACTCCCGAGGATTACTGGGATCAGGGATAACGGAATTTGCAGCAATATTGCTGGCATTGAAGGTGTCATTAGAACCGGAAACATTGGTAATCAGCTTGTCAGTATCCCCAGAAATCTGGGTAACGCTATCCACCTGAACCAGCTCAAATCCTTCCGGCAGAACGTCCGTCAGCACCACATTTTCGTACTTTCCTTCCGGCAGGGTGATATCAATTTGGTACTGAACCGTCTCACCAATGGTGACGTCGTTTAGCTTGTCGTTACCCGCCGTATCAACGCTGGTGTCCACCACCGCCTTGGTAATTTCCGGACGTGCAAAGTCCGTCCGCGCCGTATCGCTAATGTCAGACCTGGTACCACCTCCAGCGATCGATGGACTCCCCTTAGTGGGGGCATAGTTGTTACCACCTTCAATACCAGCAAAGTTCAGAATCCGCGCTTCGTTGTCATAGCGCCCCTGAACAAAGCCATCGTCACTGACCTTCAAGGTGTATTTAATAATCAGCTCGTTAGAACCGTTATTCACCGCTGCGCCCGTTATATCGCGCCCGGGATCCACAGCACCGCGCTTCAGCTCATCAGCAGTGCCGTTGTCGTCCTCAATGCGAATACCTTGGCTTTCGTTGAAGAAGGTGGCGATCGCATCCCCAGGATTCGCCGCAAAATCCAGCGCCGATCCAGAATCATCCCCAGCCTTGTAGGAAACCGCAGCACCATTACCCAACGCGACAGAGAAATTCAGCTCGCTCGGGTCAACCACAAACCCTTCCGGCAGAATATCCGCCACCACCAGGTCATAGATACTGTTACCCCCAGCGTTGGTAACGGTCACCTCAAAATCAACATAGTCGCCAGCATCAGGGCGATTATCCGCAATCACCGTGGTGTTAACAGCACCGGCTGCATCAATCCCCTGACGCACTTCTTGCCGACTTTTCTCAATCACCGGCACCGGCTGCAAGGTTTCCACCCGCACAATGGTTTCCTGGGGGACTTCCTGAGCCTCGGTGTTGTCGTAAGCAATCAGCGCCTGGTTGGTTAGAAATAGGCGATCGTCAAACGCCTCATCCTCAACCCGCACCGTCACCAAAATATCCAGAGTTCCAGACTCGGTGGTGATGTTATTGAACTTGCCGAAATCCAGTGTAAAGCGGTTTTCATTCCCCGCAATGGCAGTAATTGTCCCAGTCAAATCGTCTTCCAGCGTCCGCGTTGCGCCTTCAGCAGTGGCCTGAGTTTGACCATACAAAGTGTGATCTGGTCCAAAAGCAAACTGTCCGGCTGTCGGAACCGCCACCTGTCCAGCCCCTGGGGTCGGCAGCGAGGACGGAAGAGCAACCGTCGTGCCATTGCCAATACCATCGGTGGAATTATCCACGTCGTAGATGGGCAACGGCAGATAATCAATAATCTGGAAATTTTCAGCGTCGGGAGACGGAATATCAGAAATGGTGATGCGGTAGGTCACCAAATCCCCCACCTTCACCCGCTGTAGCTTCTTAGCCCCACTAGAAAGAGTGTCGCTTTCTTCATCAATGGAGAAACCAAGCTGATCGGCGTCACTTTCAATGGCAACACCGTTGACCGCATAAACCCGCTTAATAGGATTCGGCAGCTCCGGCACCTTAGTGTCTGTCTTGGTGTCATCAGTAACGCGGTTGCCGCCTAGACTTCCACCACCAGAGTCAACAACAGTCCCAGTAATTCGAGCGTCGCTAAACAGCCGGTCCGTTGCGTCCACACTCGGGTCGCTAGTGAATCCATCCGAAGTCAGCAGGTGCAGGTCGGTAAATTCCTGCTGAACTTCTGTGGTGTAGGTAATTTTTCCGACCAGGGGACCGCCACCGTTTAGCAATCCCGAGCCGCCCGCGGCAGTGATGATGTCAGAAAGGCGCAACTCCAGGCGGGTTGAACCGTCTTTGTTGAGTGCGTCATCAAAGAGCTGGTCCCCTGCGATTCCATCCGAATTGGTGTCAACATTCCTGTCACCACGTATAGCAGGGTCCGACGAGTTAGCCCGCTCCCGCACCGTTTTAATAAAGTTAGCGGACAGGGGAAGGGAAATATTGATGTTGTCCCCTGCGTTTGGATCACCTGTAACTTCCAACGTGACGGAATTATCGTTGAGGCGCTGACCGTCGGAGAAAACATCGTCGATAACAATGTCGTCAAAATTGAAGTAGTCGGAGATTTGGAAGTCCAGGGTGTAGGTCAGGTTATTCCCAGGAACAGCACTGCCCGCTACGGACTTTTGGATGGCGATCGACTGATCTTCCAAAGTGACCTTAGGCGCATCACCTCCATCAAACTTCTTCGTCAGGGTTTCGCTGCCGACATTACCGCTGGCATCATAAAACTGCCCATCGTTATTGCCTTCCAAATCCTTAAAAGCAACAGTGGCCGTCGTACCCGCATTAGCCGTCGCTGTATTCTCTGAGTTCTTAAATTCCCCAGTATTGGGATCCAAGATCTGGTCCCCAGGAGCAGTGGTGCCATCGAAAGTTTGAGGTACGTAGACCTTGTACTTAATGACCACATCTCCCGAGCTACCGCTTGCTCCAGTGACCTGATCAATGCTGAAGGACAGCGTGTCATTTTCATCCGTATCCGCATCAGGAGGATTGGTACTAGTATCCGCAGGATCGGGACTGGTAACCGTGGTCACGGTCGTTCCAGAGGGCGCTGTGATGGACTCTATGCCCAAAAACTGAAACTCATCGGGCAACGTATCATTAATGACCAAGTTTGTGATTTGAACGTCTTGGTCAACATCAACCGTCAGCGTGTAAATGACCGGAAAGTTGGCCCCCGTCGCGGTTTCGCTCTCCGGCGCATCCAACTCCTTAGTCAGCTTATAAATTCGCGCTTCAACGTTAGCCTCAGACACTGTAGATGTGCGGATGGGCCCATTGCTCCCAGTCGGCGTATCCCCAAAGATGTAGCCTCCCTGGGCTTGAATCTTAGCCTGCGTTGAATCAAGAGTGGCTCCAGCAAAGGTCAACTTTGCCTCCGGCTGCTCTGGCGTAAAGCTACCAAACGGAAGCTGATATACCCGCCATTCCGTACCATCCGCTAATCCCAGAACCGCCCCATCCGGCGGCAAAATTGCATTGGCATTAGCAGGATCATCAAATCGACTCAGGGGATGAACCCTTGCATCTGGATCTAAAGCAGGACTCCAGTCTTGAAGCGTTGCGTCCCACGTGAAGGTCTGAATTGGTGCCAGGGACAAGCCTAGGTAGTCAGCCGACGCAGGAACTCCCTCCACTGTAGGTGGGATAAATAGGTCAACATAAGGACCATAGCCAATGTCACCACTGCCTGGGGTTGACGCGTTATCGAGGGTGACCGTTAAATCGAAAGCCTCATGGTAGTTAGTTTCCGCCGGTAGACCGAGGGTGATGGAAGGAGCTTGTGCTGGCATGGGAGAAGAACCTTGATGTTGTGATGGTGAGTGAGGCTAGAGTGGAGTGATCGCCGGAAAACAGACGGAATGTAAAGAAGTAATTAAAGAGTTGTTTTTGATACACGCATATCCGTGGACAAGCTGCTATCCTCTTAAGACGTAGATTGCTTGTGCGTGAGTTGGCGAATAAGCCACGAACTTTACGTTTAAAGAATTGGATTTAAAGAAAGAAAATCAGGGAGTAGACCCTCAACAGCGTCTATCAGTCCCTAATTAGCCGAGTAAAAGTTTTCATTAGCTCCTTTGCTCAGGTGATTTCCGCGCAGGACCTTTACAGCACCGCCAAGGAGATGCTGAACGCAAAGGATCGGATCAGGCGCTGTAAAGGGCACACTGAACAAACCAAGAGACCACAGAACTTGGGAATCTGGCTTTAGAAAACGTGTTTAAGCTGTCGTAATTTTGCTGCTAACGCTATATTTCAGCTCGACGAATCCGACTTGAAACGATCTTCTCTGGAGTCGACGGCAATAAAGACTTTATGTCACTGTGACGATGACGGAATGCATCGCAGTGGCTGATGAAATTGAAGAACAACTTAGTAGAAACAAGCATGGCCGCTTCTCCCAATAGACGTTTTACTTGACAGTGCGTAGCCCGACGGAGGGCTTAAGCAGAACGGGTATCGAGACGGAGATTAAAAGCGACGGGCGAGCGATTTGCTTTGCTACCTATACTGGAAATTCAGTTGGATAACTTTGCGAATTTTGGTCAGCAGAACCTTGAAAAGAGTCCAGTGAATCACTAAACCATAGACATTCTTGCCTGAAATAATATGCCCAACTGGGACGTAAAATTTCTTTTGCACACCTGATCGCGTAAAGATTTCGTAATCTTATCCGCACAATCCAAAATTAGCATGATTTTGTGTGCTAAGCCGCAACCAAATTTGCTGCAGGTTTTCAGTGTTTTTGGTCAATTAACCGAAGACGCTGATAAGTGATATCAACACTATGACGCAGGGTTGGGAGGCTGTCGTTGTTCTGGATCACAACGTTTGCGCGATCGCACTTTTGAGCCAGGGGCATTTGGGCATCAATGCGCCGTTGGGCATCGGCAATCTCCAAAGAATCGCGCTCCATAATTCTCTGCCGCTGCACCGCTTCCTCGCAGGTAACCACCCAAATTTCATCCACCAAATATTCCAGCTTTGCTTCAAAGAGCAGGGGAATAGCCAAAATTAGCGGCGGAGCATTAGGCACGGTGGAATCGCGCCAGGTTTTCATCCCCGCTTCTAGGGCGTTGCGCACCCAAGGGTGAATCAATTGCTCCAGCCATTTCCGCTCACGCGGTTGATCAAAAACCAACCGTCCCAACCGCGATCGATCTAACGTGCCATCGGGGCGCAACATCGTTAGTCCATAACGACGGGCGATCGCGTCTAATCCTTCACTACCGGGTGCCACCGCCTCGCGAGCCAGCACATCCGCATCTAAAATTTTGCACTCGTAACGCTGGTGCAAAAAATCTGTCACGGTAGTTTTTCCCGTGCCGATGCCGCCAGTTACTCCAATCACTAAACCCATAACATCTCAAGGTGTGTGGCTAAGTGAATAGCCTTAATTTGAATGAACAAACTGCTTTCAAACCTCGACTTCCATTGACCCAAGTCGCCTGGGCCGATAGCTTTATTTACAGCAAATAAATAAGAAGACCCACTTTAGGACTAGAACCTTGGCTAAGACCGTCATCGCAGGCAATTGGAAAATGTTTAAAACCCAGCGGGAAACCCTGGAGTTTTTACAGGGCTTTGTGGAGCAAGTGAGCGACACGCCTGGCGATCGCGGCATTGTCCTGTGTGTTCCTTTCACCAACCTCAGCATCCTATCCAAAAATCTGCACGGTAGCCGCATTCACATAGGCGCTCAGAATATGCACTGGGAAGCCAATGGCGCCTACACCGGAGAGATTTCTGGCGATATGCTGACGGAAATTGGCGTCCGCTACGTCATCATTGGGCACAGCGAACGTCGGGAGTATTTTGGCGAAACCAACGCCACCGTCAACCTCCGTCTTAAGGCAGTGCAGGCAGCGGGAATGACCCCCATTTTGTGCGTGGGCGAATCGAAAGCGCAGCGCGATGCCGGGGAAACGGAAGCCCACATTATTCAGCAGCTCAAGGAAGGACTAGAAGGCGTTGACCAGAAGAACTTGGTCATTGCATACGAGCCGATTTGGGCGATCGGTACCGGCGATACCTGCGATGCCAAAGAAGCGAATCGGGTCATTGGGGTCATTCGTAGTCAGTTGTCCAACCAGGATATGACCATTCAATATGGTGGTTCGGTGAAACCTGGAAATGTGGACGAAATTATGGCGCAGCCGGAGATTAATGGCGCTTTGGTCGGCGGTGCAAGTCTGGCTCCAGCCGATTTCGCACGCATCGTGAATTACCAGTAGCTAACTGCACATAGCGGTTGCTGGGGCGTGTCATCCATGCAGCGTAGATGGTCAATCCAAAGGGAAATACACGCCCTGAAAGCACAAGAATATTTGACGAAAAGCCTCCTTTTAATAGCTAGTCCTGTAGGGGGGTTGTATCAGTCCTGTACAGGGCTTTTTTGTCAGGACGTTTAAGATGCTGTCTTAAAGATTTTGAGGACTTTACTGACGTTTTTTCTGACGGCGGGGGCAAGCTAGTGGAAGCACTGTGTATCCTAGTATTTAGAGCTTGTGTCCCTATCGGGGGCTAATTCTATGCCTACCCTGACTCCTGTAATCGCCCTTCCCGGCTCCCAGACTGAGCGATCGCCAGCCCAACAGTCTGACCGGTTCCGCATTATTGCTTTTAACGTGGGCGGCTACACCCTCGCTTTGCCCATGCCAGCGATCGCTAAGGTCATTCATTGTCCCCCGCTTCACACGCCAGGGTTAGGGCAAACGGGCTTGATTCATCTGGACCAACAAATTATCCGCGTTTTAAATTTACACGCCCTAGCGAAGCCCAGCGCTGAAGCCCCCTCAAGCCGTGACGGCGAACCTCGCTTCCTGGTGGTTGCCCGCCAAAGCAATGGAAACCTGTGTGGTATTCCCGTCGATGCGCCACCGGATTTGTTGGAAGTGTCGCGATCGCAGGTACGCACCATTCCTAGCATCCCCAACCAAACCCCCATCATCTCCCTAGCCCAGTTCGCGGCAGTGGTTGAGTTCCCCACAACTCCCTCATCACAGGTCAACGGAGAAGCATTAGAGTCAACGGTATTGTTCCTAAACCTGGAAGAAGCCGCGACTCAAGCTGCCAACTCTTAATCCTGACGAAACACTCCATCCCGCAGCCTCCGTAACCACCATTAACAGCAGTGTTACTAAGCCTCAACAATTTTCATAAGTTTCAATAAATTTTATTAGGGCACAGAATTCATTTCGTAAGATAGGGACTTATAACCATAAGCCTTACGCGGTACGTCTGTTACGTGGCTTTATCACTTATTACTCATAACGAAACGCCATCAACCTTCAGTTATTCCCGTGCAAGATTGAATTTCAAATCACTATGAAATTTCAAATCACTGGTTTCCAGCCATCGATATTCCCCAGGGTTTTAACAATACTTTGTTTAGAGGAGAAACACTATCTCAGCGTTTAGTGCGCCGCGTGCACTACTCCTAGGTTTCCAGAATGGAAAGCCAACGCATTAGCAATACACCCTATCCACCTAACTTTTCAGTTGCTAACTAGCATCTACTTTAGATAGATCCAATTGAAAGATTGTGTCTAGTACACTTTCATCAGCTAATCATCAGGCTGTTTTTTGATTATTTGACATCGCAATAATTAACCGGGTGCACGCTCGTTAATGTTCCGTTCTTCGAGAGACCTATGAGCCCTCCTCCCGTTCTTAGAGAGTTGCAGATTCAACTGTCTCAAATTGCAGAAAAGAAATTCACCGGCAAGCTTTTAATTGAGTCGAAAGCGCTAATTACCGGCAGCATAACGCCTCAATGGTCCCTTTACTTTTGTTTGGGGCGCGTATTTTGGGCATCTGATAATTTAAATCGAAACCGACGCGTTCTACACCACCTCGCCCAGTCTTGCCCTCAGCTGAAGCAGCGCAAATTTGCCCTCCGTCAGGGAGATAACTTTGATTGTGTGAATTACACGCTGATATTTGTATTGCTACAGCGCAAAGTGCTTAACAAGGAGTCCTTTGCCATTGTGATCGAACGGGTTTTGCAGGATATCTTGTTTGATGTTATTCATCACCAACACACTAAGGGAGATGTGCACTGGACCTATGAGCCTTACGACCCTCTGGATATTTTAAAAATTGCGGCAACGCCCATTAGCAGTGATTTACCGTTGACTAATGCCGCCGTTGAGTGGGCAAATTGGCGCAAGATTGGGCTTGGACCGATTTCTCCTAACCATGCCTTGGTTGTAAAAGAATCTTCCCAGCTCCAAGCCACGTTGGGAGAAAGTACTTATCAGAAACTGGCGATCGCCCTCGATGGTCGCAGCAATATTCGAGGAATTGCCAAGCGAATGGGTAAATCTCCCGGAGAGTTAATGCAGTCACTGCTGCCCTACATCAAGCGCAAACTGATTGGTGTTAGGTACCTCAAAGACTCCGCCGACCTGGTGATCTTGTCCCAGGGTCCCGGCAGAGGCGATCGCGACGTGGATCGTCCTCCCCCGATCAAGGAATCCCCCGACAAAGAACGTCGCCGCTCCAAAACGGTTGACTCCCATGGAATTGTTGCCTGTATTGATGACAGTCCACAAATTTGCGACACCATGACCCGCATTGTGCAAGAAGCGGGCTACGAGATCTTTTGCATTCAGGATTCCACCCGTGCCCTAACTCAACTTTTGGAGCGCAAACCCCAGCTAATATTTTTGGACCTGATTATGCCTGTGGCGAACGGGTACGAGATTTGTTCTCAAATTCGCCGTATTGCCACCTTCCGCGACATCCCCATTGTGATTTTGACCGGCAGCGACGGCATCATTGATCGCGTCCGAGCCAAAGTGGTCGGTGCCAATGACTTTTTAGGGAAGCCGGTTGAGCAAAACAAAATCAACGCTGTTCTGGAGCGGTATCTGGGAGCAAAGAACGTGCACCCCAGCCTGGCGCCCCAGCCTTACCCTGGCAATGCTTAGGGGCGGGCTTTATTAGATCTTCGCAAATATTGGGTACGCTTTACTCAGGTCTGGCAGTTTATCGACCCCTGTCGATAAATTTATTGCGATTTCTTTTCCGTTTTTACCCATTCCCAGATCGCAGCAACCCTAAGGTGTAGTCCTCAAAGGCGGATCCTCCGATCTGCTAACATTTATTTGGGATTAAGCCTAACGAGCGTAATTGCAACTGTTACTTTTTCAACTTCCCTGTTATTTTTCCTAGCTGTTTTTCATCCCGTTGAGGTTGTCTATGCGTACGGTTCTTGTTGTTGAAGATAGCCAAACTGAGCGTAATCAAGTAACGACTTATTTGCAAGAAGCAGGCATGGCAGTAGTCAGTGTCGGCAGCGGCGAAGAGGCATTATCTTGGCTAAAAAGCCAAACCCCAGACATTATTTTATTGGACGTTATTTTGCCTGGGCAAAGTGGTTTTGAAGTGTGCCGAGAAATTAAGCAAGACGGCTCCACCAGCAAGGATATTCCTGTGGTGATGTGTTCCACCAAAACCACCAATGTGGATAAAACTTGGGGCACAATGTTGGGCGCAAATGCCTACCTTGATAAGCCCGTAGACAAAGTTGAGCTGATCACCACACTGCAAAGGCTGACTGCATAAGCGCGTCGCGTGGATGATCTATCTATCCAGTTGTGCTCTGGGAGACGACCGAAAGATGTCTAGGCAAGTGAATTCTAGATAGCTCCCCATGTCGTCTTCTGCTGAATCATCCTCTAACTATTGGCAACCTCACGTTACAGCGGATGGATCGGCTACTTTTTTGTCTCCGGATTTCGGGGAGCATTTCCACAGTCTGCACGGGGCTTGGGATGAAGCACTAGTTAAATTTGTTGAACCCACCCAGCTAGTCGCAAGGGCTCGGGCACAGACGCTCCAGGAACGTCCCCGAATCAGGATCTTGGACGTATGCTATGGCTTGGGCTACAACAGTGCGGCGGCACTAGCAGTGATTTGGTCGATCGCCCCTCAGTGTTCGGTGGAATTGGTGGGGTTGGAGTTGGATCCCTCAGTGGTGATCGCGGCGCTACCAAAGATTACCGATCAGCTACGGCGAATTAAAGGAACGATTATTCCCGTCGGTGCAGTGGAACATTACTCCACTGCAAAATTTTCGACCGCAGCGGTGGAGCGAACCATTGAGGTGCTGAGTCGCTTGGCTCAACCTGGAGAAAGGCAAACCACCTACGACACGGTGCATTTTCACGGAAGATTATGCTGGGGGGATGCCCGCCAGAGCATACAAGCCGTAGCTGATAACAGGTCCGCAAGTAATGCGGCATCTAGCGAAAAATTTGATGCGATTTTCCTCGACCCGTTTTCACCACCCCAGTGTCCCCAACTGTGGACCATAGAATTTTTGGGCCATCTTGCCCAGTGCCTTGCCCCTCGCGGGTACTTAGCCACTTACTCCTGTGCCGCTGCCATTCGTGCTGGCTTAATGCGATCAGGCTTATCTGTGGGAGCAAGCCCCCCCTTTGGTCGCCGTTGGCCGGGCACTGTGGCTGCTTATCCCAACGATGGGACTTGCGCCCATCTGCCGAAGCTGTCCCCCCAGGAGCTAGAGCATTTGCAAACGCGGGCGGCGGTACCCTACCGTGATCGCCACGGCACCGATCACCGAGAAATCATTCTGGAACGTCGTCGCCAGGAACAAAGCCAGTGCGATCTAGAGCCAACATCCCGCTGGAAACGGCGGTGGTTTGGAGACTGCCGCGCGTCCCATAAAAAGGCGTCCACCCCATAAGCAACGGTGTTCTGTGAAGCAGGATTTAGACCTTCAGGACAGTGATTAGCGTTAGTCGCCCATGTCTCCGGTTCTATGATGCTTATTGGGAAGAACCGGCCTGAAGTACACAACTTGACGCGATCAATACCAGATCGCTATCTTCCCAAACGCTGCAACGATCCAAAACAGTTGGTAGTACTGGCTGTAAACCCTGTTGAAAATCCTGGCGAATACTTTCACCTAAGTTAAACTGCCGAAACTGTCTTGAATCTAGATAAGTTTCGGAAAAACTATCACGGTTAATTAGCCAATGAGAAATATTTGTTTCTTTTAGAAATTGACTAATTTTATTCCAGTCTTCACTATATTGAGCCGCAGTTAACTCACCAAGGCGGCTCACCATAACCTTATAAAATCCTTTGTGGTAAGGCAAGATATAGCCCTTTGCTCCCACATAAATTGAGCGCTGGGCAAGGGCAGGAATATTATCAGCTTCTTTTTCCAAGGAAGCCACTAGAATCGGCTCCGATTGTTCTCTTAAAAAACGATGCAGGCTAGAGTTTCCAGCCGTGTAGTTGGTGGTGGGAAAATCATAGTTTTTGGCATTTAAAGCCATCGGATACAGTAGCAAACTCAAAATTATTCCCGCTCCCAAGAGTCCACCAAATTTTGATTTCATCGAATCGTTTTCAGGGTTGAACAGGTTGCGTATACATCGGTCCAAGATGATGGCGATCGCAATTCCCCCTGCCAACGCGGTAATAATACGCAGGCTATGTTCCGTATATCGATTGGGCAAGTGTAAGTGGAATAAAAACTGATGGGCTAGAGAAAATAAAATTAGGGACGACAACAACAATTGCCCCATTAAACGACTGGCTGGCTGAAGATAAATACCCAGGGGAAACAGCTTGCGAAAGGCAATGACTAGCAGCAAAAAGAGAGACGATATTGCCCAAATGGGAACCAAAAGCACTGAGTGGTTGGACATTAGTCGGCACCACTCTTGGGGGAAAATGCCGCTACGCTGACCGCACACCCAGAAATTCCAACTGTCGTTGGTGAAAAAACTCGACCAGGCTTTTGGTGCAAAGGTGCCCAAGGTTTGTGCTTCAGCGGCCCCCATCACCGGACCGAAGGGGTTATCTCGCAGGACAAATGGCAGCAATCCCACCACCACCACCGCCCACGCAAGGGCCACGGTGATACGGGTCATTCGTTGGGAACGCTTCATCATCCACCAGTCCGGCAGAGCCCCCAGCGTCAAGGTGCCCAATATCACCAGAGCGCACTGGGGGTAGGTACCCGTCAGCAATAGCAAAGCGATCGCCAGGGGCAAGCGCTGGTTACGAAAGCCATGCACCAGTGCCGCCAGCATTAACGGCACCGCAAACGCCACCGCAGTTCCCGACACCAAATCATCCCGTAGCCATAGGTTGACTTGCAAAAAGACAGCCCCTAGAGCCGTAGCCACGGGCACCGGCATCATCAACCAGCCCAGTAGCACGCTATAAACCGCCGCCACAAGCCCCAGTGCTACGGGCAATAGCTTACTCAAAAACAGTGGGTTGATGCCTACAGTAGCCGCCAGTCGGTAAATCCCCTGATATGCCCAGGGAGCCACGGTTTGGAAATAATCTGCGATGGGATCGTTGGGAAAGGCTCCGGGATTCATAAACCGCGCCATCCAAAACACATGCTGGCGGGCGTCGTCTTGAATGCTATGGGGCTCCGCAAAGGCAGCGGTCAACGCACAGGCACTTAAGACTAAGCCCACAGCGATCGCCCCCAACAGCACAATCCAAAACCGGCGATCGCCTTTTTGCGCCTCTGGTGGTTGCTCCTCCGGAATAAAGCTCCACTGATAGATCGCCATCAGGTGCGATCGCCATTCAGTTTTTGACCAAAACAACACCAGACACCCTCAGAGCTAGTTTATAAAGTAAATCTGAAGCACCGCGCAATGCAGAATCGCCA
>CALGDE010000131.1 GCA_937883785.1 uncultured cyanobacterium
TTCTGTTCTCGTTTTATCAGCTCTCGTCAAAAGCGGCATAAGTGGGATGCTCCCTTGTGTTGTGATGTTTGCTCTGGGCAGGCTGATCAATCGGAGATTGATCAGAAAATGCCATGTCGGACTTAGCATCGGTCCTGAGTGCATCAACGGGAGCGATCGCCTCTTGCCCTTGAACGGGCTCACCAATTTCTGCAAGGGCAGGCGATCGCTGGATTAAGGCGCTGCTGGACAATCCCAACGTGGATAAACCAGCCACAATCCCCAAACCAATGGGGAGCGATCGCCTTTTTAGGGATCGACGCCAGTAATCTAAACGGCGCTTTAAACGGCGCTGATTTAAACAATATTGATACTTAGCCATTTATTCCTCCCGCGATCGCCCGCCAAATTTCATAAGGTCTTACATTCAACCCAGGGCTGCGCCTTATTTCAGGAATCAGGAAATAAGTCTTAAATTTGCTCAGATCGACGTATCGAAATTTAATTTCGCTTTTACGATTTATTTCTGTGATTGAAAAAAATCCCCTTATTAAAACAGTCAATAACAAAGCTGAATCGACGCCGACAGGCGCCTTATTTGACCTTAGTATCAGTCTAAGCTTAGGGGGTTATCCCCTCTATAAAGCCATCTTTTTTCTTAAAGAATTTCTTTCCAAAGACTTTTATTTAATATTCAGGGATAAATTCCAGGCAAGTTTCAGGCAATTTCCCTGAACCAGGCGGGAACCATTTCTGGCGGCAGAGCGCGGGCAAAATAATATCCCTGGATTAAAGGATCGCCTATTTCCTTCAGCATCTCTACGTGATTTCGCGTGCTGGCGCCTTCAGCAATAATCGTCAATCCTAAATTTTCTGCTAGCTGAAGCAGCGTCCAGATAACAATTAAATCGTCCCCGCGCTTTTCCATCTGCTCCACAAAAGAGCGATCAATTTTCAACGTATCAATGGGGAGTTGGGTAAGGCGACTTAGGGAAGAATACCCCGTTCCAAAATCATCAATGGAAATTGAAATCCCCAAACGCCTTAATTCCTCCAGGGCAGGCAAAATAGTTGTATCACCTTCGGCAAAAGCGCCCTCAATCACCTCCAGCGACAGGCATTGGGGATCCAGTTCCGTACGAGCCAGAACGTCGCGAACAGTGGCAACAAAGTCAGAATTATCAAACTGCTGAGGGGCTACGTTAACGCTTACCCTCGCCGTTTTATCCACCAACCCCTGTCGCTGCCAGCTTTTCAAGGCATTGCAGGCCATTTCTAACACCCACCGCCCCAGCTCAATAATCAGCCCAATTTCCTCCGCAATGGGAATAAATTGCACCGGAGAAATCCAGCCACGCTTCGGGTGGTACCACCGACATAGGGCTTCAAATCCCCTAACTTCGCCACTGGTCGGCGACACAATGGGCTGGTAGTGCACCTGAAGCTGGTTGTTGGCGATCGCCTGACGCAAAGCCATTTCCAATTCCCACTGCTCCATTAGTTCCTGGTGCAGGCTGGGGTCAAACAGTACGCACCCTTCGCGATCGCCTCCCTGGGCGTGAAGCAGTGCCGATTGGGCATTGCGCAGCCACACCTCATGCCACGGCGCCAGCTCCGAACACCCCGATTCCAGCCATGCCCCCGACGCGTCCACATCCTCCGGATCCAAGGGAGGCATATCGGTGCCCAGAACAGTACCAATACTTACGGTCAAAGTGTAAGACTGCTTTTGGATCACCATCGGCTGCGCCATCAGCTGCTGCAGCTCCCGCGTTAGGGGCATTAAGTTGTCGCGATCGCCCTCTCGGGAAACCATCGCCAAAAATCGTCCATCTTGCAGACGGCGGCTCCACCCCGAAGTCCCTACCCAATTTCCAAGGCGCTCGGCCATGATTTCCAAGACTCGCTCCACCCAGGCACCATCCAAAGCGCCAGCCAACATGGCTAGGCGATCCACCTCAATTAGCATCAACATTTGAAAGGCGTTGCTGGCTTTAGGGGTAGAGCGAAAAGAACTGGTCCCAAGCTGATTAACAGGAGTGGCCAGAGAAAGAACATTTTTTGAAGCAGCCATTGCAGGCTCTCGGCGCAGGGGAAGCTGTGGAGACGACATACGAAACATGGGCGAGCGTGAACAAAATTCGTACATTCAGTATCAAACGACACGAACTGCATCTAAGCGCACAAATAATTGAAACAGGCGAATGCTTAAATTCGCCTTAAATATTTCAAATAAACTTAAATATATGTCTAAAGGTACAGTACCATTCCCTGGAGCTTTCAAACGCTTTTAATGAACAGTGAAGAGGGGGTCATTTAGCAGGGGTTTTATTGGCTTCATTCCCCTTGAAATTCAGCTTGTTTCCAAGGAAAAACAGTAGTCTGCGCAACAGAACAAAAGATATTTTTGTTACGTTTGTTCAGAATTAAAACGAGGGCACATGATCTTCGTCCAGCGATTTCAGTTCAATCGTTTTACAGTTCAAATCATTTCAGGACGGTAAATAGATTTTTGCCAATCAATAAAGTTTTCTTCGTTGAAATAATCTATAAAAAATAATCTATGGGATTTTTAGGGGTAGCAACTTTGGGCGTACAAGGCACCTATTGGAGGGCTTGATGGTTTTTAGCTACTCCTATCAAGTGCAGTTTAAGGATACGGATGGGGCTGGAGTCGTTTATTTTTCTCGCTTCTTAGATATTTGTCACGGCGCCTATGAAGCGTCATTGGCGGCGAAGGGAATTATTCTGCGGGATTTTTTTTCGGGCAACTGGCGACCAACCTATTCATACATAAATTCAGATCCAAATAAGGATTTTGACAGGCATAGGAACGCTAAACTGGATCGCCCTTTGACAATCCCTCGGAAAGATTATGTCGAAGATCGCATCACGGGGGGCCATCCAATAGCCCCTAATCAAACAGTCCTTAATCAAACAGACACAAAGCAAACTGAAGCCACTCCAATAAACCTGACCCAAGAGGATAAAGATTGGTCTGGAGCGATCGCCATTCCTATTGTGGAAACCCAGGGAAAATTTTACCGCCCCTGTCGCTGTGGCGATTTGCTAACAGTTAGTTTGCACGGTCAATTAATAGATAAGGATGAGTTTAAGGTTGAGTATCAGTGGTGGTTAAGCGACCTTATCAATGAAACGGTAAAGGGGAATACCAAAGGCAGTATTGAAAACAAAAATCGCCCCATTGGAACAGCAATGACTCGTCATGTGTGTGTGTCTGTAAAAGATGGGCGATCGCAGGGGCGGTATCAATTGCCACCAGTACTCTATGACTGGCTGGAGTTTGTGGGGGCGTAAAAGTCCGGTGTTTAGGATCCTGGTGTTTGGGATCCCGGCGTTTAGGATCCCGATTTTTAGAAGTCCGATGTTTAAGTGGCCGGTGGCGAGGAGGGGGAAAATTCTCGGTAGGCGCGGATGGCTGCCTGGGTACCCTGGAGCCGGCCGTCACCGTTATCGGCAGCGGCTACTTTTTGAAAACATTGATTAGCCCACTGGGTAACGGGAAAAGGGGGGCGATCGCCGCCAACGGTTTGTGCCGCCTGCAGGTTTTCCAGCACCAGCCGCAGATCCTTCACCATATGCTCCATGGCAAAGCCGGGGGCAAAATCTGAGGCAATAATTTTTGGTCCCAGATTTGCCAATGCCCAAGACCCCGCCGCGCCAGTGCTGCACACCTCCACCACCAGGTTCGGGTCTAGCCCTTGGGCGTCCGCCAAATTTAGCGCCTCACACAGGGCCGCCATATGTCCAGCGCAAAGCACCTGGTTACACAGCTTCACCGCCTGCCCGCTGCCCACGGGGCCGCACAGGGTAATATTCGCCCCCATAATTTCCAGCCACGGCAACGCTTGTTCAAAGTCGCCGCGATCGCCCCCCACCATAAAAGTCAGCGTGCCCTGTTGCGCCCCAATATCGCCGCCGGAAACAGGCGCATCTAAGAATCGAATTTGTTGCCGTTCCTCCAGTGCCTGGGCAATATTTCGCGCGGCGCCGGGGCCAATGGTGCTGGTTTCAACCACCAATGTGTTGGGTTGGGCATGGTTAACAACGCCGTCGTCCCCTAGCAACACCGTCTTGACGTCGGGTACATCTCCCAGGCAGGTAAAGATAATTGACGCATCCGCCACCGCTTCGTCAATGGAATAGCACTGGACGGCACCAGCGGCGATCGCCCTTTGAATATCGGGGCGATCCTCCGTGCGGTTCCAAATTTTGATGGTGGTCTCTTTTCGGGCTTGCGCTAAATTTGCCGCCATGGCGCTGCCCATTACCCCCATGCCCAGAAATGCAATCCCTGTCATCATCGACGTCCTCTAAAGCTTTGTGTATTTAAGGCTTTTAAAACTAGAGCTTTTGTATCTAAAGCTGTCACGTCTTAAAACCGCCCTTCCTTAAATTTTCGGTGTCGTTCATTCGCTACTCGCCAGCAATTTTCTGCAACATCGCTGGCGTTAGCTCCGTAACGGAATCACACACCACATCAGCGCCCTTATCTTGCAAAGTTTGACGATAACGTTGGTGCACCTCCCGGTTCGCCAACGCATGGGGGGGCACAATACCCACCGCAAAACATCGAATATCTGGTCGTGCCTTCCGCGCCTGCAGCACCGTTTTCATATCCGCCACCGTGTCCCCCGCGTAAACCACAACGGCGTTTTCCGGTGCATCAGTTAACTGGTCCACCACCTGAAACAGTCCTGTCGGATCCGGCTTATCCGGCGCATCCCCCATTGCCACCAGAACCGGCTCCTTTATTCCCAGGCGATCGCCCAACACATACTTGGCCGACCCCGGCGTTGCCCCACTAAAAAAACCCCAGGCAATCTCCGCCGCCGTCAAGCTTTCCCAATAGTCCGGCGTTGCCAACAGGGGCTCATCGCGAATGTAGCCGGTCCACGTGGACGCATCCTCAGGGTTAGGACCGCGATAACGCTTCTGGAAAAAATCCACAATGGTGTCGTAATCCAAGTCGATAGACGGACGATCGCGACCTTGGGACTCAAAATAGCGGTAGACCAATTCCTGGGAGCCCAACCAGTCGTTATTCCAATCCCCCTCTGCCTTCAAGTCATCAATATCAGTCATTGTTGGTCGAAACGCCCCGCCGGTAAAATGCTCCACCGTATCCGCCAGCGCCCGTCGATAGGAATGGCTCACGTCCCGCACCACGCCGTCAATATCGAACACAACAATGGGAAGCGGGGAAGAAGGAGCCATAGGGAAAAATGAGGCAAAAAACAGGAAAGGATTGTTCATAGTCTGCCCTAAGATTAGGGTTTCTTTGAACAGATTCTGACTTTATTGTTAAAACCTTCGTGGGGTAATATAGAATGCTGTGGCGGTCACCACGACCCTATCGACCGATAAACAACGCGTAATTTATGTCTACTGAAGAAACCACCATCCCAGAAGGTACAACTGCCCGATTTATTCTAAAAGTCTTGTGGTTAGAAGATAATGTCGCTCTGGCTGTTGACCAAGTTGTAGGTAAAGGCTCTAGTCCCCTTACTTCGTACTTTTTCTGGCCGCGCAACGACGCTTGGGAACAGTTGAAGACCGAGATGGAAGCGAAGCATTGGATTTCTGAGGCTGAGCGGGTCAGTTTGTTAAACCGAGCAACTGAGATTATTAACTATTGGCAGGAGGAAGGTCGTAAGCGTCCCTATTCTGAAGCAAAAGCCAAGTTCCCCGACATCATCTTTACCGGTAGTTCATAGGTTTTAGCTACAAAAGTTTTGGCTAAAAACTTATGGGCGGTCTTTACTGACCGCACTGCGGGTCAATAAGATCCACATTTGAGCTTTTATTCAAGCTTTGGATAAGAAAAGCAGGCTGATTGCAAGCCTGCTTTTTTTGTTGTTTTTTATTTATTGCTTTTTGTTTGTTGAGTTTCCACTTGATTTGAGAGGCTGTATGAACACTTCAAACGTGCCGCATTTTTCCGAAGGTTCTCCTCAATTCTCAAGGGTATTTTTAGAGTCAACAGTGTATGGTCAAAGCCTAGACGCCCTAGTGATTGCCTGTGTGGATGTGGTTTTGATTTGGGGCGATCACGTCCTTTTGGGACAACGAAAACAGCCCCCCCGCGACGACTGGTGGGTGATCGGTGGGCGCATGGTTCATGGCGAGTCACCCCTTAAGGCAGCCCAGCGCAAGTTGCAAGAAGAAGCTGGATTGACGGACATTAAGGAGAGCCGCCTGGAATTTATCGGCGTATTATCCACCCGATTTTCTGAGCGTAGTCAGCCGCCCCAGCACCATGGTCTTCACAGCATTAACTTGACCTATCGCCTGAAACTGACGGACGCTGAAGGGCAGGGAATTCAGCTCGATTCAGCAGAGTATGGACGGTGCCAATGGTTCACACTGCCAGAAATCAGCCACCACCTCCAGAACAGTCTCGAAATGGATCGAGCCCTGGCACTGACGGTAAAGCTTTCAATGACAGAACAAGATACTCCCAATTCCTAATCGAGCGATATTGCTGTCCCCTTTATCTAAATTTTCCACCCTTTTCTTTGCATATATTTCTTTGCACATAATTTAGGGCAGCTTTATTGCTCAATACACGCTGCTTAGGACACTATTTACGCTAATTATTTTCTTTTTAAACCAGTTCAATCAGACAAAATCTAACCATGTGGAAAAGTTTTAATGCTTATCCTTTAACTGAAGAAAATTTGTACGGTTTGATTAAAAATACCATTCCTCTAATTCGTGTTCCTAGGTTCGGAACCGATCAAGAAGCAGAGGAACTTGCTGAACGTTTTTTACAGTTTGCTGCTCGATCTAATTCGGTTAAGACCGTAACCCGAATGGGTATTAGCCAATATGAACAGGGCACAGTGGGCGGCAAAGATAACTATTTTCGCCGAGTGGAAGGAGCCTGGTCTAATTTAATTACGGTTTGCAAAACCACCTTTAACCCCACAGTAAAAGTGATGGGGATCTTAAGGGAATATTTTGCCGATGTAGATATCCTCACAGAGGAAGGATATGGGCGTTACTTTGCCGGAGTAGCAAAATTAAGAACGGGAGAAACGCCCGTTCACAGCGATTTTCCGCTCCTTGGGGCAACAGATTGGGCGATCGCTAAAATGGAAGCCCAGCTTTCGTGGAACTTTTATTTGCGCATACCAGCTCAGGGCGGGGAGCTAAGAATATGGGACAAACTATGGCAAGTGGAAGATGATCGGCTACTAGAAAAGGGAACGTATTATCACGATAAAAAAATCATTTCTGATATTCCTTCAATTACGATAAAGCCAGTGCTAGGTGAGTTAATCCTCTTCAATTCTCGAAATTACCATACTGTTCTACCGGCACAAAATCGCATTGCCATGGGGTCTTGGATCTCCTTAATGCCCGACGAAAGTTTGAGACTGTGGTCTTAAGTATGGAAATTAAAGCCCTATCTCCAGGGATGAGTTCGTCATATTTAGATGCGATCGCCACCCTAAGAGTTAGGGTATGGTCGCACCAACTCAAAGAAAAAGCTTTCGTAGAAAATAAATGGTGGGACAAACACGATCTTCACGCTTTTCACTGGATTGTTCTGAATGAAAACAGTGAATTAGTGGCTTCAGCTCGCTTATCTACTCACAATACAGTAGTCGAACTTCCTGACTTCGAAGAGATTAAAGCGCTTTTAACCGAACTCCCTAGCCCCATAGCAATGATGAGTCGACTGGTCGTCAGCCCTGAATATCAAAGGAGGGGAATTGCTCAAAAACTGGATGTAGCTAGGCTACAAAAGGCCACACAGATTAATGCCCAGTCCATCGTTTTACAAGTTCCCGCTTACCGCAGAAAGGCAATTAAAAAACTAGGCTTTAAATGTATTGGAAAAGCTAAGGAAGAGACTTTTCATGGGACATCTAATATTGATTTCTTCCTATACGCCAAAGTTCATAGCCTTGATTAGGGCACTTTAACTTCGTTAGACCATAAGAAATTGTTCTCGCTATCGCTTTAGACTTTTTAGCCAAGTTCTAATTTTAAGGCGAGTACTGAGCTGATAGGGATAGGGAAGAATTTTCAATAGGGATAAAGGCAGAAACTTTGCCACTTTTATCAGGTAAGATTCACGATACTTACTTAGTCCTGTCGAAAGGAAAATTTTTATCGACGAAGGTCTTTCGTCATTAATTAATTTGAGTTCACTTGCAAATGTATCTGCAAAATAACTGTGGGTTACTACCCGTTTTTTCTGCAATTCGTTCACCATATCTTTGATGCTTAGGCTCATTGGATTGGTGTTAATTTCCCACACTTGAGGAACACCATCAATTAAACTGTAGTCAATACGTCCATAGTCAATATTTGCCAGTTTAAAAATACTCCGAAGCATAGACTCATGGGGATTAGTTTTTACATATTCTTCCTCTTCTAAAAGATTTCTCTCTTCGACCAATTCAGGGCATTTAATCATCCATTGATAATTAAAGAAAAGATGCCTGGGAATGATTTCACCGCCCACAATAAAGGACGAATATTTTCTAAAAAGTCCGTCTTGATCAGCTGTGGAACAAAATTCAGTGATGATTTTATTGTCAAGGCTTTCTCCTGCTTCAGAGAGTCGACTTACGGCTTGATCCAATTCTGTAGGGGTATTGATTAATCCGGTACGGCTGCCCCGATGGTCATTTTCGCCTCGGATAAAGACAGGAAATTTTTCTGGCTGACGATGTTCCGTCAAACGATAAACGTTGAACTGATTAATTCCCTTTAGATACAGGCTGCGCAACAGTTCATAGCGTCGTTTGGAACGAGTGGGATGATTTAGCAGGCGAATTCCTTTTCCTGAATTAGCTAACTGCTCCCAAATCCTGGCGCTTCTCTCCGCCTCATCGGGATTAAGACGCTCAATATCCGAGAAAATATAGGTTCCCAATGGCAGTATCTTCATTTGCCAAAGCTGCTCATAAAACAAAGGGCGCACAAAGGAGGCGGAAGTTTTAATGCCCCATGACTCTAAGTAGTTGACGATTGTATAGGCGGAAGATTGACGAACTACGTAGAAGATCATTACGTCAAAAAAGACCAGGGAGTTTATTGGGGCGTGTGCTCAGTCAGGCGCCAGAAGCTTCATACCGTGGGGAGTACACGCCCTCTCGAGTCAAATAGGTTAGAGGCTGTAACCTTCGCTATTATTGGGTTTGAAGTTTAACGGAGCACAGCCAGTTCACTTCGATTATTCCCCGATTCTGTGCCGCAATATCTTATCTGCCTGCCATTTCGCTTTCTCGAATTTCCTCGATGATATTTTTCAAATCAGCAACGCTGGACTGATAAACCTCACTGCAAAAATGACAGGTTGCTTCTGCGCCGCCGTCCTTTTCAATCATGTCTTGAAGCTCTTCCGGTCCTAGCATTTTTAAGGCGGTAAACATCCGCTCTTTGGTGCAAGGACAGTGGAATTTCACGGTTTGCTCTTCGGGGAAGATATGCAAGCCCATATCTCCCATCAACTCTTCAAAAATATCGGGGAGCGATCGCCCCTCCCGCAGCAGGGTACTAAAGCCAGCCAGGTGCCCTACCCGCGATTCCAACTTGGTCACCAGCTCCTCTTCGACGGCAGCTTTCGGCAAAATTTGAATCATAAAACCACCGGCAGCGGTCACCCCAGAACTATCCACAAAAACGCCTAGGGAAAGGGCCGACGGCGTTTGTTCAGAATTAATCAGAAAATTCGCCACATCATCGCCAATTTCGCCGGAAATAATTTCCGTAGTGCTAGAAAACGGACGACCGTAGCCCAACTCTCGAATGGAATGTAAAAAACCGCGACCCACCGCAGCCCCCACATCCAACTTGCCATTAGGCTTCGGCGGCACTTCCACCGTAGGATTGCCCACATAGCCCCGCACGGTGCCATCCAATCCCGCATCCGCCAGAATGCCCCCCAGGGGACCATCCCCCTTAAACCGCAAATTAACCCGCGAATCAGGATGCTTCATATTGGACACCAACAGCAGCCCTGCCGTCATCGTTCGCCCCAGCGCCGCCGTTGCTACCCGCGACAAACCGTGACGACAGCGGGCTTCTTCTGTGAGTTGGGTGGTGATGGTACCCACAACGCGGATGCCACCGTCAGCGGCAATGGCTCGGATTAGGCGATCGCTCATAGGTTTAAGCAAGTACTTAGGTAGAAAAGGGCTCGGAAATGATTAAAAGCCAACTGCCAGATCCTATAACTATTTTCGTCACTTATATTGAAGGGAAGGGGTTGAAATTGACGCATTGACAGGGCGGCAAACTAACCAATAGAGATCGTCACCAATGGCTTAAAAACGGCAGAGAGCGGCACGGAAAAAACACGGGAGGAGTGATGGCTAGGGCCACTGTAGGCGGCGCAAATTGTTGCTATTGATTTAGTAGTGTCAGTGGGTTTGGTGTCTTTTGATAGGATTGGCATCACGAATTTTGCAGTAACTATCCAGCCCCACCGCCTCCCAGCCCATGCTTGCCCAACCTCGTCCCTCGAATGTCGCCAACGGTAATTCCTCTGGCGATCGCCCCTCTGTTGTTGACAATATTCAGCGTCCTCGCCGCCTACGCCGCACCTCCGGTTTGCGTCAGATGGTGCAGGAAACGGTGCTGACGGTGAACGATTTGATCTATCCCGTTTTTGTGATGGAAGGGGAGGGGCAAAAGCAGGAAGTGTCGTCGATGCCCGGCAGTTTTCGCTATACCTTGGACCTGTTGCTAGAGGAAATTAAAGGGGCTTATGCGCTGGGAATTAAGGCGATCGCCCTGTTCCCCCTAGTGGTGGAAGACGAGAAGGACAACGCGGGCACCGAAAGCTACAATCCTGACGGCTTGGTGCCTCGGGCGGTGCGAGCCATAAAAGCAGCTGTTCCTGACATGTTGATCATCACCGACATTGCCCTGGATCCTTACAGCAGCGAGGGACACGATGGCATCGTCGAAAATGGCGAAATTTTGAACGATGAAACCGTGGCGGTGCTGGTGAAACAGGCCCTGTGCCACGCGGAAGCAGGATCCGATTTTGTGGCACCGTCAGACATGATGGACGGTCGCATTGGCGCAATTCGTCGGGGGTTGGACGCGGCAGGGTACACCAACGTGGGCATCATTGCCTACTCCGCCAAGTACGCTTCTGCCTACTACGGTCCGTTCCGGGATGCGTTGGATTCTGCGCCTAAATTTGGCGATAAGAAAACCTATCAAATGGATCCGGCGAATTCCGACGAGGCGATCAGGGAAGTGGCGCTGGATATTGAGGAAGGTGCCGATGTGGTGATGGTGAAGCCAGCGCTGGCGTATATGGATATTATTCGCCGAGTGAAGGAGTATTCCAACGTGCCTGTGGCGGCTTACAACGTGAGCGGCGAGTACGCCATGATTAAGGCGGCGGCGCAGAAGGGATGGATTGACGAGAAAAAAATCGTGATGGAAACCTTGCTCAGCATGAAGCGGGCGGGGGCAGATATGATTCTGACTTATTTTGCCAAAGACGTGGCGATCGCCCTGAAGGACCAGTAGAGTCGACCCACCAACCAGTCTAGAAATCATTAAGTGGGCAATGTCTTCGGATGTTGCCGCTTTTTTTGTGAACTATCCCCCAACTTTTTTGAGCGAAACTATAGTGGTGACAGCGGGTTTAACAACCAAGTTTAGTCATTAAAGTTTAGTCATCAAACATTACCTATGCTGGGGACGTTTCAACAAAGTCAGCTGCGGGTTGAAGTGGATGCGTCGGCAAAGGTGATCGCCGATTTGCTACTACTGCCGGAAAATTGGGGCACGTGGCTCTTGCCCCGCCAGCTTTACAACAGCTTGCCGGAAACATTAACGCCGGGGGTAATTTACACGTTAGGACAGGGAGCGATCGCCGTTAACCACGAAGTGCAATCCGTTAGCGACCACAGCCTGCGATTAATATTAAGCGGCGGCGTCGACGGCTATCACGAGTGGAAATGGGGCGAAGGCTGGGTCCAAGCACGACTGGAAGGGGTTTCTATCCTGCCGTTAAAACTATCCCAAACCTTGACCCTGGGGCGACTGCGTCTTGTGGCGGCTCAGCGCAGCAAAGCCAGTGTTTAAGGGGCGCGGGCCTATTATCAATAATCTCCAGAAGCCTTATGCAGTGGATAATAAACACTCTTTGAAAATAAAAAGTGCTCGGGGCTGAAATCCTTACGGATCTTAAATTAGGGCTTTATTAAGCTAGCGACCCGGCTTTGGCAGCGTTTTCTTCAGAATTTGGGCTGGCTTCGGATTTCACCCGAGATTCCTGGACAAGCTGACCATCCAGGAAAGCTCGCTGCAAAGTGACAAAAGCGTGGAAATCTTCGCGATCGCATTTCCCTTCCAACAATTCGCGCAGCCCATCCTCAGCATCAATACTGAGATATCTCTGGGATAAGGCATCTTGAACAATTTCGCGAATCGAAGTCATTACCAAATCTCTGTAGCTATTCTTAATCGCTTGGCATAATTAGTATCCCGAAAAGCCTTCAGTGTGTAGGTGATGGTTGCGAGGGAGGATCGTGATAATAGTGAAAGCTTTCTGTGACAGCTTAAATTCTTAGCTGTGACATGAGTCACTGGAGAAAAAATACGGGTTTAGGAAGGTCAACAAAGACGAAAAGCAGCGCGGAGCTGAACCTAGCCCCCACTGCTTTTGATTCGATATTGGTACTAACGCTGCTTCGACGCTCACTTCAACGCTAATTGCCCCCAAGCCCGCGGGAAAACAACGTCAAAGGTAACGTCTGAAGCTCCAAAATCTACAGGCTAGACATCACGTCACGGGCCGCAGCTAAGGTGGCATCAATATCCGCTTCCGTGTGAGCCAAGGACGTAAAGCCTGCCTCAAACTGGGACGGAGCCAGGTAAATGCCACGCTCCAACATTCCCCGATGGAAACGGCTAAATTTCTCCAGATCGCATCCTTTGGCGTCGTCGTAATTGCGCACAGGACCCGCAGTGAAGAAAAAGCCAAACATGGCGCTGAGGGAGCCACCGCAGGCTTCGTGGCCGGTTTCTCCGGCGATCGCCAACATCCCCGTCGCCAAGCGCTTGGTGATTTCGTCGAGGCGATCATACGTGCCAGGACGACGCAGCAGCTCCAGGGTTTTGATACCCGCCGTCATCGCCAAAGGATTACCGGACAACGTGCCCGCCTGGTACATGGGCCCCGCAGGAGCCACCATTTCCATAATGTCCCGACGACCACCGTAGGCTCCAACGGGCAAACCACCGCCGATAATTTTGCCCAAAGTGGTTAAGTCGGGGGTAATGCCAAATTTTTCTTGGACACCACCGTAGGCAATACGGAAGCCGGTCATCACCTCGTCAAACACCAACAGCGCACCGTACTCTTGGGTGATCTCCCGCAAGCCTGCCAAGAAGCCAGGATCAGGCAGGATAAAGCCAGAGTTACCCACAATGGGCTCAAGGATGACGCCAGCGATTTCGTCAGGATATTGGGCAAACAGCGCCTTAACCGCTTCCAAATCGTTATAGGGAGCAGTCAGCGTGTGCTCGGTGACGGACTTGGGTACGCCGGGGGAGTCGGGCAGTCCTAGGGTGGCGACGCCAGAGCCCGCCTTCACGAGGAACATATCCCCGTGACCGTGGTAGCAGCCTTCGAATTTCAGCAGGCGATCGCGCTTGGTATAAGCCCGCATCAGCCGCTGCACCGACAAACACGCCTCGGTGCCAGAGTTTACAAAGCGCACCATTTCAATGCTGGGTACGGCGTCGATCACCATTTCCGCCAGCACATTCTCCAACGCACAGGGAGCCCCAAAGCTAGTGCCTTTACTGAGAGCCTCACTCAACGCTTCCAGCACTTCGTCATTGGCGTGTCCACAAATAGCAGGGCCCCAGGTGCCGATGTAGTCGATATAGCGGTTGTTGTCCACGTCCCAGGCATAGGCTCCCTTGACCCGGTCAAAAACAATGGGCTGACCGCCAACGGATTTGAACGCGCGCACGGGAGAGTTAACGCCGCCGGGCATTAGCTTCTGGGCGGCATTAAAAATTGCTTCTGATTGACTGGTATTAAGGGCGGTTGCGACCACAGTGATCTCCTTACCTGTTGGAATTTTTTGTTGGGGTTTGGTCTGAAATAAATGTTGGAGTCGTCTAGAAATTATCGATCAGTGAAAATTTAGGCGACCAGGACAATTACGGAGACAAAATTAAGATTCTCAAATTGCACTTAATTGTAATTTAGAAACCTTTGGGGCTGACTAGAACGGCGATCGCCCGTACAAAATCGTTGCAATTATTGCTTTTTTTAGCCTTTTACCCACTGTCCCTACTCAGCAAAAAGCCCAGGGGCGCGGGCGCACTCTGGGCTTTTTGCTGGAGCATGATTGCCCCGTAGAGGGAAAGGGACATCAACACAGCTCGCCATAACGTTGCCATCCGTGTTGATGCCGTGTATCAAGAGATCTCTTTAGAGATCCCTTTACAGACCAGGGGTCTCCGTGATGCCTGGAATTGCCGGAGTTTCACCTAACGCTCCCGGTGCGCCGCCGGTGGGGGATTCAGGGGTCGTGGGAGACGGATCAGCCGTTCCAGGGGGCGTGGGCAACGGATCGATGGGCAACGGCGTAACCCCTGCGGGGGGCGTTGGGGCAGGTGGATTCAAGGTTTCCTCGCGCACATCGTCGATGGACAAAGCCGAGAACGGTGTGCCATCTAAAATAGCGATCGCCACCCCAGCGGGGTTGCGTACTTCCACCCGTTCACCGCCCACGTTCACAAAGGACACATCATCCAACGTTAAACCGCCTTCAAAGGCAAGCTGATCCGTCGCCGGGGTGAAGTCAATAATCAAGTCAACGCTACCGTTATCTTGAATCACAAAGGTATCGTTACCGGATCCGCCAATTAGGGTGTCGACACCGCGATCGCCGAAGAGCACATCATTACCCTGGCTACCGAACAGCGTATCTTCACCACGACCGCCCAGCAGGGTGTCGTCGCCCTCGCCACCGTTCAGCAAGTCCTCGCTACGGTTCCCGAAGAGCACGTCGTTACCCAAACCACCGGATAGGACATCGCGACCGTCAGCGGCAGACACCGCTTCCGAGACCCCCGCTGCGCTACCGAACAACGTATCGTCCCCTTCATCGCCACATAAGGTATCCCCTTCGCGATCGCCCCGCAGCAAATCATTCCCCGCGCCGCCAAACAGGATATCCTCCTGTCGCCCGCCGCGAATGGAATCGTTGCCGGTGTTGCCCACCAAGGTGTCAGCCCCGAGATTACCCAGCAGCAGGTCATTGCCACCACCGCCGAACATCAGGTCAGCGCCATCTTCAGCAGACTCCTGGTTAAAGCTGTCGAAATTACCGCCCACCAGGGTGTCCTCACCCAGGTCACCATTCAACGTGTCCTGACCCTGGTCACCAAACACGATGTCGTTGTTCTTACCGGCGGACACAATGTCGTTGTCCTTACCGGCATAAACCACATCGTCCCCTTCGCCAGCATTGATGCGGTCATTGCCTCGGTTACCGAAAATGCGATCGCCATCTTGTCCCGCAGGCACCGGAGCCTCAGCCCCCAGTCCACCAAGAATGGAATCGTCACCCAAATCACCGAAAATCAAATCACGCCCGGCACCACCGGCCACAATATCGTCACCGCGACCACCGGATACGATATCGTCTCCCGTTTCACCGTTCAGCACATCGTTGGCTTCGTTGCCGTTGAGAATATCGTTACCGGAGCCGCCAAACACCGTATCCTGACCGTCAGGGTCGCTAATGGCAAAATTACCGGTACCGCCATAGAGCAAGTCATTGTCCCGATCCCCCAGCACCACGTCATTACCGCGATCGCCCAGGGCAAAATCATCCCCCTGACCGCCGCGCACAAAGTCGTCGCCCTGACCACCGAAGACCAAATCATTGCCATCGCTGCCCTGGAGAAAATCATTCCCCGCGTTGCCAAACAGCTCATCCCGATCCTCATCGGACAAGTCCCCAATCAGTTCAGCAATCTGTCGCCCTAGCCCCCCAAAAATCAGGTCATCACCCAAATCACCCAGGATTCGGTCATTGCCGCGATCGCCCAACAGCTGGTCATTCCCCTGACCGCCATTAACCGTATCGTCGTCGGCCCCAGCAAAGATCACATCATCTCCGCCATTACCATTCAGCAAATCATTACCGCGACCGCCCCCTAGGCGATCTGGACTACTGTCTTGAAGGGCAGACAACAAACTGCCAAACAAACTATCGTCGCCGTCATTGCCCAGCAGCTCATCAATCCCCGGGCTACCAATCACCAAATCGTTGCCCAACAGCCCCGAAAAACGAGTGCTCTCCAGTAGGGAAACAATCTCCCCAGCGGACAAACCACCAAAGCGAGTATCAGCAAACTGAGGCGCATCCCGCAAGGACAAATCCGGCTGCTCCCGCAAATTCGTCGGCACCTTCATGGAAAAACCAAAGGGCTCCGGCGACGGCTCCGGTGGACAATCCTCCGGGCGATCCACCTCCAATCCAGGGAAGCGATCCGTAACCGGAATAGGAGCCGTTACCTTGGCGGCGATCGGGAAATTGTAAAACGGATCCCCCGCCCGATTCGTCTGAATCACCACATTGCCGGCAAACGTGCCGCCCACCGTCGGCGTAAACTGAATCGGCAACTCCAGTACCTGCCCCGGCGGCACCACCCGTCCCGCAAAATCACCAACCACAGCAAACCCACTGGGCACCGTGATTGCATCAATCACCAAATTATTAGCGCCCGTATTGTTAACCCGAAACACCTGAGTAATTGGGTCGCTACCCACAATGCACTGCAACAGCCCATTGTTAGACAACAAGCTACCTTGCCCAGACGTACGAGAACCCCCATTACGTAGACCAGCACCGGTCAAAACGTCGCCGTTACCCTGGTCTCCCGTAGTAGGCGCCTGCCCAGGGAAACCAAAAGTTAGCGGCGTTCCATCGGGAATAACCGTCCCTCCCGGCGTCGAAACCGTCAACGTCGTTGGAGGAGCACCAGGTCCCTGAGGCGTTCCACCGCCCCCAGGCGTCGGTGTCCCCGGCGGAGGGAACACACCTCCCGTACCAGGGGTCACCGTTCCCACATTTCCAATGGTGACAATCCCTTGAGAAGGACTGCGGTTCGCCCCATCAAAAATACTGAACTGAAATTGAGTGCCAGAGAAACCCACATTTGCTTGGAAAAATAAGTTCCCAAAATCGGTGGCGCTTAGGTCAAAATCCGCTGTCGTAACAGCCGTTCCCCCTAAAGAAGGATTGCCCACAAACAATTGCCCACCGGTTGGCAGGGTTTCGATGCGATAGGCATCCGCCCCGTTGGAAATAATATTTCCGTTAGGGTCGCTTCCCGTCGGCAAATTACCGCTTCCAACCACCGGCAGCGAGAAAAATGCCGGAGTATTAGTAGCACCCCCCTGAGGAGGTTCAGTCAAGTCAAGGATGCTGTTAGGCGTCGTAAAAAATGACGCATTTTGCGTAGAAGGAGCAGCCGTGCCAAGGGTCGTAGAAAACGTCACCGTGCCTTCTACCGGACTGGTGTTGCCTTGGTTATCCGTAGCCGCAAACATAAACGACGTGGTGGCATTGGTGGGACTACGAAACCGCAAATTACCCACTTGAGCAGCCGGAATAACGGTGCCCGGCGTCACAGGTGTTTCAACGCCCCCCACCAACAGGAACAAATCAGCCCCAGCAGGAAGCTTTGTTATGGTGTATGACGCAATGGGATCGCTATCAGGATCCGTTACTGCCCCAGGCAAATCCACCGGCTGGGCAACACCCGGCGTGAAAGTCTCGTTGATATTTTCTGTCAACGGCGGCTGATTGGTCGTAGGCGTCGATGCCACCACTTGGTTTGTATCCGTAGCCGTCACCACCTGGGGGTTGCCAGTGGGAGACAAAGCTGGCGGGATGGTCACTTCTGCGGTGTTAGTGACGCTCCCCCCTACGGTGACATCATTATCAACCCTCGCCGAAACCCTAAAAGTAATCGAGTCACCCACATTAAGCTGCCGAACCTGAACGCCGTTCAACGTAAAAACGAAGTTTCCTGGTCCGGGGATATCGTTGACGGGGCTTAAAACATTTGTGCTTGTGATTCGATTTCCGTTCTGATCAAATGCTTCCCAACCCAGAATGGTCAAATTACCATCAGGCACGTCTGTCACCAACAAGGGTGTCGCCGCAGTAACGTTCGCCCCTCCTTGATTGTTAAGCGTGACGTTGTATTGCACCAAAGCTCCGGGAGTCACCTGGGCCACATTGTCAGTTTTGCCAACATTCAGATTAATCTGAGGCGAGGCGGTGGCCACATTGTTGAGGGTGACAATTCCGGGAGTTTGACTAGAGTTTGTTCCGTCGGAAATAGAGAACTCAAACGTTGTTGGTCCCGTAAAACTTGAGTCAGCCCTGAAAAATAAATTGCCGAAATCCGCTGCACTTAAGTTGAAGCCCGCTGCTGCAACAGGCGTTGATGTACCTAGGTTTGGGTCGCCAATAAATAGCTGACCACCAACAGGCAAAGTATTGATGGTGTAGGCGTCAGTTCCCCCTGAAATGCTGCCATCCACATCTTGTCCAGTGGGTAGTAGCCCCCCTCCGTTTAAGGGGATATTAAATCTAGCAGGCTGATTGACGCCACCAGGCTGAGTCAGATCGATGCTGGTGCCAGGAATAACGGAGAAGGATGCATTTTGGGTTTGGGGCGGGTTGTTTCCAGGGGGAATACTGCTGGACAGGTTATAGGTACCAGCGGTGGGGCTGACGTTTCCCTGGCTGTCAGTGGCTGTAAATTTAAACGATGCAGGATTAGGGTTGGGGCTTTGGTAAACCAGCGTGTTGATGGCACTTGCCGGAATGGGCGTGTTTGCCGTTACGGGAGTTTGCACCCCATTGATGGTGATAAACAGCGTTCCCTGAGTAGGGAGTTCCGTAATGGTGTAAGTGGTAATGGGATCGCTGTCAGGATCCGTTACTAAAGACGCCAACGGGACCGTGGTAGCGGCATTAGGAACAAATGTACCTGAGGCGCTGCTTGTCTCAGGGGGACGGTTTGCCGGGGGTACGATGATCTCATCAGCATCGATCGCCCTTATGTCCCGCTCAAGGGGGCTTAAATCAGGATCCAATACACCTAGAGGTAAAGTAGCAACCACTTCGTTGATGGCTACGGTTCCAGTGGGGCTATTGCTGATGTCCGCAATGATGGTGAAAGTAACCGTTTCTCCAGCTGCGAGCCGCTGAACCTCAATATTTTCTAGGTTGCCTGTTCCGGTGGTTTGATTAACAGCGGCGTTTCCCGTTGTGGTTGCAGACCAGCTCCGAATGGTGATGTTTGAGCTGGCTGGCGGCGCATCGTTAATCAGTAGGGGAAATGGAGGCTTAATTTCGTTGTCGCCGCCGTTGTGAGCCACTGTAACGGTGTAGGAAACGGTGCTGCCAGGGGTAACCTGAGTAACGCCATCAGATTTTGTAAGGTCAATGTCAATAACTGGCGATGGAAGGGGCAGCGTTGCCAAGTCACCAATGTTGACAGCTTGATTAGGAGAGATGGGGTCGTCAGCGCTCAATCTCGTCGTTACCCGACGAACGATTTGCCCGGTTGCTCGATCCAGCTGCAAAAGCTCGTTGTTTACAGCGTCAGATGCATACAATTCACCGTCGTATCCGAAGGCAAGACCTGCAATTTCAGCAGAAACAGTACCAATGAGTTGAGCCTGCAAGTTGATGACTTCTACAGTGCCATCTTGGGTGAGGGTGCTGGAAACGATGGGGCTAAAGTCGATTGTTCCGTCGGAGTTGGGACGCCCAATACGATAGAGTTCGCTAATTTCGCGACCGTCACCGCGTTGATTCAAGGCACCTGTTCTGAATCCTCCTTCGGTAGTGGTGGTATTTCTACCAACCTGCTCAATGGAGGTGATTGTGTTGTCGGTAACTGTGATGGGTGTGGTTGCGGTGCCCGGATCAGTGCGAAGGGCTAAGTACAAACTGCCATCAGCAGGGTCAAAGGCGAGGTCTCCAGAACCAGCGCCTTCGTGGAATGCAATGGCGTTGTTGCCAGGAGTGCTTGGGTCGTAATCGATGCTCGGCGTAACTGTATTGCCGTTATTAAAATTAACGTCGGTTACGCCAGGGAAACGGTTGCTGCTGTTCACAACATTATTGATGCCGATGTAACCCAGAGCAGCAAGCCCAAGTTGCTCTCCAGTTGCAGAGACGTTAATAAATTGCAGCTCGTTACCGCGACCAAATACTAAATTGCTGAATTGGTCGAATGCCGCGCGTCCGGCAGTTACTCGTCCACCGCCAGGAGGTTCTGCCCCATCAGTAATATTTTTCGAATTGGAGGTGAATTCGAATCTGGAAGGCGATCCAACCAGTGCCTCACCACTGCCTAGCTGGGGAGTAACTCCATTATCGAAAAAGCCAATTTGCGCAGAGGTTAGCGGAGCCCTGCCTGGGTTACGGTTGTTGAGATAATAGACAGAGTTGGTCTCTGGGCGTCTACCAATTGCACTGGATCTCAATTCATTTGCAACACCAGGGATGGGAAGATCGCCGGCACCATCAACACGTACAACCGATCCGGTTCCCAAATCTACGGTGACCAAATCATTTTGATTACCAGTATTTAATCCAGTGATGCCGTAGAACTGGTTTGGAAAGCCAAAGTGGGCGGGGTATGCGTCGATTGTTTTTGCATCCCAAGCCAAAGCTGATCGTATTGCCCCCAAAATGCGGTCCAATGACCATAGTGCTCCCACTGTTGGCGAACCGATGGCGTGGGAGGCGGCGGCGACATTGATGGATTTGCTGGCTAGGAGCGATCGCCACGTTTCCAGGAAGCTTTGCCCTTGGGCATAGGCTCCCGAATGGCAACCATAAATAAGCAGATCTGCCCCTTGGGATAAACTTTTAGCCCACTGTCTGACCTGATCGGCGTTGTTGTGGAGCGTTTGTGCGGTGATCCAGTTGGAACCCAGATAGAGCTGACCCGGACGACCGTAGGCAATTAGGTGTAGCGCTTTCAGGTTGCCATAGCGGCTTATGATTTTTGTGATCGCCCGGAAATCATCAGTCCCCTTCAGAACAATGGGGTGGATGTCCGCGTTGATGTTTGCCACCAAAGAATCCAAATGGGGGATTCTGGCGTCAATTAAGGCGATCGCCGTAGGAGCTGCCGGTAGAGCAATTGATTGTAATGTTGCGGAGCTGTGCGTTTTGTCAGTGCCTGAGGTCGTTAATAGGTCAGCCATTATTTATTTTTTTAGCTTCAAAGGTTGTGTTGGACCGGTTGAGGTTACCCAACGATGGAGCAGAGATATTTGCAGTCGCAGCAATGTCGCCGCATTGCCACAAAAATAGAAATCGACAAGAGTGTGACGATTTCGGGAATAATTCCAGAAATTTAAAGAAGCACCATATGGAGACGGAGTATTTTCGCCGAGGTTCCTCCTGTAGATGGAACCTTACATTCACTTAACTTTTACTTTGACGGTAAGAATTCGTAAATTTCGCGTGATGGTTGCAGTAGTTACTTATTTCTTCCCAGAAGTTTCACCTTACCGGTGACAAGCCATAGGCTTTACGCAAGTCTTATGCACCTTCTTAAGGTCAGTTCCTAAAAAAACATTAGTCCTGAAGACCGCTGGGTATGTTGATTAAAGCTTGTCAGAGTCTATCTACCAACCTTTCTAAAAGTTAGTGTCAGGATAGCCAAAGCACAACGTTCCAGTGTTTTTCTTCAAAAGTTTGAATACTTCTTTTTAATCCAACCTAATGCTTAGAACTGCGCCTGAATACGGAAACTGGTAGTTGCACGTGCAAATTCTACCCCATCCCCTAGAAACTGGATTCCTTCAATTGCCTGCTT
The DNA here is from genome assembly GCA_937883785.1 of uncultured cyanobacterium. Taxonomy (GTDB): domain Bacteria; phylum Cyanobacteriota; class Cyanobacteriia; order CACIAM-69d; family CACIAM-69d; genus CALGDE01. The sequence continues at coordinate 21,877 of CALGDE010000131.1, forward strand.
CCCTACGACTTAGCGTTTAAGTTGCCCACTGCGTTAGGGTGCCCGTAGCATTTGACACTAAATCAACCATTAATGTCTCTGTTAACTTGATTGGGTCACTGGTACGCAGGGTTTCGTGAGTATGAAAATTTTGCCCCTTGGAGATTCGATTACCGATGGTTACGGAGTGCCAGGGGGGTATCGATGGCGTTTGGGGAAGCGTCTGAGGGAAGCGAGACTCGACATTGAGTTTTTAGGATCTCTTAAAAATGGACCGCAGGGTTGGAGCGATCGCCGTCACGAAGGTCATTCAGGCTGGCGAATTGATCAAATTCAACAGCGAATTAAAGGCTGGTTAGCCAATGGTGCTCCCGAGCTAATTTTGCTCATGATTGGCACTAATGATGTGGTGCAGGAATTTAGTGTGGGAGAGGCGCCTGCCCGGTTAGAACCGTTAATCAACACGATTTTTCAATGTTGTCCGTCTGCAAAGCTGGGGGTGGCGACGATTCCGCCAATTTTGGATTTTTTCCCAGCGGGGGACGTTCCTATTGGGGCACGGCTCAATATCGAAGCAGAAAAGTATAACCACAGGGTGCGATCGCTGGTGCAGCGCCTTAAGGGTGACCAGCGGGATATTTTTTTAGGGGATGCCCATCCCATTTTTGAGCCCGCAGATCTCCCTGACGGGATACATCCTAATCGTGTCGGTCAGGACAAGCTGGGAGAATTTTGGTTTCAAACAATTTGTGAAGCTTACGATTTGTAAGACTTGAGAAAATGCATTGGCGAGGAGACTTCGGCAATGCATTTTTTTGGACGCGTATTTTGAGACGCGTATTTTGAAATGCTCTTTGCTGAACGCCTTTTCCAAAGGCATGTCATTAACTGAATGTCAGAAGTTTCACCCAGTGGAGATTAAATGCCCTTTCAAAACAAAAAAATTGGGGGCTGAGTTTCTTACAGCCAGTGCCTTTAAAACGTGAATGAACGACAGCCACCAAAGAGCTATGGAGTTTAGGATGTGTCATCTTTAAGTGCCATAAGCCTGACACAGTGGGGAGTCCACGCCTTTTCAGAACAAAGTATGTTAAGGACCAAAATCCTTGTATTTACTGGCTGAGATTTGAATGATGACAGCCTTCAATAGGTTTTGAATCAGGTGTTTGGGGCGATCGCAAAAGTATCTGAGATAATGGGCGCGATACTGAAGCAATTTTGCCCTGATTTTATGCAACTGTTGGATGCCCGTGGTCGCCTGTTTGGCAAGGTCAGCATTCTAGATTTAGGTGCTGTGCTGACAATTTTGGCGGTTATTTTCGGAATTTTATTTTTGCCCGGCAGTGGCGGCTCCGTTGCCCAGGTGGGCGCAAATAAAACGCCAGTGGAAATTGACTTGATTGTGCGAGGACTTTCGGTGCGCGACCCTCAGGTGGTGGTGGATGAGCTAATGGCAAATAAGTCCACCAAAATTGTGATTCGCAATCAGCCTTACGGCACCATCAAAGTCAAGTCCGTGGAATTGCTAGAGCGCACAACGTCGGTGCCCCAACCCGATGGCTCTGTTAAAGCCCTTCCAGATCCGCGCCCGGAGCTATACAACACTGATATGTACATTGTTCTGGAAGGCAATGCGATTATTCGTGATGACGGACCAGTGTTGGGCAACAGCAAGATTAAAATTGGTACTCCGGTGGAGCTAGAAGGGAAAACTTACGGGTTTAACACCTCGGCGATCGACGTGCGAATTCTAGAGTAGTTTGGAACTGGAATCGCTTGAATAGTTCGAATTGGGGGCTTTTGAGAGAACCTACCGGTGATCCGAAAATCGGTCAAAAAATCACACAACAGAAAAAAGGTCAAAACTGGTTCAAGTAAGTAAAACCAGTTTTGACCTTTTCTTTTTGGGTATGGTCAGTTCGATAGAAAACAGGGCAGTTTTGCGTCACGTAATGAGGCTGAATCCTGACCGTAGGCTTGGCCAACCCTTCACGAGCGATCGCCCTCAGCAATCAATCGCTGACTGTTCTATTAATTAAAGAATCAACCATAGTTTTAACTCTGGTCATCGGCTAGAGGAGTTTCTCTCTTGTGCCTTCTCCAGATACTTACCCTGAGCATTTTTATCTATGCACAATCTATGGGCGAAGGAATGCCGGGGCAATCGCCCCGGCATTCCTCTACAAAGCAACAGAGCAACTTATCCTTCAGCCTCGCCCTCCTTGGGAGCCTCATTGGCGGCGTCCAAAACTTCGCCAATGTCAGCCACGCCGCTGCGCCTTACGGCCGCGCTGGCGGTTTGGTCATCAACCATCTCCTCATCTTCCAAGATGGCAGGATTACGACCACCACCGATCACCTCCGAGGACAAGTCTAGATTCCCCTCTCGCTCATAAGCTCGAGCCGTGCGATCGTCGAGAATCATATTGTCTCCAAAGGTTTCCTTATCGCCAATCAACACAGCACCGTCCACTGGCTGACGCCCTTCATAGGCACCATCCATATCAGCACTGCCATCGTCATAGGCGTTAAAGCCAGTACCCGCAGGAATCAAACGACCGATAATCACATTCTCTTTAAGACCCCGAAGCCAATCTGACTTTCCTTCGATCGCCGCTTCCGTTAGAACCCGGGTAGTCTCCTGGAAACTTGCTGCTGAAATAAAGCTGTCGGTGTTCAGCGATGCCTTGGTGATTCCCAACAGCACCGGTGTATATAGGGCAGGCGCAGCCCCAGTAATAGACATCGCCTCATTAACCCGCTCCACCTGCTGTAGCTCAATCAGCTCCCCAGGCAACATGGTCGTATCGCCGCCATCGTCAATACGCACCTTGCTGGTCATTTGCCGCACGATCACCTCAATATGCTTGTCGGAAATATCAATGCCCTGGGACTGATACACCGACTGCACCTCGTTTACTAGGAAGGTTTGCACCTCCTGTAAACTTGCTAGCGCCGCCTCATAGGAGGCCATAGATTCACGGTGGTAGTTGTAGAACACATCGAGAATCTCGTGGGGATTAGAAGGACCATCGGTCAAAGCTTCCGCCGCCGATACCGTGTGTCCATCGGGAATCATCACGCTTTGGCCGATGCCAATGGGGTATTCAGCAATGGTGCCGTCGGACTCGATCACCTTAATCTCCACCATCTCATCGTCGCTGTAAACAACCTGGGCAGTCCCCGGGCGACGAGCCAAAATGCAGGCTTCCTTGGGCTTACGTGCCTCCAGTAGTTCCTCAATTCGCGGTAGACCTTGGATAATATCTCCCGTTTTCGCCCGCTCGAACACCAGCAATACTAGGTTGTCTCCCCGCTGTACCAAATCACCGTCATCAATGTGCAGCACCGCTTGGGGAGAAACGCGGTAAGGACGTCCTAGACGCAAAGCCACTTGACCATCAGCAACGCCCTCAACGCGACCGGACTCCGTAGCCAACACACCGTCAGCCACCTTGCTCTTTCCAGCGACCACCATATCCCCAGGGCTTACTAGAGGCGTTTGTCCCTCAAGATCCAAAGACACCAGGTCACCGGGACGCTCCACCAGCAACCGGCGCAGAATTTCCGCATCATCGCGAATGCCTCGTACCACTCCTGGTTCTTTACACTGAATCTCCGTGCGTGCTACCACCGCGTTGGGTTCCACATGGTCGCCGTCGCCAACCAGCAGACGGGTATGGGTACTGCCCTGGGTGGTATCCGCCGCAATATCTCGACGCACTACCAGCGACTCCAAAATCACTAGCTGCAATCGCAAGTCATTTTCATCGCTGTCGACACCCACCAGCTCAATATCTGCCGCTAACTGGGACGCGCTACCATCAATTTCCAACAGCAGTTGCGTTTTCAACAGGTCTACGCCGTCCACGGACTTGACGCGATCGCCATCCTTATGGGCCAATCGCTGCACCGTCCGTAGGCTAATGGCCCGCTCCGCCTCATCGCTAGCTTCCTGGCTAGGCACCATAGGCTCGTCAGAGACCTGGAACTCAGACACGGACCGCAGCAATAGTGCCGACCCTTCAGGGGTTTCAATGTACTCCACCTGGGTCAGCCCTTCAGCGGTTACGTCAGCCATAATCTCTTCGCCCGCGTTAAAGAGGCGACCGTCCACTGTGGCAATAATATCCGGATCATCAATCATCCGGAGATCGCCAGGCTTGATGGTAATTTCCCGCAAAATATCGTTCTTTTGAACGACTTCTACGATTCCAGAAGTTTGGCAGAAAATATCCTTGACGATTTCCGTTCCTGCCTCCACAAACTGTCCATCCTCCACCATCAACAGGGAGATGTCCTTGTTAACCTCGTGGGTTTCCTCAGGAATCCACAGCAGCGTTCCCCCTTGGATCACCTCGAAGCCTTGCTTACCCTTACCGCTGCGCTTCGCCACCTCAACACCGGAGTAGCGCAAGATGCCCCCTGTCTGGGTGCGATAGCGATCGTCCACCAGCTCAGCCACCACCTGATTGTGCTGCACCTTAGTCCCCGGCGCCGCAATCAAAGAAAATAGCTGGTCCTGCGCCCCTTCAATCAAATAGTGATCGCGCCCTTGGCTGCTTTCAACCCGCACCCGCGCGTCGTTCAGCATTACCGACGCCGTAATAATTTCAATCTCTCGGCTGCTGCTCTTTTTCTCTGCCTCTTCGTCTTCAGGAGCCAAGCGCACAATACCGCCGTGCTCTGTAACCAGACGAGTTTCTGCCAACACACTGCCCGTCTCAACGTTATCGCCGTTGCCAACGGAAGGCTCCGCCCCCGGCAGTAGATTGTAAACCTCTCCCGACAGCACCCAAACCAGACCACCCCGCTGAGCAATGCGAGTGGTGTTACCCTGACGGTCCTTTTTCTCCTCGGGAATGATGCCGTCAAACATCACTTCCCCAGCAACATCAGCGGCTACGTCCTTAGCCGCCTTCTCCGTAGACTTTTTAGTGCGCCCAGAAATTGGCACCTCTGACAGGATTTGCCCCTCGTACACTGGGTCGCCATCGCGAGCAATCAAAATTGCCCCTTTATTCACTTCAAACTGGAATTTCTTGTTGCTGCCGTCTGCTTCAATGGTGATTTTCGCCGCCGCTTCCATCACGTAAGCATCTTCCCCATGGCGGGTACGGAAGGGACGCCCCTTAAACTTCTTCGGATGGCGCACGGTGCCATTGTAGGGAGCCCGCACCTGATCGGCCACTTCCCCGGTAAATACACCACCGGTGTGGAAAGTACGCATGGTGAGCTGTGTACCCGGCTCGCCGATAGACTGGGCAGCAATGATACCAACAGCTTCCCCTAGATCCACCATTTGCCCATGGGCAAGGCTCCAGCCATAGCACTGGCGACACACAGAGCGTGCCGCTTCACAGGTTAGGGGCGATCGCAGGAAAACCTCTTTAACTTTGGTCTCACCGATCATCTTGGTCAGGCCGCCAGAAAATGCCTGGTTACGCTCCATCAGCACCTCACCGGTTTCAGGGTGCAGCACATCCCGTGCCAAAACCCGACCAAGCAGGCGATTTTCCAGCGGAATCAGCACCCGTTCACCGTCCGTCATGGGACGTACGGTAATGCCCCGCTCAGTGCCACAGTCGTGCTCACGAATAATGGTGTCCTGGGAAACGTCCACCAAACGACGGGTCAAATACCCGGAGTCCGCCGTACGTAATGCCGTGTCTACCAGTCCCTTACGAGCACCATAGGAAGAAATAATGTACTCCGTTACCGTCAAGCCCTCACGGAAGTTGGTTTTAATAGGCAAGTCAATAATTTGACCTTGAGGATCCGCCATCAATCCCCGCATTCCCACTAGCTGACGCACCTGGGACAAATTACCCCGCGCCCCAGAAAACGCCATCATATAAACCGAGTTAAGGGGGTTATTCGCCTCAAAATTGCGCACCACCTCTTGCTTCAGCTCTTCACTGGTACCGTTCCATGTGTCAATTACCTTCTGGAAGCGCTCTACCTCTGTAATTTCCCCGCGCTCGTAGCGACTTTCGGTACGACGAATTTCTTCCTCCGCCGCCTCCAGCAACTTGCGCTTCACCGCCGGAATTTGCAAATCGTCTACGCTAATGGAAACCCCCGCGCGGGTGGCAAACTTGAAGCCTAGGTCCTTTAAAGCATCAGCCAAGTGGGCAGTGTTAGCGGTGCCATGGTTGGTGAACGACCAAGCAACCAGCTTACGAAGCTGCCCCTTGTTGACGATGCGGTTGTAGAAAACAGGTTTTGCCGGAGTTTTGTCAGCCATAATTCCTCGGACGGTATAGCGCTACGTGTTTGCTGGGGGATTACTGGGCAGTATTTTGGGCAGAGTAATACGGTTCAAGAGAGAGGCTGCCCTAAGGGCTCTCCCTTAACTCGCTCTTTGTAGTGGCGCTAACGGATGATCGCCTCCTGTATCTGATGGTTGAAGATAATCCGTCCTGGCGTCGTTCGAATGTACTGGGAAACCACCTCCCCAGCGCTATTTTCTCGCACCAGTCGTAAAGGCGTATTGCTCTTAGAGCCAAAATACAGCCGAGTCACTTCGCCGTCACCCACGCTTGCTTCCTCTGCGGCGATCGCCTTACGAATCACCACCGCGTCAGTCGTAACTCGCAACACCTGCCCTGACACCTCCGTGGTCACCGACTCCGCCAGGGAAGCCCCAGCCATCAGCACATCTCCAGCATGCACCGTCGGGGGCGCCCCTTTCAAAGGCACCTCCACTGTGTCTTCGGTAATAACCAACGGCTCCGCTTCCGCCTCATTGGCATCCACCTCACCCTCATACCGCAACCAAACATAGGTATGTAGATTCACCAACCCCTGGTCATAGGCCGTAATCGCATCCTCCATGCTGCCAAAATAGCGACGCACATCAGATCGCTGTGCCGGATTGTCCGCCGTTAAGTAATAACAGCCCAAAACCATATCCTGACTAGGGGTCACCACAGGCGTTCCCGTTGCAGGAGACAAAATATTATTCGACGCCAACATCAACAGCCGCGCTTCCGCCTGAGCCTCCAAAGACAGTGGCACGTGAACCGCCATTTGGTCGCCATCAAAGTCCGCATTAAATGCAGGACAAACCAATGGGTGAAGCTGAATTGCACGACCATCCACCAAGATGGGCTCAAATGCTTGAATCCCCAATCGGTGAAGGGTGGGCGCTCGATTTAACATCACCGGATGCCCCTCGATTACTTCCTCCAGCACATCCCAAACCTGGGGATCATTGCGCTGAATCATCTTTTTCGCTGCCTTGATGTTATTTACCAGCCCCTGCTTAATAAGCCGGTGAATCACAAAAGGCTGGAACAGCTCGATCGCCATTTCTCGAGGCAACCCACACTGGTGAATTTTCAGGCTAGGACCCACAACAATGACCGAACGCCCAGAGTAATCAACCCGCTTACCCAGCAAGTTCTGCCGGAAGCGCCCCTGCTTACCCTCGATAATGTCTGACAAAGACTTTAAGGGGCGATTATTCGCTCCTACCACCGTCCGTCCGCGGCGACCATTGTCAATTAGAGCGTCTACCGCCTCCTGCAGCATCCGTTTCTCATTACGCACAATGATTTCCGGCGCCAGAATCTCCTGAAGCCGTGCCAAACGATTATTTCGGTTAATAACCCGTCGGTATAGATCATTCAGGTCAGAGGTAGCAAATCGCCCCCCGTCTAGCTGCACCATAGGGCGCAAATCTGGAGGAATCACCGGAATAACGTTCAATACCATCCAGTCAGGCTGAGACTGGGTAGCAATAAAGTTATCAATAACCCGCAGGCGCTTGATTAGCTTTGCGCGCTTCTGCCCCTTTGCTGAAGCAATCTCCTCCCGCAACCTCTCCGCCGTTTCTTCAAGGGGAATATCCTCTAACAAACGCTGAATCGCTTCAGCTCCAATTCCCACCTCAATATCTTCGAGGGTGGAATCTTCCTCATACATTTGGTCTTCGATTTCGATCCACTGGTCTTCGCTGAGCAGTTGCTTATAATTCAGATTCTCAGCATTACCAGGATCCAAAACCACGTAGGCGTTGAAGTACACCACCTGCTCCACATCACGCAGGGGCATATCCAACAAAATCGCCATGTAGCTGGGTATCCCCTTCAAATACCAAACATGGGTCACCGGAGCCGCCAGCTTGATATATCCCATGCGGTGGCGACGCACCCGGGACTCAGTAACTTCAACGCCGCAGCGCTCACACACAATACCCCGATGGCGCACCCGCTTATATTTGCCACAGTGACATTCCCAATCCTTTGCCGGACCAAAGATTTTTTCGCAGAACAAACCATCCATTTCCGGCTTCAGCGTCCGATAATTGATTGTTTCCGGCTTAGTCACCTCCCCAACCACTTGCCCATTAGGCAACGTACGCTCTCCCCACTGGCGAATACGCTCTGGAGAAGCCAAACCAATTTTGACGTAGTCAAACCGCTGCTTAAGCTTAGACATTACTTATGGGGGGTAACTGAGGTAAAACTGTAAAAAATCAAGCACAGGCACAACAATGGGTGTTGCGCGGGAAACCCCAAAAACGGAGTTTCCCTAAAAATTCATCAAACGCCCACCTGACCTTGGGATTCTTCAGGCACCGGTGCCGGAGGCGGGGTTGTTCCTCCTTCAGCAAACGCTTCGTAAGTGGGTCGGCTGGGAGCGCGACGGTTACTTACATCTGCCATCAGATCAACTTCAACCTCACGGCTACTTCCATCTTCCTGAATATCGCTCTTGTGAACTGCGATATCCAAACATAGCGACTGAAGCTCCCGCATTAATACCTTGAACGACTCAGGGGTTCCTGGGCGAGGAATAGTCTTGCCTTTAACGATCGCATTCAACGCCTCATTACGTCCCTGCATATCGTCAGACTTAACGGTCAACAACTCCTGCAAGATATAAGCGGCTCCGAAGGCTTCCAAAGCCCAAACCTCCATCTCACCAAAACGCTGTCCCCCTTGCTGAGCCTTACCACCCAACGGCTGCTGGGTAACCAAGGAGTAGGGACCGGTGGACCGGGCATGAATTTTGTCGTCCACCAAGTGAACCAGCTTCAGCATGTAGGCTTTACCCACGGTCACAGCTCGATCAAAAGGCTCCCCGGTGCGACCGTCATATACCTGAATCTTTCCAGCGTTATCAGGATCAAATAACCAATCGATACCGGTTTCATCACGACTTTCCTGAAGCTTGCCATGGACTGTGCGCCGGGACGCCTCTGCTCCGTACATCTCGTCAAAGGGCGTCACCTTAAAACGCATCCCCAAACAATCTCCAGCCCAGCCCAGCAGGCACTCAAAGATTTGCCCCACGTTCATCCGGGACGGCACACCCAGAGGGTTCAAAACCACATCCACCGGCGATCCATCAGGCAAGTAGGGCATATCTTCCACCGGCAAAATCCGGGAAATAATTCCCTTGTTTCCGTGGCGGCCTGCCATCTTATCGCCCACCTGAATCTTCCGCTTCTGGGCCACATAAACGCGCACCACCATGTTGGCTCCCGGCGGTAGCTCATCGCCCTGCTCCCGGGTAAACACTCGCACGTCCACCACGCGCCCCTTTTCACCGTTAGGGACCCGCAGGGAGTTATCCCGTACATCCCGCGCCTTCTCGCCGAAAATTGCCCGCAGCAATTTTTCCTCTGGCGGCTGGTCCGACTCACCCTTCGGCGTCACCTTACCCACCAAAATATCGCTGGATTCCACCCAGGCACCAATACGGATAATGCCGTTTTCATCTAGCTGCCGCAGGGTGTCCTCACCCACGTTGGGAATTTCCCGGGTAATTTCTTCCGGTCCCAGTTTCGTCTGACGGGCTTCAATTTCATACTTTTCAATGTGAATCGACGTGTAGACGTCTTCGCAAACCAGACGCTCACTAATTAAGATGGCGTCCTCGTAGTTGTAACCTTCCCAGGGCATGTAGGCGACGGTCACGTTTTGCCCCAAGGCTAGCTCGCCCCCTTCAGTGGCCGAACCGTCGGCTAGCACCTGTCCCGCCTTCACCCGCTCGTTGTAGTACACAAGGGGACGCTGGTTTAAACAGGTGTCCTGGTTTGAACGCTGATACTTTTGCAGCACGTGCTCGTGGGTGTTGCCGTCGGGATCGGTAATGATCACTTTGTCTGCTGACACATAGCTGACTACGCCGTCGGTTTGGGAAACCGCTACCATTCCCGAGTCACGGGCAGCCTGAGCCTCTAAGCCCGTTCCCACCAGGGGACGCTCTGGACGCAGCAAGGGTACTGCCTGGCGCTGCATGTTAGATCCCATCAATGCACGGTTTGCGTCATCGTGCTCTAAGAAGGGAATCAGCGACGTTGCCACCGAAATAATCTGCACTGGTGATACGGCAACATAATCCACCTGATCCGGGGTGGTGGTAGTAAATTCCTGTCGGTAGCGCACCGGCACCGTCTCGCCCATGATGTAACCGTCGCCATCCAGGGGAATATCTCCCGGAGCCACCCGTAAATCGTCTTCTTCATCCGCAGTCATATAAAGCGGCGGCTTATCCTTCAGCACTTTGCCGTTTTCCACCGGGTAAGACGGGGTAGCAATAAAGCCGTAAGGAGTGACCCGGGCATGGGTAGCCAATGATCCAATGAGCCCTGCGTTTGGTCCCTCAGGAGTCTCAATAGGGCAGATGCGCCCATAGTGACTGGGGTGAATATCTCGCACCGCAAAGCCTGCCCGCTCACGGGTCAAACCGCCAGGTCCTAGTGCACTTAGACGGCGTTTGTGGGTCAGCTCAGCCAGGGGATTCGTCTGATCCATAAACTGAGATAGCTGGGACGATCCAAAGAATTCTTTAATGGCTGCCACCAGCGGCTTGGGATTCACTAAAGAGGCTGGGGTTAGGGTGTCCGAATCAGACACGGTCATCCGCTCTCGAATAATCCGCTCCAGGCGATTTAGACCCACCCGTACCTGATTTTGCAGCAACTCACCTACGGAGCGAACGCGACGGTTACCCAAGTGGTCAATATCGTCGGTGCTGCCCAGGTCGTATTCCAAGTTGATCAAATAGTCGATCGCCGCCAAAATATCCTGCGGGGTCAGAACCCGGGTCACGTCAGGAATATTCAAGTGCAGCTTGCGGTTAATCTTATAGCGACCCACTTTGCCCAGATCATAACGCTTGGGGTCAAAGAAACGAGACTCCAGTAGCTGTTGACCACCAGATACAGTAGGCGGCTCACCGGGGCGTAGCTTCCGATAAAGCTCCATTAGGGCCTCATCTTCCGAAAAGTCCCCTTCTTTCTCAATGGTGCGCTCCAAATAATCCGGGTGGCGAAGTCCATCCAAAATCTCGGCGGTGCTCCAGCCCAAAGCCTTGAGCAACACCTGTGCCGACAGTTTGCGGGTCTTGTCGATGCGAACCCACACCATGTCGTTCTTATCAGTCTCAAACTTGAGCCACGCTCCCCGATTGGGAATCAAGCTGGCACTATAGCTACGACGTCCGTTCTTGTCCGTCTCTGACTTGTAGTAAACCCCAGGGCTGCGGACGATCTGATTAACAATGACTCGCTCGGCACCATTGATAATAAACGTGCCGCGATCTGTCATTAAGGGCAGGTCCCCAATGAACACTTCCTGCTCTTTAATGTCGCCCGTCTCTTTGTTAATTAGACGCGTTGGCACATACATTTGCACCGAATAGGTGGCGTCCCGCCGCTTGGCTTCATCCACGTCGTACTTAGGACGCTTCAATTTGTAGCGATTGCCCAAAAAGTGCAGCTCTAACTTACCCGTGTAATCGGTAATGGGGGAAAAGCTGTCCAGCTCCTCAATCAACCCTTCTTCCAAAAACCATCGAAAACTAGCCCGTTGAATTTCAACCAAGTCGGGCAAAGTAAAGTTGGGGGCGGAATAAGTTTGTTCAGTCATGCCTCTTCTCAAGTAGCGATCGCGGTGGGCAGGGGTAGGCGCTTAAAAGAACAGCACCAGCAGTCAGCAAAAGCGGTCAATTACCAGCGCTATATCGGAGGGCTAGTGGGCAGGGTTCTGGGCTCAAAATTGTAAGTAGGCATAAACGCAATTAATGCAGTCATTTACCAGTTTGAAAGGGGGCGGGGGCGAGAACGTGAGGGAGTGAAAGCTTGAAATAAATAAAACTTAAAAAGGCAGAAACCCCCTAATTTTTGCGCGGTAGCTTTTCAAATCTCTTTTGCCTTTTATCGAGGATCTTCCAGGTGAGCATTTCCTTCAGAGACGCTAAATTTCATTCCACTGTCTGTGAAGCTATGAAGCAAGCATCTCAACGGCATCGGGCAAACCAAATAAATCTAAAGCATTGGCAAAGGTCGTCTCAGCCAACGAATCCAGCGACTCTTCCCGGGCGTCTGCCAAATGGCTAGCCACCTGAAATACAAAAGCTGGTTCATTGCGCTTTCCTCGATGGGGCACCGGGGCCAAAAAAGGACAATCCGTCTCCACCAGGAGGCGATCAGCAGGCACAATCCGAGCAGACTCCCGAATCGTCGATGCATTTTTAAAGGTCACCGTACCGCTAAAGCTGATGTAAAAACCCAAGTCCAGAAACCACTGCGTTTCCTCCGGCGTCCCCCCCCAACAATGCATTACCCCCCTCAGAGGGCGATCAACGCTCGTCGATTGAAAACGTCGAAGATACTCAGCCATTTCCTTGGCTGCGTCTCGACAGTGCACAATCACAGGCAAATCTAGATCGTGAGCAATACGTAAGTGCGCTTCAAGGGAGGCTAGCTGATGGCCACGAGCCTTGGACTTAAAAAAATCTAAGCCCGTTTCTCCCACAGCGACCACCCGATTAGAGGAAGACGCCATTTGGGCAATTTGCTCACCTAACTCTTCAGTCCATTGGCTTTCCGCCTCTAAAGGATGCAATCCTACAGCACAGTAAAGTTCTGGAAATCGAGTTGACAGCGCCAGGATCTCATCAAACTCACCAGGACTAACACAAGAATGCACTAGCCTTTCAACCCCCGCCTGAAGCCACCGCTCACGCACAGAATCGATTTCCCCCTTTAAAGCGGGAAAATTGACGTGTACGTGAGTATCAATAAGGCGCACAGTAGGCAAAAATCTGAAGAACTATAGGTAGATTCGCCGCTTGTAAAAACTATGTGGTAACTAAACTCATTCTAGGAGAACTGCCCAAAAACCACATTCGACAGAACCAATTTCTACTAAGAGGATAGGGAAGCGGTTGCTGCCTTGTAGTACCGGTCTAGCCGAGACTTTTTGCGATCACCGTTGTTGCGATGGTAAACGCCGCGCTTGACCGCCCTATCAATTTTGCTCACCGCCGCAGATCGCGTGAACTTAATCGTATTTTCCGCATCAGCACCAGGCTCAGACACATAAGCATCTACCGCTTGGAAATACTTTTTCGTCAACGTACGCACCGCCGACTTGTACGCCTTATTCCTCAGGCGATTTCTCTCAGAAATTTGTACGCGCTTAATTGCAGATTTAATGTTTGCCACAGCCTATTTCCAAGTCCCTTCCGAATTGAGTCCCAGACCAAATGTCCGACCATTAATGATACACCCTATGGTGCTTTTTGGGTAGTAGCACCCTGAATTGAAAATTCTTTCCTGGCGCGTGCCACTAAGTTGGCGACTTCTAAACCACAGAGGCGATCGCCTGAGCCAGGTCAAAATCCTTTTCCGTCAGCCCGCCAGCATCATGGGTAGTGAGATTAACGGTCACCTTGTTGTAGGAAATCGATAAATCAGGATGATGGTCCGCCGCCTCAGCTGGCTCTACAATGCGGTTGACGAAGGCGATCGCCTCAATAAAATTTTTAAACTTAAAGATCCGCTGAATAGCATCACCTTGCAATTCCCAGCCATCTAAGGTCGCTAAACGATCTTGAACTTGCTCAAACGTCAATACGGGCATGGTCGTCGCTCTCCTCTCGCTCCAAACTGTCTCCAAAAAACTATCCGCTCCTACCCGGAACAGAATACCAATCGGCATCAAACCTAAAACCCGAAGGATGGTTGAGCGTTTCAGCATACCTAGTGGATAGGAGCGGTCTAGCTGGGTTATCAATTGGAACTTGACTGCCGGAGATACATCCAGAACCGAAGCCCAAGCAAGCTAACCCTTTGCTTGCAATGATGAAATTGCAGAAAATTGGTGCCTAGTCTTTTATCCGGCGATTAGTCCGGTACACAGCCAGCTTTCTCCAACTTGATAACCCATCAACATATCGCTGCTACAACTCATGGGCAACACCTCCTGCGCTTACTAATAGGACATTGATCGCTCTGAGGCTAAAGCTTTAATCGCTATAACGCACCGCCATTTATCACTTCCATGGAAGAACAAATTGATTCAGCTTGTATAGCAGCCTTAGCGGACCAGTACAGTAATCAAGTTAGCACAAGTTTTTGATGTTGGGGGCGGCGCAGGTTACAGACCACTGGCACGTTTCAAAATTTTGCAGCTGTGCCAATGGCGCCATAAATGGCGCTGCGAAAATGTCGTAAAAAAATGCCCCCAGGATAAATCCGGAGGGCATTTTGCAATTTACCTGCTAATAGTTCGTCGAAAAACTACTTACTGTAAAAAGTCAGCAAGCCAATGTCTACAGAGCATTACCGCGAGGCAGTACTTCCTCAGGGAATACAAAGTTCTCGTGGGGCTGATCTTGAGGAGCCATCCAGGCAC
>CALGDE010000132.1 GCA_937883785.1 uncultured cyanobacterium
GAAGAAAACAGCTTTCTTCAGTATGTCTTAACTCACTCCGTCGCTGCTATAGGTGTTTTTCTCTCGATAATTGGTGCGCGAGCTGAGGGCGACCACAATCCCTCCGACCCCTGCCAATAAGCCAAAGCCAAACACTCCGGCTAGGGGGTTGCCGCCAACGCCTGTTAGCCACTGGGGGACCGATCCCGTTGCAATGACCAGCCCGGCGCTTTGGCTGACGGTGATGGCGCAGACCCAGGCTCCGTGCATGGCAATGGGAACCGTTAGGGTGCCTTTGGAGTGGTGTCCGAGATGTCGCCCTTGACCCAGCACCCACCCCAGCAGTATCAGTCCAGGAAACTGGGGCCAGCTCGCCAGAATGACGTCCAGGGGTTTGAGGAAATGCAGCACGGCGAAGATGACGCTGCTGATCCATAGGGTGGGTTTGAATCCTAGGCTCCAGCGCAGTTCGGTCCATAGCCAGCCGCGAAAGACCAGTTCTTCTAGAAACGCTACCCCGGCTCCCAGTAGCAGCCCGTTGAGCCAGAACCAGTGCCAGGGGGTGGGCTCGGTGGGGAAGACGATCGCCACCCAGCCGAGGAGAGCTTCGATGGCGTAGAAAATTCCCATGCTGATAATGGCGATCGCGATCCCCAGCCCCAAATTACGCCCGGTGGTGCCCAGCCAGTTTTTTCGCGCCCAGTGCCAGCCGTAAGCCCGTAATGGTTCAGGGTATTGCCGCACCAGTCGCCCCCAGCCCCAAATCACCAGCAGCAGAATGGCGTACAAGGACACCCCCGCCGCGATCGCCGTACCGTTGCCATCGAAGCCATCCACCGCCGCCACCGGCAATACGGTTACCACCGCAATGGGCAGCCAAATCACCACCACCGCTGCCAGCACAATTAATAGTCGCCAGCCTAGGGAAAGCTGACCCAAGTTCGGCAATCGGATTCGCGACGGTAGGGATGGCATCGGTAAAGACAAAAAAATAAAGACAAAAATTCGTTACGATAGTCACCTAGGCATTCGCTAAGGCAAAATTAGACCTTAACGTATCGCCTCTGTTTACAGATTATTTCTCAGCCCATGAGTCCTGCTGTCCTCGTCGCAAAAAAGAAGGTCAAAAATCCGCCCCTGGATATTCATACTTTGGGCGATCGCGTTTTGCGTAAACCTGCCAAACGTATCGCTAAAGTGGATGCCTCAGTGCGCAAGCTAATTGAGGATATGTTGACCACTATGTATAGCGCTGACGGCATTGGGTTGGCGGCTCCCCAGGTGGGCGTGCACAAGCAGTTGATGGTGATTGACCTGGAGCTGGACGATCCCAGCGCACCGCCCTTTGTGTTTATTAATCCGGTGATTCGCAAAGCGGGCAAGAAAATTGAGGCGGATCAGGAAGGATGCCTCAGCATTCCCGGCGTGTATATGGATGTGACGCGTCCGACGGAAATTACGGTGGCTTACAAGGACGAAACCGGTCGTCCTCGCACTTTGGAAGCGTCGGGTCTATTGGCGCGGGCGATTCAGCACGAAATGGACCACCTAAATGGCGTGATGTTTGTGGACCGGGTGGACAATCAATTTAAGCTGACCCAGGAACTGAAGAAGAATGGGTTTGTTTACAAGTCAGTGCGCCCCGTGTAGGGTTTGGAGTGGTTATCTGAGATTAGACTGCTGCTGGAAATTAAGTCTTAGCCGCAAAAAAGTTGGGGATGCTTTAGAATCCTGTTTCTATTGACGTTAATTTTTCAGGTTTTTGGTTCAGCGTTATGGGAATGACCCCGAAAAGCGGCTTATTTTTAGCCTTGTCCAGTGTGTCCGCGATCGCCGCAGTGGGATCAATTTTTGAATTAACCTCAGGCGAACCGGATTTAGGGGTTACCGTTACGGCGGTGATCCTAGCCCTCAGCATTCCCTTTTCCGGCGGCTGCTTTTGGTTTGCCGTCAAAAACGCCGAGCAGTAAATATCAAGGCGCTGCGGACTCCCGTCCAGCTGACGCAATGGCACAGCCGAGAAATAGACCATGGAATTAGCTAGCGTTGTGCCCTGGGGGCGTAACTTGGCTGAATATCAGGCAATGTTCAATCTCTCGGCGGCGGATTTACAAAAGACAATTTTGGGCTGTGGCGATGGTCCCGCCAGTTTCAATGGGGAAATGGCGCAGCAAGGGCGACGGGTTATTTCCGTGGACCCGATTTATGCATTTTCCGCCCATCAGATTCAGCAGCGCGTGGAAGGGGTTTATGACACCGTTATCGCCCAGGTGAAGGCCCAGTCAAAGCGGTTTGTTTGGCGGAATTTTGCTGACGCGGACGATTTGGGTCGGGCTCGCTGGCAAACCATGACTGCTTTTCTGGATGATTATGACCGGGGCAAGGCGGACGGCCGTTATCAAGCCCAAAGTCTGCCTGTACTGGACTTCAGTGACCAAGAGTTTGAGCTGTGCCTGTGCTCCCACTTGTTATTTCTTTACTCTGAAAAACTATCGGCGGCGTTTCACTGGGCATCGCTCCGGGAATTACTGCGGGTGGCGGCGGAGGTGAGGGTTTTTCCGTTGCTG
The DNA here is from genome assembly GCA_937883785.1 of uncultured cyanobacterium. Classification (GTDB taxonomy): domain Bacteria; phylum Cyanobacteriota; class Cyanobacteriia; order CACIAM-69d; family CACIAM-69d; genus CALGDE01. Next base: position 2,547 of record CALGDE010000132.1, read on the forward strand.
ACTCTGGCGGGCGATCGCTCCCCCCATTTGGATCCCCTGTTAAGCAAGCTGCACGGGGCTGGGCATCGCGCTCGCATTCACACCGTGGATTATGAATTTCAGCGGGGCGGCAATGAAATGCTGGTAATTACCGGTGGAGCTTAGGGGCTAAGATCGTCCTTGAGGATCCAGCGCATCCCGCAAGCCGTCGCCCATAAAGTTGATGCTGAGCACCGTTAGGAAAATTGCTAAGCCGGGGAATATGGCGGCGTGGGGCGACACCTCTAAGAAATTCTGAGCGTCGTAAAGCATTCGCCCCCAGGTGGGCACGTCCGGCGGAAACCCTAGCCCGAGAAAATTTAAGGTGGATTCGGTCAAAATGGCTGTGCCCACGGACAAGGTGGCTGCTACGATCGCCGGTCCAATGGCATTGGGTAAAATATGTCGCCAAATCAGCCGCGCCGGGGTTGCTCCCAGGGAATAGGCAGCGGTCACAAAATCGCGATCGCGAAGACTCAAAAAATTTGCCCGAATCAGCCGCGCCACCGCCATCCAATTCAGCCCGCCGATGGTCAACACCACCAAAATAAAAATTCCCGCCTCCGGTCCCGCCAGCGATCGCAAACTGTCGCGAAATAAATACACCACCAGCAACAGAAGGGGCAACTGGGGCAGGGCTAAAAATAAATCCGTTAGCCGCATCAGCGCCCCGTCAATCCAGCCGCCGTAGAAACCGGCGATCGCCCCCACCGCCGTCCCAAAGCTCGTAGCCACCGCCATCGCCGCCAACCCCACCGTCAACGACACCCGTCCCCCCTGCAACACCCGCGCCAACAGGTCCTGACCGCGATCGTTTGTACCAAAGGGATGGGGAAAACTGGGGGGCAAATTCGCCAAGCCGTAATCAATATCCGTCGGCGACGCCCCGTAAACCGTCGGTCCTAGCAGTGCTGCCAGGGTAATCAGCACAAATACCACCATCCCCGCCACCGCCAGGGCATCCCCCCGAAATCGCTGCCAGGCATCTAGCCAAGGATTTGAGGGATTAAGGTAATCTGAGTCTTTGTTGGCTTTGGTTAGGGCGCCCACTGTGCTCTCCTGTTGCCGATTCATAAGTTGCTACAAATCAAACCGCTGTCAGTCACCGCTACCAACTACCGTTAATAATCATCCCTATCAATCCATGAGCGACCCGATTTCTGCCAACGAGCTTGCTAAACACTTACGCGGTCTTAGCCTCTATCTGGTGGGCATGATGGGGGTGGGCAAAAGTACCGTTGGTAGGGGAATCGCCCAGTCCCTAAATTACCGCTTTTTCGACACAGACACCTTAATTGAGCAGGTGGCGCAACAGTCGATTTCCAATATTTTTGCCACCGACGGCGAAGGGGCATTTCGCACCTTAGAAACCCAGGTGTTGACCCAGCTTTCCCGCCAAACTCGCTCCATTATTGCCACCGGCGGCGGCATCGTGACCCAACAGGATAATTGGCAACAGCTCCGCCACGGGGCGATTATTTGGCTCGATGCGCCGGTGGAGGTGATTGTGCAGCGGCTGCGGGCTAATTCTAGGGAGGCGGAGCATCGTCCCCTGTTGCAAACGTCGAATCCTGAGGAAACCCTGACAAAATTGCTGGAAACTCGCCGGGACCTCTATGCCAACGCCGATCTGCGCATTACCATAACAGCGGGCGATTCCCCGAAAGCCGTGGTGCAGAAGACGCTAGTCGGTATTCGTACGATTTTGCATCCGGCGATCGCGGGCTCCCAAAACAATTAGCGCCCGCTACCCACTCCCGTCCCACTAGCCCACACCCCTTACAAAGTCACCGATGCAAAGCGAATTTATCCAAGAAGCCGAAGCCACCCGCGTCCGCGTCCTCAGCGAAGCCCTGCCCTATATTCAAAAATTTGCCGGGCGCACCATTGTGGTGAAATATGGCGGCGCGGCGATGAAGGATAGCCAGCTTAAGGACAAGGTGGTGCGGGATATTGTGTTTTTATCCTGCGTGGGGGTGCGTTTGGTGGTGGTTCACGGCGGTGGTCCCGAAATTAATAGCTGGCTGACCAAGCTCAATATCGAGCCTCAGTTTAAGGACGGGCTGCGGGTCACCGATGCCGACACCATGGATGTGGTGGAAATGGTGCTGGTGGGACGGGTGAATAAGGAGCTGGTGTCCCTAATTAACCAGGCGGGGGCGGCGGCGATCGGCTTGTGTGGCAAAGATGGCAACTTGGTGACGGCGCGTCCGGAAGGAAAAGAGGGCGTTGGCTTTGTGGGAGAAGTGAGCACCGTCAATCCATCGGTGCTAGGACCGTTGCTGGATGCGGGCTATATTCCCATTATTTCCAGCGTGGCGGCGGACGAAGAGGGGCAAGCTTACAATATCAACGCCGATACGGTGGCGGGGGAAATTGCGGCGGCGTTGGGGGCAGAAAAGCTGGTGTTGCTAACGGATACGCCAGGAATTTTAGAAGACTTCCACGACCCGTCCACGCTGATTGAAAAGGTGGATATTCAAGGGGCGCGGAAGCTAATTAGCGAGGGCGTTGTGGGGGGCGGCATGATTCCTAAGGTGACCTGTTGCGTGCGATCGCTCGCCCAAGGGGTCCGTGCGGCCCACATCATCGACGGTCGCATTCCCCACGCCTTGCTCCTGGAAGTGCTAACGGACTCGGGCATCGGTTCGATGATTATCGGCTCAGAAAGCACCTGGTAAACAGGGCAATAAAAAACTGGGCGTAAAGTGTGTGCCCACGCACCGCTCAAAAGAATTACGTACTATCTAAAGAAAAAGCTTCCGTTCGCGCGTCTGACAAGGCGTGCGACCTTTTCAGATATTGTGTTTTCGATGTGAACGTTTAGGCGACCTTTGCCACAGAAATGTAAGCGGTGGACTTGAAGCATGCTCACAGTGGACGAGAAGATTAAGCTTATTGAAAGTCTCTTGAAAAGAGAAAACAGGCGAGATGAAGCAGTTGCCTGCATATCAACAGCCTACCCAAAAGCCACTCCGAAGATGGTGGGTACGGCAGCATTTCATGCCTATGCAGACGGGGTCAGTGCCGCCGTTAATTGGCTGGTCGATTTAGAGTTGTTCCTGCGGAACAATCCAAGCGAGTTTGAAACTGGAGAGGCATATCATCTGATATATCACCTCTATAACTTGTTGCACTTCGAAGACCTTATGTCCACTCTCCACGAAGACTTAGTGGATAAAGTGAATGATATTCAACTGCTACTTGAAGAAGATGGGGACAGCGAGGGGGCGGCTAACTTTTTGGATGAGCTAAAAGCCAGGCTTCAAGGTGGAATGAGCCCGCCACAGTTATTGTGACTATCTCAACCAGATGCAAGCCAACGCTGATACTTAAAGAGGAACAGAAAAGAGGAACACAGCCATTGGCTTAGGATTTTGCAGAGGCTATCTTCCAACCGTGCGATCGCGTTTTCACATCCCATAAGCGTGCATACAGTCCGTCCTGGTCCACTAGTGTTGAGTGCTGCCCGTGCTGGACGACACGTCCTTGATTTAGGACCAAAATCTGGTCGGCGGTGGCAATTGTGGTCAGTCGGTGAGCAATAATAATCAGCGTTTTTTTGTCACTCAGGGCTTGAATTGCCTGTTGGATTAGCCTTTCGTTCTCTGGGTCGATGGATGCGGTGGCCTCATCTAGCAACACAATTGGAGCATCTTTGAGAATGGCACGGGCGATCGAAATGCGTTGCTTTTCACCTCCAGAAAGCGTTGAGCCACCTTCCCCAACGATGGTTTGATACCCTTCCGGTAGACAGGTAATAAAGCCATGGCATTGGGCTGCCTGGGCTGCCGCCACTACCTCCATCTCCGTCGCTTTAGGGTTGCCAAACCGAATATTTTCAAAAATTGTGTCGTTGAATAGATACACATCTTGAAAAACCATTGTCATTTGAGAGAGCAAGGCATTAGTGGGAATCTGGCGTACGTCTACACCGCCTAAAGTGACTGCACCACTGTCAACGTCCCAAAAGCGGGCAATTAGGTTGGTAATGGTCGTTTTTCCAGAACCGCTGGGACCCACCAACGCCGTCATAGAGTTGGGAAAAAGTTTAAAGCTGACTCGATCAAGTACTGTTTCACTGCCATAGCTGAAGCTAACGTTCTGGAACTCGATGGTTGAGCCTTGCAGGGGTTGGGGGGTGGACGCTACGGGTAGCAGTGGGACATGGAGAAACTCATTGAGGTTTCGCACGCAGTTTTGCATAATGCGATGTAGCTCCAGCATGTCGGCCATGGACATTAGAGGCTTATAGAAGGCTAAGCCCAGCACCATAAAGAATAGGAAGCTGCTGCCGGTGAGGCTACCGCTGGCAAAGAAAGCTGATCCCACAATTAGAAGCAGTGCAAAGCCTAACTCCAGGCTGGATAAGAAAAAGGTCTGCGCTGGAATTAACTGGGTTACGGCATTCAGGCTAGCTGACCGATATTTTTTCAATCCTGTCCGAAACTGTTGTAGGCGATCGCCCGCCAGATTAAAGGCACGAATAACGGCGATTCCTTGGATATATTCCACCATGCGAGCATTGGCTTGAACCCTGGCTTTAGCGAGTAATCGCCATACCCGAACAAACACGCGTTCTCCATAGTTCAAGGCTAAGACGGCGAAAGGCACACTGGAAAGTAGCGTCAGCGCCAGCCGCCAGTCATAGGCCAGCATGACGAGCAAAATCATCACCGGTGTGACCACCGCAGTAATCATGGTTTCTAGAAGGTGGTGGGGTTCTAGGAACATAATGTTGGTGGTGAAGAGCGCATCGATGGTGCCCGTATCACGCTGGGTGAAGAAGCCCAGGGGCAGTCGTCGCAGATAATCTGCCAAAAACAATCGCAGTCGAGTTTGGGTGGCGATCGTTACGGCGTAGGCCTGGGTGTTTGCTCGATAACCAAAGCCAATTTGCGCCAAACAAAGAATAAAAATAGCGATCCCATAGCTCCACAGTTGATCGCTATTTGCAGCGCCTGTTTTGGAGGCTTGGAACAGGGATACGAGGACTAGGTAAACCAAGTAACTGGTTAGTCCAGTAGCAACCCCCTCCGCACAGCGCCAACGAACCGCTCGCCAAAAGTAATGATCGGCCCTTGCTGGAATCAGCTTGCGCATCATGGTCCAGGCTGTATCCGTTTCCTTAAGAGACTGATACGGATTTTCTAGGGGCGTATCGGTTTCCGACAAATCTTGAGATAAGGCAGAGGGAAACGTTGGCGATCGCCCCAGCGCTTCTTCCTTGGGGGGGAGATCATTAACCCCTTGCCCAAACTGCCAATCCTGCGCAGTCATATGGGCATGCCACTGGGTTTGATAAAGACCGCAGGTTTCCAGCAACGATAAATGGGTTCCTGCTGCAACGACTTGCCCCTGATCAATTACCAAGATTTGATCCGCTTCCGTCACCGTGGAAAGCCGGTGCGCTACGACAATTAAGGTCTTATCTCCCCCGGCCAATAGACTTGCCAATGCTGCCTGCACTAGCGCCTCGTTTTCCGGATCAACATAAGCGGTAGCTTCATCAAGCACCACAATCGGGGAATTTTTGAGAATGGCGCGGGCAATGGAAAGTCGCTGTCGCTGTCCACCGCTAAGACTTACGCCATTTTCCCCAACGGAAGTGTCATAACCTTGGGGCAGGGCTTCAATAAACTCGTGACAGCAAGCCGCTTTAGCTGCCGCTACAATTTCATCTCGATTCGCTGTGGGGCAACCAATTTGAATATTCTCCAGAACGGTTGCATTGAATAGGAAGACGTCCTGGAAGACAAACGATACCTGATTCATCAACTGTTCGATGGCAATGTCTTTGACGTCGACGTCACCAATGCAGATTTCGCCAGAGTCCACATCCCAAAAGCGGGGAATTAGCTTAGCGATCGTACTTTTCCCAGCCCCCGATGGTCCGACCAAGGCGGTGACGCCTCCCGCTGGAGCGGTAAAGCTAATGTTCTTAAGTACCGCCGTATTGCCGTAGCCGAAGGAAACGTTCTCAAACGTAATTTCACTGCTTTTGGGATACTGGGGCTGATCAGGCTCCGCTAAGTCGGGCTGGTTAAACACCGCTACAATCCGCTGAGAGGCAGCATTTACCTGATAAAACCCAGTCATACCGTGGAAAAGTACGGCCATAATCGGCCGGTTAAAGCCGATGCCCATCACCACAAACAGCACAAACGCTGGCAGGCTTAAAGAGCCCATCAGGTAAAGGGCAATCCCGGCTGGCACCACTGTTACGGCTGCCGATCGCATCAACGTCAGCATAATTGCCATAGACATTGACGATTGGCGAGTGGTTTCAACGTAGACCAGTCGCATTTCCTCAACAACATCTTGAAGCTGGGCAAAGGAAAAGTCGGTACGAGTAAAGGCTTTGACCACCTTCATTCCGTTGATGTACTGGATCACCACACCGTTCATTTTTGCCAGCAGCGCATTGTAGGCGCTCATATCAAAGCGCGACATCATAACGCCGAAAAAAGTCAGGGCGATCGCGGCGCTAGCCAAGGTAGCTAGCGTCATACGCCAGTCCACCAGAAACAGTAAAGTGCCCGTCAGCAAAGGCACTGTTACCCCAGCAACAACATCCGGAATAATGTGGGCTAGCCCCTGCTCCAGCTGTTCCACATCCTCATGGATAATCTTTTTGATTTCGCCAGTTGTGCGACTACTAAAATATCCCAGCGGTAATCGACCCAGCTTGCGAGCTATTTCAATGCGTAGGTCATAAAGAATGGTGTAAGCCGCAATATGGGATAGCCGGGTGGATAGCCCCATGCAAACCCCTTTGCCCACCACAGCGCCCACAGCCCACCAAGCTAGCTGCCAGACAGATTCTGCCTCTACCCCGTTGGCATCTGTCCCTAACAACTGCAGGCTGACCAGGTAAACCAGGTAATAAGGCACTAATCCCAAAGCTGCGCCGATGATGGCCAAAAGCCCTGACAGAGCCAATCGCAACTGCTGGTGTAATACCACTTGCCGGAAGGATATGACCGGTGAAGAAGCGATTTTCTGAGCCACTGGCGGATTCATTGATGGCAGCCCCAACTTCTTTGCCCCCCACCCTTCAGCCTGGGCCAAAGAACCGAAAACTTTCCCAGGACAGCCATACATATTTTGGGTGACTTTGGCTGCAACGGGACCCCAGAAAGCTACCAGCTTGGCGGAATCGAGCACCATTGCCACCCCAGCACAATACTGGGCAATTTGCGGCCGATGCGCTTTAGTCCAAGCGATACCCTCTTTGCGCATTCGTTTTGCTTCAGGCGATCGCTTCCCGTGAGCTTCAGCATCTTCGGCATCACAGCGCTGCACAATCAAACAAAACTGCTCTTGCCGTTCCAGCCAAGCCTCAAACTGCGTATAAAATCGCGTTGTCTCATCGGGGGTTTCAAGTCCTTGAAATCGAACGGAGACCAAGGGCCAGCGACTGTCATCGATAGTTAGCATCGGCTTTCACCCAAAACTCACAATATTACGCAACAGATTTCGGAGGTGTTCAGAGCACTGGAGCGAGAGGCTAGTGATTAAGGTGGAGTTTCGTGCTACTCGCCGGGGAGCTCAGCTTTGATTGAAAAAGTTACCTGGCGGGGTGACAAGAAGGCTAAAAGGCTTCCTGTATCTTCCTCCTAGCCCTTTCCCCCCTCCAGTAAAAGAGCCGTTTTCCAGGCGTCAACTCCATCAACTTATGCCCCATCAGCCTAGGGATTTAATTAACGACAGCCCCTAGAACTTTTAATGACAGCCCCTAGAACTTTGCTCTAAATTGCACGCCAACGGTAGCAGGCACTCCATAGAGGCCAAGGGTTGAATCCCCAAAGGGAGAGGCAAACGTCAAGTACTCTGTATCGAAAATATTATTTGCGAAGACATAGATACCGTAGTGGTCTGACTCGTACCCCAAGCGCGCATTGACAAGGGCATAGGGATCCTGCTTAACAGTATTCGCCTCGTCGTAAAAGGTCGTACCAAGCCCAGACAGCTCAACCCGTCCGAAAATACCAATAGGACTGCGGTACTGGAGACCTAAGTTGTAGGTAAACTCTGGAGCAAAGGGAACCGCATTCCCATCAAAGTCAGAGCGCCCCGGATAATCAGTAAAACTGGCATCAGCCAATCCAAATCCTGCCGTAATATCAAACCCTTCAAAGGGAGTTGCCCTTGCTTCTACCTCAAACCCTGTAATGCTCACATCCGCATTAACAATTCCGGTGGGTAAAAACGATATGGGATCGGAGGAAATTACCTGATAATTCTCGACGGGGTTGTGGAATACCGCTAAATTTAGCCCCAGGCGATTATCTAACCACGAAGATTTCAAGCCAACTTCAAAATTCCACGATCGCTCCGCCTCAAAGGTCAAAGTGTCTTCATTATCTGGTCGGAAATTAACACCACCGGGTCTATAGCCCCTGGCAATACTGCCGTACACCATAACCTCGGGACTAAAGCGATATTCAATCGTCGCCCGTGGCAACCAAACGTCTCCACTTTCTTCAACGTCATTGAACTCCACCAGCACTTGATCCGGAAGACCGGGGGTAGAGAAAAGGCGCTCAAAGCTATCTAGGGTGCTCGTAATCGTCTCGTAGCGCAGCCCTGCGGTTACGGTTAGCTGCTCCGTTAAGTCATAGCTAACCTGGCCAAAGACAGCGAATAGATCCTCGTCAATATCTGCAAACCGTAAACTTGCCCCACCCGGCACCCCAAAATCACCAAACAAAGCCGGAGCATCAGCGCCAAAATTGAACCCGTCGCCATCGGTATTAAAACTGCGAGATTCATAGTAAGCTCCCGCCAGCCATTTCAATTGCTCTGCTGTTTCTGGCGATTGCAGCCGTAGTTCCTGGCTAAAAACTGTCGACGTAAACTTATTGGTAAACGACCCCGTATTTAACACGCTCTGATCCAGGTCAGACTCCAAATCCTGCTTGGAGTAGCGTCGTGTCGTAATTGATGTGACCCGCAGATTGGGACCGCTGTAAGCGACTCGTAGAGATTGGGTATTGGTGTCCAAATTCCCAAACCCGTTGAGGTCCTGATCTTGTTCAAAGGGATCTGAATCCACTGAGGCTAAAATCAGCCCGTCGGAAGTGTAACCGTCATAGGCCGCATTAAGCAAAATCTCCCACTCTTCCGAGGGCGTCCAAAGCACTTGCCCTCGAATGTTGCCTCCCCATTCATCATCGATACTGTCGTCTAGGAAAGTGTTTTCATAGTAGCCATCTCGCACTCCATAGCTACCCGATAGTCGTAGAAATAGCTGGTCCTCAATGGCGGGTCCGCTAATGCTTGCCTGGGTTTGAAGGTTGTTGAAGCTACCGTAGCTGAGGGCTCCTTTAAACTCAAACGTGTTGGTCGGGCGACGGGTGATGACGTTGATGGCCCCCGCCTGGGAGCTTCTGCCGTAGAGGGTGCTCTGGGGACCGCGTAGTACTTCAATGCGCTCAACATCGGTTAGATCTTGGGTGATGAATCCGCCGTAATCATAGGGAACGTCGTCAATGAAGAAGCCTACCGCGTCCCTGGAGCTAAAGTTGAAGTTAGACAGTCCTCGGATGCTGTAGTAGTCGAAGAAACGGGAACCGGTGGCATCAAAGACGGTGTAGTTGGGGACGCGATCTGCGGCCCCTCTGAAGGTGTCAATGTTGGAGTCTTCGATCTGCTGACTGGTGAGAACTGAGATGCTAATGGGCACGTCCTGCACGTCTTCTTCGGTTCGTTGGGCGGTAACGAGAATCCGAAGGGGGGCGATCGCCCCTGCGTTTGTACCACTAGCGACTCCAGGAGTAACGCTAAGCACCAGGCCTTGCCCAATAGCTCTAATATCAGCCGCGGGCGGGCCATCAATGCCTGTAATAGCAACGCGAACGCCACTGTCTGAGAGGCTTACAACCGAAACTTGAGCAATTCCCGGTGCCGGTGCTGTGGCTTGAAACTCGTTTTCGCCTGACAAGTTCAATGTGGCATTAGGGATATCAGCAATCAGAGCATTCTCGATTGTTGAAGTTACCGGAACCGCCAATTGACCATCCGTTGTCTTTAGCAGAACCTCAATCCCTGTCTCAGTTTCCTGTATCTCTACCCCAATAATTTGCGACACGCTGGACTGGGCTAATTCGTACTGACTCGCTTCCTGTGTCCAAGCCTCAACGGTGGTCGAAGGTAAATCTATTTCGCCCAGATAGGGAACGCTGCCAATATTGTCATTGTTATTGCCATTGCTATTCAAGGGGCGATCGCCAGATGAAGCCCCTGCTTTACCTTGATTAGCGAGTTCAACGCTAGCCGTCTCAGCGCCAACAGGTTGCATTACCGCTAGATAAGCAACCCCTACCAACAGCAGGTGAGTTTGGACCTTGAAACGACCTTGCGCACTGCTTGAATTCATAGATAGCCTCACAATTAAGCCAGCCTGCTTATTGAAAATAATTTTGAATAGACATTGCTGGATCCTAGAGGCGAAAAACAAATTGTCTGATCGCTAGCCGAAGTCTTTATGATCGCTAGGCGGAGCTTTTCGTTGTATATCCCAGTACTGTTTTTGGTGGGCAGCCAGGTAATCACTTGGGTTAACCCCAAACTTGCGCTTAAATGCCGCAGCAAAACAACCTCGATGGGAAAATCCAACAGCCTGGGCAACACCGCTCACCGTCATTTGGTTCCCTTGCAAGAGCTGTGCTGCCCGCTCCATTCGATAACCATGGAGATAGCCAAATACTGTGGTGCCAAAAATTTGGCGAAACCCTTGTTTTAGTTTGTGATCATTGGTGCCAACCAGCCGAGCTAACGTTAGCAGCGATGGCGGATCATCCATTCGGCTAGTCAAAATATCCCTGGCTTGGTGAATAAGCCTGACATCATCGGGCTTAAGAGACCTGCGCCTTTTTGGCGATGATTGACGATCTTGAAAAGAAGGCTGTTGGATTTTGAGATGATCCAAGACCAAGGAGATAAGCTCTAAACTCTTGCTTTCTAAGTACAACCGTCGGGTTGGACCTTCATAGGGGCAACGCAATATTTGCTGGAGGGCGATCGCCATCAGCGGTGTGGTTTTACCACCCTTGCAATAGGGGCTTAGCGTCTTGCCATGAAAATGCTGCTGCAATTCAGAAAGTGGATACTCTTCGCCCAGAATTTCCTGAAACTGCTGCAGCGTCATGATGATTTCAACAGTTTTGAGGCTGCTACCCGCTGCCAACTCTACGTGGCTAGCCTGGTCAGCACAATACACAAGCCAATATTCCCCTGGAGAAGCACTAATCTCCGCATTCACCCCCTGAATGCTTCCACCTAGTTTTCCAGATAGGAGAAATTTGAGTGCGATCGGGGCAATCTGCGGCTTCATTGCCGCTGCGACAAGCAACAGATCCTCGTTAAACTGATGCTTCTGAATAAATAAATCAAAGCCAAGATCGCGAAAGGTTGTGCGACTTAGCTGACCTTTACCTAAGGTCTTAGGCAATATCAGAGTACTCTCGTACGGTGAACGTTGATGAGTTGCCCCCGTTTGTTCTTGGAATGTTAGCAACGCCATTTCAAAATCACGGTCAGTAAAAGAGATTTTCATCGGTTAATCAAGGTGGTGATTTAAGATGTCGCTCAAAATATTTTTGTCGAGATATTTCTGTTGGTTTTACCTCTGGAAAATTTAAATATCTGTACTGATTTTTGATCGATTCTCTAGACCCCTGGAAATCATTTAAACACTCAATAAAATGATTAATCCGCATCTATTTTTTAAAGGCAAAGCTATCACTTCAAGACAGTAGACCAGTCGCATCTGAGGTGTCTTGAAGGAATATTGAGGTGGCGACTTTACCCGCTGGCTATATATATATTGAACGATTTTTAGGTTAAGAATTTCGGATTTTGATGATTTTTCATGCTCCTGTAGCAAATCTAAACCTTGCGCTGTAATGATTTTGCGTTTGGGGTATTTCGACTGCGATATCACAAACCAGAACAGGATTTAGAGATTAATGACTACTCGGTACCTCAATGGTCTTCAGTACCTCAACGATCTAGAGTCTGCCATCGATTAAATCTCGACTCTTTTTTAATAGCCATGGGGATTTTAGTCCCTAGTCTGTTTTCCCTTGAAGGGCATATTATCTCCTGCTGCATTACGCTTCTGGGGGGATATTAATGACGCCCCCTTGCCTCCCTCCGAAATTTTCTGTCAGTCTGTTTCTGCTATGTCTGCCCATTTTCCCTGACGCAGATTAGCAGCGCACGACTGGCAGTGAACTAAAGCTGCCTAAAGGGGCTGTGGCTTTTATGGCTGGCCAATCCACCAAACCAAGCTAATACCCAAATAAGTCTCCACGGGATAAGCGGGATAAGTAGGCCTTTATCTAAAAAATAAAAATCCCCCTTGGAAAAGGAGGATTTTTCATCAGCCGTATTGTGAAAGGAGACTCCGTAGGCTAATCGATTGCAGTTTAACCAGGGCACAATGTGGTTAATCGCAGTCAAGAATCAGCTACTAGGAGCCGCGCTTTAGGGCCACCTCAACCTGGCGGAATTCTTGTTCCAAACGCTTTTTCAGCTTCTCCGGTACCGGACGGTTGGGGTAGGAGCTGTAGTGGGCGGCGAGGGAGTTTAGGGCGGTGCGCATGGTGGTAAAGGACGCCAAGGTAGACACTTTACCGTCGCGGCGATAGCGGGAAGCGAAGGCGTTGATTTTTTCCTTTGCCGCAGCTTGGGCTTCCTGCTTGTCGGGGGCCTCGTCGGGTAGGTTTACCGCAGTGCGTAGGCTTTCAATTAACGCCAAGGTGTCTTGACCGTAGTTGCCGGTGACGCCGTTGGCAGATTCACCGCCGGAACAACCAGTTAAGCCGATCGCCACTACCAAAACCAGGGCAAACAACCCAGAGAAGAATCGTTTCATAACGTGTAGGAGCTTGCCTCCAACCCAATATTGCGTTACATATTTTTGTCGTTCTTTATCCTAACCCGACGGGGACCCGTAGCTTTCCTTGGAAGCTGAAACGGCGGTGTAAAATGCAGTCGCATTTTTACAGAGGTTACCCGTGGTTCATAGGATTTCTCCCTCGGCGACCCGTTTGTCTCCCAAGGTTTCAGCCTCAGTTTCTTTGGGGCAGGTTTCCCCGAATGTGTTGCCTGCTGGGTACGCAACGAATGATAAGAACGGCGATTTGACTGGTGATCGCCTGAAGGTTTGGCTGGATAATTGGGGCGACTCCATTATTGGTGGTAAGTCGTTGGATCGGGAAACGGCGATCGCATTGACAAAAATTGAAGGTGAATCGGATGTGTTAGCCCTGTGCGCTGTGGCGGATCGGGTGCGTCAGGCACGGTGCGGCAATGTGGTGGATTTGTGCAGCATTGTGAATGTTAAATCGGGGAGCTGCTCGGAAAATTGTGGTTTCTGTTCCCAGTCGGCGCACCATCCCGGCGAGGGCTCTCCGGTGTATGGGCTAAAGCCACGCCAGGAGATTATGGCTCAGGCGCGATCGGCGGCGTTGGCGGGGGCGAAACGGTTTTGTTTGGTGAGCCAGGGGCGTGGTCCGGCTTATGGTGGCGAGCAGGCGCGGGAATTTGAAGAAATTTTGGAAACGGTGCGCCAGATTATTGCCGAGACGGATATTAAACCTTGCTGCGCGTTGGGTGAGTTGACCGTTGAACAGGCGGAGCAGCTTAAGGCGGCGGGGGTGACTCGCTATAACCACAACTTGGAAGCGTCGGAAAGTTTCTTTCCTGAAGTGGTGACTACCCATAGGTGGCGCGATCGCGTGGAAACGGTGAAAAATCTGCGGTCCGTGGGCATCCAAGCGTGCAGCGGCGGCATTATGGGAATGGGGGAAAGCTGGGAGGATCGGGTGGATTTGGCATTGGCCCTGCGGGATTTGGGGGTGGAGTCGGTGCCGTTGAATCTGCTCAATCCCCGTGCCGGTACGCCCATGGGCGATCGCGATCGCCTGGATCCTTATGAAGCCCTGAAGGCGATCGCCATTTTCCGCCTAATTTTGCCGGAGCAAATTATTCGCTATGCGGGCGGTCGAGAAGCGGTGATGGGCGACTTGCAGCATATGGGGCTAAAAGCGGGCATTAACGCCATGCTCATTGGGCACTACCTCACCACCTTGGGGCAACCTCCCGAGAACGATAAAAAAATGCTGCACGATTTGGGATTGGAAGGCGGTGAAGCGCCCGTTCCCGGCACCCACGGAGGCGACTAAATTACCCTGTGACCCGTCGTTTACCGCCGCGCCGTCGCGCCACCCTCAGCCAATCGATTCTCCTGTGGGCTGCCATTGGTTTGGTGCTCACCATTTGCGGCACCTTTGTCGATGCCTATATTCCCACCGCGCCATGGACCTGGTTTGACTCCGGTGCCTTCCAGCCCCAGGTGCAGTCTTTGGGCACCCGGCTACAAATTGCGGCGGTGCTGTTGACCGGGTGTTTAGGCGGTGCGGGGGCGGGGACGATCGCCCAAATTGCTTACGTGGGATTGGGGCTGGCGGGGTTGCCCATCTTCAACGGCGGCGGCGGGCTGCAATATATCACCGTGCCCAGCTTTGGCTATTTGCTGGGCTTTATTATGGGCGGCATTGTGTGCGGGCGGTTGGTGACGGCGCGTTTCCTGCCGGGGCTGGGGGAGCGATCTCCGAGGGGGCATGAATCTATCGAGCGACTCACCGTAAGCGCTGGGGCGGGATTAGTGGGCATTCACGCTACGGGGCTGCTGTGGCTATTGGTGTTCCATGGCGATCGCGCTTCGGAAGAAGCCCAGCGACTCACCTGGACTCCCCTCGGCGGCCAACTTATTTTGGTATGCGCCGTCGCCCTAATTTCCTGGATTGTTCGAAGAATTCTATTCTGACGAAAGCTGGGGCAATGCTTTAATAATTGAAGAAATTCTGTTGGCGTAGACAGCGCCAATTCTTGGGAGCGGGTGGCAAACTTGTTGAAAAATCGTTGGTTTTGGGTGGCGGCGATCGCCAGTTTGCTCCTAGATCGGGGCACCAAGCTGTGGGTGGAACAAAACTTCGCCCTCACCACGCCCCCCGAATCCTGGACCGTTATTCCCAACGTCCTCCACTTTACCTACGTCATCAACACCGGTGCCGCCTTCAGCATGTTCCAAGGCAGCGCCTGGCTTCCGTGGCTGTCCCTAATCGTGAGTGCCGGACTTGCCCTGTTCGCCATTTTTGGCCCCCAGCTAATGATTTGGGAAGCGTGGGGCTATGGGCTATTGCTCGGCGGCGCACTGGGCAATGGCATTGATCGCTTTTTGATGGGGCACGTAATCGACTTTTTGGAAGTGCGCTTTATTCAGTTTCCCGTGTTTAACATTGCCGATATTGCCATCAACTTGGGCATTGGCTGTTTGGCGATCGCCGCAATTATTACCGGCAAAAAAGAAAAAGCCGCGAAGCAAAACGCTAAAAATATCGACCCTGCCGAGCCCTCCAATTCGAGCCCTAACGAGCGCTAAATAGGGGCGGTTAAACTGGGTAAATTAGCAGAAGCACACAGCTATGGCGTTGTAAAACCAGGATGATCGTTATGGGCAAAGGGTTTAAAAGTTGGTGTCGTCAGCAGTGGCGCCACACGGTGGCGATCGCCTGTGTGGCGCTGGTGATTATGGCGACGTTGGCGTCTCCGCTGGTGCCTGAGGCGATCGCCCAAGAAGTGCGCGTCAGCCCCGATTTTGAAGCCAAAGTGCTGAAGGTTATCGACGACAATCCGGAAGCCATCTTAAAATCCGTCGGCAAATACAATCGTATCCAAGCGGAACGCCGCGCCCAGGCTCAATCCCAGTTTCGCCTTAGCCTGCGCACTAACCCTGACAGTGTCATTGCCGGCTCTCCCGTAAAAGGCAACACGGACGCCCCTATCACCCTGATTGAATTCTCCGACTTTCAATGTCCCTTCTGTGCCCAAGCCCAAGGGGAAATCCAGCGGTTTATGTCCCGCTACGGCAACCGCGTTCAATTTGTTTATAAGCATCTGCCCCTGTCCAATATTCATGCCCAAGCCGTCCCCGCCGCCGCTGCGTCCTGGGCAGCCCAACAGCAGGGCAAGTTTTGGCCTTACCACGACGATCTCTACAAGAATCAAAGCCGATTGGGGGAAGAGCTGTACTTAGAACTGGCAGATAAGCACAAGCTGGATATTGACCAATTCAATAGTGATCGCGCTAGCCAAGGGGCGATCGCCGCTATCCAAAAAGATCTCGATCTCGCTGAAACCCTCAGCATCCAAGGCACCCCCACCTTCGTAATGGACGGCGTCATCCTCAATCAAGCCCCCAGCGCCGAAAATCTGACTGCCGCCTTCGAAGCCGCTTCCCAGCAGCGCTAAAACCTTTAAAGCCACAGGTTTCAAAAGGGTAGCCAAAGAATGAGCATCCTAGTGTTTGGCAGTATCAATATGGATTTGGTTGCCCGGGTGCCCCAGCTACCTTTGCCGGGGGAAACCATTCAGGGCAGCCATTTCACCACCAGCCCTGGCGGTAA
Source organism: uncultured cyanobacterium (assembly GCA_937883785.1). Taxonomy (GTDB): domain Bacteria; phylum Cyanobacteriota; class Cyanobacteriia; order CACIAM-69d; family CACIAM-69d; genus CALGDE01. Next base: position 19,043 of record CALGDE010000132.1, read on the forward strand.
AGGGGCCAACCAAGCCGTTGCCGTGGCCAAATTGGGCGCTGAAGTGGCACTAATCGGTCGGGTGGGGGAGGACGGATTTGGGCAAGAGTTAATGGAACATTTGCAGCGGTTTGGGGTGGATGTGGGCGCGATCGCCACCGATCCTCATACCTCCACCGGCATCGCCCAAATCCTTGTGGACGATAGGGGACAAAACCAAATTGCCATTGTGGGTGGCGCAAACCACACCATTGGTAATGTTGAGCTGGACCAATTAAAACAGCGCTTGCCCCAGGCAAAAATTTTGCTGTTGCAGCTAGAAATCCCTTTGCCGATGGTTATTGCTGCAGCTCAACGGGCTAAAGCCGCTGGAGTTACGGTTATTTTGGACCCGGCTCCTGCCCCTGACGCCTTACCCGATGAACTTTATTCCGCCGTCGATATCCTGACCCCCAACGAAACGGAAGCCAGTCGCCTAGTGGGTTTTCCGGTGACGGACCAAGACTCTGCCGCGATCGCCACCGAAACCCTCCAAAACCGAGGCATCGACACCGTCATCATCACCTTGGGCGATCGCGGCAGCTTTTGTCGCACCCCCACCGAAGCCTTTTTTACCCCCGCCATTGCCGTAGACGTGGTGGACACCGTTGCCGCTGGGGATGGATTTAACGGGGCGATCGCCACCGCTCTGCAAAATGGTCAGCCCTGGCGCGAGGCTATTCACTGGGCAACCTGCGCGGCGGGGTTATGTTGCACCCGCTCGGGGGCTCAATTTTCTTTACCTAATTGCCAAGACGTGGACGAGAAAGCCAGTGCGACCTCAAGCAAAAATCGCTGACCACATCATTAATGCTCGTTGTGATCATTGCTGTCATCGTCGCCCAACTGAATGGGTAACTCGACGGTGAACACCGCCCCACCATCCTTAGCTGACCCCGCTGAAATTCTCCCGCCGTGGCGATCCACCACAATTTGATGGCAAATGGATAGTCCTAACCCCGTGCCTTTTCCCACGGATTTCGTTGTAAATAACGGTTCAAATAGTCGGGCGATCGCCGCATCAGGTAGCCCCTTCCCCGTGTCGCGCACCTGGATACGTACCCAGTTGTTGCTTACCTTCTCCGTTGTGATTTCCAACTCCAAAGGCATCCTTAAGTCCCGAGGAACCTCGTTTTCCTCCTCCTCTTGGAATCGCTCTTCAATGGCATCAATGGCATTGGCAATCAAGTTCATAAATACCTGGTTAAGGGGACCCGAATAACATTGAATTAAAGGAAGGTCGCCGTAGTTTTTAATGAGATTGATGGAAGGACGATCCGCCAATTTAGAAAGGGATTTCAAGCGGTATCCCAAAATAATCAGGGTGCTTTCAATACTGTCGTGAACGCTAGCTTCTTGCCACTGCGATTCATCGAGGCGAGAAAAATTCCGCAGGGACCGAACAATTTGCTTGACGCGATCCGTACCCAAATGGACCGATTCCAGCACCTCTTTAAGGTCCTTTGAGACGAACTCAAAATCCAAGTCTTCTAGTTGCTCAGCAATATCATCGGGGGGCTCAGGAAGATACTTCTGATAAAGCTGCACTAATTCCAAAAGACCGCAGGAATATTCTTCCAGATAGTTAATATTGCCGGAAACAAAGCTAATGGGATTACTGATTTCGTGGGCAACGCCAGCAATCAGGAGCCCTAGGCTCGACATCTTTTCAGTTTGAATCAGCTTGGCTTGGGTTTGTTTGAGAGCTTGAATAGTGGCCTCAAGTTGCTCCGTTTGCTCAATGGCTGATCGCTCGTATACCGACAGCAGCTCGTCAAGGGAGCTAACTTGAGCCTTTAAATGCTCAATTTCAGCCATGTAATCAATACCTTCCATTACATTAGTTAGTTAATTAAAACGGGGTTAGTCAAAAATGGTGCCCCGATCAAAAGGCAATAGCGCAAACTTGGCGTTAAGGGCTAAACTCTTGAATTGTTCCGCCGCTGATCTCGGAATGGGAACGGTGGAAAATAAAATAAACGCGAACAGACTTCCGGAGGGCAAAATTCCTCCAAACCCTAGGACAGAGCGAATACCGTAGGCAATAACAAAATTGTTTTGGGCAGGAATGTAAGGGCTTTCAGGTGCCGTTGGAACGTGAAAAACATTGAATGTTTTTTGTTCTAAATCCACCATTAAATCTGCGTCGAAAATTGCATCAAGACCCAGCCCAAGTTGTTGAATTAATTGGGAAATCATGGGCAGCTGCATAATCATTTCTTTGCTGCTCAGGGGAATGGCCTGGTGTCCCTGGGACTGGCGGCGATCATTCCACTGGGGCTCAGCGCCTGCGGTACCCAACAGGGTCAGAAACTGGGTCTCTTGGTCGGGCATCCCATCATTAGCAGCGATCGCCTGAAGCGCCGACTCTGGAAGCCCATCGTAGGATTCAGTTTTAAAACAGCGAGCCAAAGCAAGGGCCGACTCCCCTGTATCTGGGTGAACAAAACTGTGGCGGAAGTAACCCACAATTCGGGACGCCACTTCCTCCATCGTTTTTGCTCCAACTCCAATACGACGCAGGGCTGAGCCGCAGGTGGTCATATCTTTCAGGGAGAAACGATCAAAGTGATAGGTTTCTGACCGGTTAGTCATTTGAGGTTGAGGCTAATGGGTAATCGCCCAACTCAAGATCCGTAACTTTCCAAAGCTTCTGACACAGTAGTTTTGAGTAAAGCAGAGTCTTAAAAAGGCATCGGCATTAAGGTGCTATCCACACTATGCCCCAACAAAATGAGAGAATTCCGCCGTGATCTTAAGCTTAGTCATAAAGTGTTGCGATCATCGAGAAAATCTTAACGATGATATTCCAGGACTTGCGCTAAGTCCCCAAAGATTGATCCCGTCTAGAGTCCAGCGCTTTAGCAGCAGTGCTGAGAGGAGTGCGGGTGGGAGCCAGATTTAATCGATTCCGTAATTACTTCGGTGTCTTGGGGGCGATCATCCCCTTTTTCGGACTGTTGACAGGTGCCGCACAGTCCATAAAATTCCAGCGTGTGATAGTACACCTTGAAATCAGCGTCCGTACTGACCTTGTGCTCCAAATCGTGGAGGGGGCACTTGTCCATAACTTCCGCCTTGCCGCATTTTACGCAGTTTAGGTGGTGGCGATCGCGTTGAAGGGAGCTATATACAGAGATGCCGCCTTCCATGGTGCGCACTTGAATTGCCCCCTGTTGTTTAAGTACATCGAGGGAACGGTACACCGTCGCCAGCCCAATCTTATGACCGTTCTCTTGCAGGTAAATGTAGAGATCCTGAGCCGCAATCTCGCGATTTAGGGACTGCAGGGTTTGCAGGATTTGGTCTTGGTTTCGCGTACGGTTTGACGCCATGGGAAAAGTTGGGAGTTGGGAAAGCCTGGGGACGGCGAGCGCAGATCCGCTCTGGGATCAAAATTATGGGATTGGAGATAAAGGAATTCGAAGGATTTAAGGTTTCGCAGTTATAAGCGACATCTTTACTATTAGTATCTCTTAGAGGCTAAGTTTCGCAGATACGGCATTACACAAGTGGCGATTAGAGGATCCATAACTCCTGATCCGTGCTTGTCGAATTGCTTGCTAAACGTATCGCGCGCCGTCCCTACAGTTTCTATCTCCCAGCGACCCGTGAGTCAAAAATACCAGGCTAAAATTCACGTTACTTTGCGCCCCTCAGTGCTTGATCCGGCTGGCGTCGCCGTCAAGTCTGGGCTAGAGCAGTTGGGGCATAGCGTCGATTCAGTGCGCATTGGTAAGTATATTGAGCTGTCCCTGGAGGCGCCCGACGAAGAAACGGCTCGCACCCAAGTGGATGCTATGTGCGATCGCCTGTTGGCTAACCCGGTGATTGAAAACTACGTGATCGAGATTTCTCAGTAGTTTCAGCCATTCTTTTGGTCATTCTTTCAGCCATCAGGGCGTGTCATCAATTAAGTACCCAGAAGCCTCATACCGTGGGGAGTGTGCTCTTTTAAGTTAAAAAACGTTAGGGTCTGTAAACCTTGCCGCCATTGGACTTGATATTTAAAATTTGAGATTTAGGATTTGACATTTAACTGAGCACAGCCCTTCGTCTCCTGACATCAGTTTCCTGGCGTTATTCTCCTGGCATTAGTTTCCTGACATTAATTGCTTAGGGTTAGTTGTCCAAGAGTGGCTTTTTAGCGTTGATTTGCCCGTGCTAACTTCTCCGTGCTAATTGTCAGCACTAGTTTCCCGATAGGTGGTTTTCTGACGAACACCTTGCGAGGACATAACCCTCCAGCACATAATTTTTTGTGCTCGCTGTTTCCCAGTTCCCCGCTTCTTTCATGTCCTCGACGCCGAAATTCCCCCGCCCATCGTCAATTCCCTGGGACGCCGTTATTCGCCTATTGCGCTGGGATAAGCCCGCCGGTCGGTTAATCCTGCTAATACCCGCCCTATGGTCCTTAGTGTTGGCCACCAATGGCAGACCGCCTCTGTTGCTGCTTGTGGTGGTAGTGGTGGGCACCTTTGCCACCAGCGGCGCAGGCTGCGTCATTAACGATCTTTGGGATCGCAACATTGACCCGAAGGTGCAACGTACAAAAAAGCGTCCCCTGGCATCGCGGGAACTGTCGGTCAAGGTGGGCGCTGTGGTGTTTGGCATTGCCCTGCTGTGCGCCGCTGGGCTAACGGTATTTTTAACGCCCTTAAGCTTTGGGTTGTGCGTTGCCGCCGTGCCAGTTATTGCCTTGTATCCCGGCGCGAAGCGGGTGTTTCCAGTGCCTCAGTTGGTTTTGGCGATCGCCTGGGGATTTGCGGTGCTCATTCCCTGGAGCGCCGCCACCGATCCCCCTGCTTTGCCTTGGCCAGCCTGGATGCTGTGGGGAGCTACCGTTTTTTGGACGCTGGGCTTTGACACCATTTACGCCATGGCGGATCGGGAAGACGATCGCAAATTGGGGGTCAACTCTAGCGCCCTGTTTTTTGCCGAATATGTGGCAGAGGCCGTGGGCTTGTTTTTCGTTTTAACGGTGTTGCTGCTAGCTCAAGCGGGCATCGCCACTCAACTGAATGTGCTGTATTGGCCTGCCCTTGGGGGAGCGATCTTCCTATGGACAAAGCAGTATTTAAAGCTGCGTCGCCAGCCCCTTTCCCGCGACGCCTACGGCAAGCTTTTTGGTGAAAACGTAAAAATCGGTTTCCTACTTTTGGCGGGTATGTTTTTAGGCTGCTTGTTTTAAGGTCAGTGCCAATACGTCTATGGAGCGAAATTAGGGGCTGTCATGATTTAAGCCTCAAGCTAGTAACCACAAAGGTCTTAGTCCCTAATTTTGAGTCTTTCTTGAGTTGGCGATCGCCACCATCGATAAACGATTTCAGGAAAGCTTGATCCACAAGAAGGCTTGATCAATAAGCACGCCCTAGACGAACAGCACACTGAAGCTACGGGTCGCATTCCCTTCGTTTATGGGTATTCAACATTTTGTTGGCCATCGGGCGTCCGCCCGCTTCAAATCTTTTATTCGCTATGTTAAGCAACTGCCTTTGAGGTTGGCAGTGGTGGCGCTGCTTATTGGGTTAATGACCAGCGCAATGGCAGTGTTTGCTCCGTTGGCGATCGCCGCCCCCTCCATCGCCGCCCCTTCGGTTTCAACCGTGCCCCAGGAGCCCCCCGTTGACGATTTTTTTAACGTCATTTTGCCCATTGACAATGATCTAGGGCAGATTCGCAGCCAATCGGTCATCTTTGACGGAAATCCCTTGTTTCAGGTGGCTGCTCCCAGTGACGACTTAGAAACTCGAGTTGAAAATATTGAGTCCAACTTGATCCAAGCGAAGCGGGATTACTTAGCCAGTCAAACGGACCTTATTCCCACAAACCCGCCCATCACCGTTCAGGAACAGGAAGGGCTGCCGACCCTGTACTACGAGGACCAGTATCTATTTACGGTCACTAACCTTGACGCCAAACTGTACCAAAGCGCCCTTGAAAATCGCGCTACAGTTATGCGGGTTCAGCTAAATATCGCCTTTATCAGAGCCTGGCGAGAGCGCCAGCCGGCGTTTATTCGAGGACGCATTTACAAGGTGATTGCTCTATGGATCGGCGGCGGATTAGTGGTCGCGGTGCTGTACCTATTAAACTGCCGCCGCCAGCGGCGCTACCGATCCCAGTACAGCCCGGATTTTCCTCAGAATCTAATTCAGACTCGCCTTCGGCATCGTCGCCGAAAACATTGGCATATTGCTGTCAGCGCGCTGTTTCGTCTGGGGCAAATTTCCATCCCAATTGCGGCGGTAATGGCCACCTTAAACCTGTTTCCGAAAACTCGTCCTTGGTATCGCTGGGGCGCTAACAATCTACGGGTTTATTTATTTATCGCGATCGCGATCGCCAGCACCTATGTGACCACGGCCATCATCTTTGCCTTGGTGGACCGTATATTATCGACTTGGCTGGTGGACCCCCGTCCCGTGCCCCAGCGCAACGGCCGCCTGCAGCAGCGAATCATCACCCTATCCCGAGTGATTAAAAGCATCATCGCCGTGACTTTGGCGCTTATCGCCGTGGTGGTTATTTTGGTGGGCATACTCAAGGTGGACGTGGGACCGATCATCGCTGGTGCCGGTTTAGTGGGGGTTGCCCTGTCCCTCGCCGCGCAAAATCTAATTCGCGATGCCATTGAAGGGGTGTTGATCCTGATTGAGGACCGCTATGCCGTCGGTGACGTGGTGGTTCTGAAAGAAAATGAAATTTACGGGCTGGTGGAGAACATCACCTTACGGATTACCCAACTTCGCGACCCGGAGCAGCGCCTAATCACCGTTCCCAACGGCGAAATGCGCATTGTGGCTAACCTCTCCAGCCGGCGATCGCAAGCGGACCTGAAAATCCCGATTGCCTATAGTAGCGACCTGGACCGGGCATTAGAGGTCATCACCCAAGAAAGCTGGACCCTGGTTAAAGACCCTAACTGGGGACTTTTTATCACTGGCGACCCGTTAATCTTGGGCGCTGACGAATTCACTCCTTGGGGAATTATCGTGCGAGTGTGGATTGAAACCGTTCCCCTTAAGCAGTGGGACATTGCCCGGGAGTATCGTCGTCGTATTAAGCGAGCCCTGGATAATGCCGGTGTTGAAATGGCGCGATCGCGTACCGAGACCCGCGCCGAAATCACCTGGGAACCCCCTGCGTCAGAGCAGCCCCTAGAGGAGACTCGTAACGGTAAAACCCAGGGCAGCATTAGTCTGTAGGGTTTGCCGAAAGAACTCTTTACACGATTGCAACAAAATACTCTACTATTTAAAAATTCATGCTGTCGTCAAGGACACACCTTAACTCCAAGGCTGAATGTCCCAGTGGCTAAGCCTTTGTTACCACAGCAACACCAGCCGCGATCGCCACTACTCGACCCTAAAGTTGGTCCCAGCGATTGCAGCAAAACCATAGAGAGCAGTTATGAAAGACATCACACGCTACCGCAACATCGGTATCTTTGCCCACGTAGACGCTGGCAAAACCACCACTACCGAACGAATCCTGAAGCTCACCGGAAAGATCCACAAGATCGGTGAGGTCCACGAGGGGGCCGCCACCACGGACTTCATGGAGCAGGAGCAGGAGCGTGGAATCACCATTCAGTCCGCTGCCACCTCTTGTTTTTGGAAAGAGCACCAGCTCAACATTATTGACACCCCTGGTCACGTAGACTTCACCATTGAGGTATACCGCTCCCTGAAAGTGCTCGACGGCGGCGTCGGCGTTTTCTGCGCATCTGGCGGCGTGGAACCCCAATCGGAAACCAACTGGCGCTACGCCAACGAGTCCAAAGTGTCTCGCATTATCTATGTGAACAAGCTGGACCGCACCGGCGGCGACTTCTACCGCGTGGTGAAGCAAGTTAAAGATATCCTCGGTGCCAACCCCTTGGTGATGGTGTTGCCCATCGGTATTGAAAACGACTTTGTGGGCGTCGTGGACCTACTCACCCAAAAAGCTTGGGTGTGGGATGACTCTGGCGATCCCCAAGCCTACGAAATCAAAGACGTGCCCGCCGACATGGTTGACGACGTGGCTGCCTACCGTGAAGAGCTGATCGAAACGGTGCTAGAGCAGGATGACGATCTAATGGAAGCCTACTTAGAAAACGGCGAAGAGCCCAGCATTGAAGATTTGAAGCGCTGCGTCCGCAAAGGCACCCGCAACTTAGACTTCTTTCCCACCTACTGTGGCTCCTCCTTTAAGAACAAAGGTGTGCAGCTCGTGCTAGATGCGGTTGTGGACTATCTACCCAACCCTGAGGAAGTGCCTCCCCAGCCAGAAGTGGATCTGGAAGGTAACGAAACGGGCACCTTTGCCAAGGTGGACCCTGAGCTACCCCTGCGTGCATTGGCGTTCAAGATTATGGACGACAAGTATGGTGCGTTGACCTTTACTCGCCTGTACTCGGGCACCTTGAACAAGGGCGACACCATCTTGAACACCGCCACCGGTAAAACCGAGCGTATCGGCCGCATTGTGGAAATGCACGCTGACTCCCGTGAGGAAGTGGACAAGGCCCAGGCTGGCGATATCGTTGCCTTGGTGGGCATGAAGAATGTTCAAACTGGTCACACCCTGTGTGATCCCAAGGAACCGGCTACGTTGGAGCCGATGGTGTTCCCCGATCCGGTGATTTCTATTGCTGTTAAACCCGTTAAGAAGGGCGGCAGCGAGAAGATGGGCATCGCCTTGGGCAAGATGGTGCAGGAAGATCCCTCTTTCCGGGTGGAAACCGATGAGGAAAGCGGCGAAACCATTTTGAAAGGAATGGGTGAGTTGCACCTGGACATTAAGGTGGATATTCTAAAGCGCACCCACGGGGTGGAAGTGGAAGTGGGTAAGCCCCAGGTGGCTTATCGCGAGTCCATTACCAAGCGTCTCGAAGACAGCTACACCCACAAGAAGCAGTCTGGTGGTTCTGGTCAATACGGCAAGATCGACTATGTGATCGAGCCGGGTGATCCGGGCACTGGGTTCGTGTTTGAGTCCAAGGTTACCGGTGGTAATGTGCCCCGGGAATTCTGGCCTGCTGTCCAGAAGGGCTTTGCAAATAGCCTGGAGAAAGGGCTGTTGGCGGGGTATCCCTGTGAGGATATGAAGGTGACTTTGACGGACGGGGCTTACCACGCGGTGGACTCGTCGGCGATCGCCTTTGAAATTGCCGCTAAGGCTGCCTACCGTCAGTCCTATCCCAAGGCTAAGCCCCAGCTACTGGAGCCCATCATGGCGGTGGACGTGTTTACCCCCGATGATTACGTGGGTGATGTAATTGGTGACCTAAACCGTCGTCGCGGCATGATCAAGTCCCAAAGCTCCACCCCCACCGGTGCCCGCATCAAGGCTGATGTGCCCTTGAGCGAAATGTTTGGCTACATTGGCGACCTACGTACCATGACTTCCGGTCGTGGTCAGTTCTCCATGCTGTTTGATCACTATGCTCCTTGCCCCGCAAACGTGGCAGAGGAAGTGATCAAGGAAGCTAAAGAGCGTCAGGCTGCCTAATTGTAAGGCTTTTTTAACCACTGCCCAATCAACTTTGACCAGGGCAGTGGTTATTGTAGAAGCTGTCATAGACAATCGACGTCAAAAAAGTCGATATAAAAATGAGAGATGTCCAGTTTGATTACGGGATCACTGGGCATCTTTCTCATATGTTTTGATCTCGGCTCAGGCAGGCTAGGATGGGGGCGATCGCCGCACCTGTTGTTATCCTGCTGGGCAGTGCGCACTAACTCCCTATCCCGGCAAGACTAGCGGGACTAGAAGCTATCGGTTGACCTATGAGTATTGAAAAAATTGTTGAGCAAGCCCTACGGGATGGCTATTTAACCCCGGCCATGGAAGCGGAGGTGGGGCGCATTTGCGACACCGCATCCGAGCTGTCCATTGAGGAGTACATGGCCCTGGACCGGTTAATGGGGGCGCTGCTGACGGGGGAAGTGGTTGTGCTGCCCCGCAAGCAGTTTATTAACGTGATGGAAGAACTGGTGTTGACCGAAGCCATTACGCGGGTGGCGGAAATTGAAACCACTAGCGATCGCGCCCTTGACGTGGGGGACATTGCCGCCTACGCCCTAAACCGCCTACCGCCCCTGTATGCCACCACCGAAGAAGGTGCTAACTATCAGCGAGCCCGCGCCAAAGAAGAGCTTCAGTCCCTTATTGCCAAACAGGTCAACGAAGCCATTAGCCGTAGCCAAGCCGTACCTGACATGGGCTCCGAGCGGGTACCTATCAGTAAATCCGGCGGTGATGTGCTGTCCCAGGTCAGCGCCTTACTCCAGTCCTCTGCCCCTGGCTTTGAAGGAGGCGATGAAGGCAGCCCCAGCGAAGCTAGCCTAACTGCCTCGGAATAATAACCTCACTCCCCTCGGAAAAGCCTTCCTAAAGCCTCCTGGGCGGAGAAAGTAACTTAATTCAGCCCTCTTGCCCGTTTTTAGAACCCTAAGGCAGCCTGGATGGGTTAGGAATTCCCTTCACTCCCCCCTGATCAGGGGGGAGTTTTGTTGCTGGCGTTTGGGGCGAATTGTCGATAAATTACCGGCAAATCATCGATAATTAAATGCAGCGTAAGTTACAAAACGTTACGGTAAAAAGGGAGCGTCCTAGAGGCGGCGTCCACAGTACACCATCGGGATTTCACCATGCCAAGGGATTTGCGGGGATTTTTAAAGCAGCTTGAGTCGCGGGGGCAGCTACGGCGCATCACCGCTGAGGTGGATCCCGATTTGGAAATCGCCGAAATCGCTAGTCGAATGCTTCAGTGTGGTGGACCGGCGCTGCTGTTTGAGAACGTAAAGGGCTGCTCGACGCCGGTGGCGGTGAATCTGATGGGCACCTTCGAGCGAGCCTGCTGGGCTATGAATATGGAGGGTCCTGACGAGCTGGAGGCTTTGGGGACGAAGCTAGCAAAGCTGCAGCAGCCTAAGCCCCCGAAAAATATCGCTCAGGCGGTGGATTTTGGCAAGATTTTGTTTGATGTGGTGCGAGCTAAGCCGGATTTGGATCTGTTTCCTCCGTGCCATCAGGTGGTGAAAAAGGAGGGCGAGTTTGACCTGACCCAAATTCCTATGATTCGTCCCTATTCGGGCGATGCGGGGCGCATTGTTACTTTGGGGCTGGTGATTACGAAGGATTGCGAAACGGGGATTCCTAATGTGGGGGTGTATCGTCTTCAGCTTCAGTCGAACAATACGATGACGGTACATTGGCTGTCGGTGCGAGGTGGAGCGCGACATTTGCGGAAGGCGGCGGAGCGGGGCAAGAAGCTGGAGGTGGCGATCGCCCTGGGGGTAGACCCATTGATCTTGATGGCGGCAGCAACCCCCATTCCCGTGGACCTGTCCGAGTGGTTATTTGCGGGACTCTATGGCAAAACCGGTGTCCACCTAGCTAAATGTAAGACGGTGGATTTGGACGTACCCGCCCACTCGGAAATTGTTTTGGAGGGCACCATTACCCCCGGAGAGGTTTTGCCGGACGGGCCTTTTGGGGATCATATGGGCTACTACGGTGGCGTGGAAGATTCTCCGGTGGTGCGTTTCCACTGTATGACCCACCGCCAAAATCCCATTTACACCACCACCTTTAGCGGTCGCCCCCCCAAGGAGGATGCCATGATGGCGATCGCCCTGAACCGGGTATACACGCCCATTTTGCGCAACCAGGTGTCGGAAATCACCGACTTTTTCTTACCCATGGAAGCGTTGAGCTACAAAGCCGCCATTATTTCCATCAAAAAAGCCTATCCCGGTCAAGCCCGCCGCGCCGCCCTCGCCTTCTGGAGTGCCCTGCCCCAGTTCACTTACACCAAGTTCGTCATCGTGGTGGACGACAGCATCAATATTCGCGACCCACGCCAGGTGGTGTGGGCTATGTCTTCCAAGGTGGACCCCAGCCGCGACGTATTTATCCTGCCGGAAACCCCCTTTGACACCCTGGATTTTGCTAGCTCAAAAGTGGGGCTGGGCGGTCGCATGGGCGTTGACGCCACCACAAAAACCTATCCCGAAACGGACCATGAGTGGGGGGAGCCTTTAGAGTCGGATCCAGAAACGGCGGCAAAGGTGACCCAGCGTTGGGCGGAATATGGGCTTGGGGATATGACTCCCAAGGGAGTGGATCCGGCTAAATTTGGCTACGAAATGCCATAAAAAACGGAGCGCCCAACTCAAAGAAACCCGGGGAAACGCCGCGAAAGGGGGTGACAAAAGCCCATAGTCTGCAAAAATATTGCAACGTTATTGTTGTGCCTAAGTCCTTTGCCCATCCCGTGGGGGGCTGAGGCGATCGCCTAATGGTCTTCTCGTCCGCGTCATTTTTATTCTATTTTCTGCCCCTAGTGCTGGTGGCCTATTTCGTCAGCCCTAAATCAGTCAAAAACGCCACTTTGTTAATTGCTAGCCTGTTTTTCTACCTATGGGGTGGCGGGCGGTTTACAGGAATGTTGCTGATCTCCATCACAGTAAATTGGCTAATGGGGCTGTGGGTTGACCGGTGTGGATTTCAGGGGAAAGACACCAAGCTTCGCCACCGAGGGTCCCTGAAAAAAGTCGCTTTGGTGTCAGCCTGGGTCTTTAATATTGGCGTTTTAGGCTACTACAAATACGCCAACTTCTTGACAGAACAAGTCAACGCGATTTCCCCCTCAATTTTTTCCGACTGGGACGAAATCATCTTGCCCATTGGAATTTCCTTCTTCACCTTTCAAGCTCTAAGTTATGTCATTGACGTAGCCCAAGGTATTACACCAGTGCAAAAACGTTGGGATAAATTTGCCCTTTATGTGGCGTTTTTTCCCCAGTTAATTGCCGGCCCCATTGTGCGATATCGAGACATTGCCAATCAAATTGAGCGGCGATCGCACAGTTGGGCAAAGGTGTCCCAGGGCATGACACGGTTCGCTTACGGATTAGTAAAAAAGGTGGTTATTGCTGACTCCGTTGCCCGAGTTGCCGAAGCCACTTTTGACCCAGGCGCCCCCCTATCTTTTTCCGCTGCCTGGTTGGGACTCGCCGCCTATATGGTGCAGTTGTACTTTGATTTTTCGGGCTACAGCGATATGGCGATCGGCTTGGGGCGACTCTTCGGCTTTCGATTTCCTGAAAATTTCTGTCGTCCCTATTCTGCCATCAGTATTAGCGACTTCTGGCGACGCTGGCATATGACCCTGTCCCAGTGGATTCGAGATTATATCTATATTCCCCTAGGGGGCTCCCGCCAGGGAAACGGTGCCACTTATCGAAATTTGGCGATCGCATTTCTATTTACCGGTATTTGGCACGGGGCGAACTGGACCTTTATTTTGTGGGGAATTTATCACGGCGGCTGGATTATTGTGGAGCGCTGGAGTGGTTGGAAACGGAGAAATCTTTCTCTGACTCAAACCGTATTTTGCCGAGCAATAACCTTGTTAATTGTGATGATGGGCTGGGTGATTTTTAGATCGGAAACCGTTGGGGATGCTGTGAATTACTATCAGCATTTAATTAATAGTGGCGCGAATAATGCCTGGTCTATGGACTTACAAGATGCGTGGAATCGTCAGGCTCAATTATGTTTAATGATCGGCGGGGTGATCGCCCTTCTGCCTGGAGAGATTAATCTTGGACGCTACCTAGACTGGTCAACGTCTTCTTTCGCAACCGGCGTAAAATTTGCCATAGCAGGAGTGGGATTTCCCCTGGCCCTTCTGCTAACGATTTCCAATGAATTCTCTGCATTTTTATACTTTCAATTTTAGACTTTTAATACCTGTAAATTTCCAGATTAAAGCGTCCCAAGATGACCACAAGTCGCAGAAAATCCAGCTCGGTTTTATTGCCTAAAATTAGTGCCAAGGCGATCGCCTTGGCACCGGGATTACTGTGTCTGTGTTTGCTGAGCTATCCTCTTCTGAAGGTGGTCAGCTCCTCGTTTGATGCTAATTACCTTGAAGTTGTTGAAAAACGAGAACCAAAACGTTTTCCCAAGCGAACTTATTTTAGTGCCTGGCTAAGAAAAAGAAACTATCGGCAGCTTTCTGAGTTTATTGATGACAGGCTGCCTTTTCGTGGCTTGGCTATTCAAACAAAGCAAGTATTAGCTGAAAATATCTTGGGAGAGTCCCGTTTTACCGCAGTGGATATGGGCAAAAACGGATGGCTCTATTACCGATTGAGCTATGGGCTTGAGGAAACAGGAGACGGCAATTTAATTGATGGAGAAAGAGTTGAATACGCCTTAAATAATCTGCAATATTTTTTGCAGTGGCAAACAGCGCAAAGGCGTAAAGTTAGGGTGATGGCGGTGCCCAATAAGCACACCATTTATCCTGAATATTTATCAAAGCAGGCAAGGGATGATCTAGAAAAGAGTCAGCCCGGTCGCGAAACATTGTACGAGAAGTTTGGTGAATCACAGGATAAAAGGCTGATTGACTTATGGGACGCGCACGAATCGGCGAAAAAGAAGTCGCCAGAAAAGCTCCTTTATTTCCCAGAAGATACCCATCACTCTAGCTGGGGAAGTATTGTCTTAATGAGAAGCCTTGTTCAATCCCTAAGCTCTGATTTATGGAACCCTAAGGACATCAAAGTTCATGGTGGATACGGTAATTGGGGGCTAGATTTGAAGCATATTTTAGGGTACGCCGCTTTCGAGTCTGAGCAAGAGCTTCCCCTTTTCTACCTTGAAAGGTCTGGGGTGGAAACGGAAAGGATATTAGTGGGAGATAGGGAATTTTCCTCTTTGGCTGAGGCTGCGGACAAAGGATTGTTGGGCGATCGCGACAGTATTCTAAGCTTTTTGCAAAATTCCGATGGTGTACCACTAATTCCAGGTCGGACTTTAGTTATAAGAGACTCTTTCTTGGAGGTTAGCCAACAGAAAAGCCTATCCCAATATTTCCAGTCCGTTGACTATATCCACGCCCAATCAAAGTCTTTATCTCAAGAGTTTATCCATCAGTCGGCGAAGAATTACGACACAATCATAATCGCAGTAGTGGAAAGGAATTTCCTCTCATTTCTAGAAACATTGCCTCGATATTTAAATGATGGAAATATTCAGGGCGAAAAGCCGATTTTTCAACAGATTAATGGAAACTTTGAATTGATCGGCAAACTAGGCGAGAAAACAAAAACCAAAATTGACAATGGTTTTCTAGAAGTAACTTCCCGAAAAGCTAAGCCTTTTATTACGCTTAAAATCCCTCAGCTAAACGCAGAAAAATCCTATAAATTGAATCTCTCTGTTGAAAGTCCAAGATTAGATCGGGTGGATTTATACTACCAATCAGATTATCAGCTGGAGCTTCTTGGAGAGAAATTTTCCCCTGCCAGAAGGATTTCTCTGGGGTTAAAGCCGGGCGAAAATAATATTTCCTTTTTTCTACAAAGTGCAGGACTGCGATCGCCATGGAAACTTCAGTTTGAAGGTGGGGAAGGCACTTATAAGATAGAATCCATCGAAATTTTTGAGCTTCCCGACTAGATAAAATATCGGCACAATTACATTTTTTAGGCTTACAAGAAACCATGGTTGATCACCGAAAGCAAAGGTTTTTAGCATGGTTTTCTAAAATCTTCCTCCCCACCAATAGCTGCTGGTATAGCCAGAAAAATATTCCCTACTTAGCGGCATCGTTGCTGATTGTTCTGTGGCAGGCATTGCAGGCTTATAGTTACGGAACGTCGAGAACCTACATGGTTCAAGATGATGCTCGGCAACATGTGTTTTGGATGCAGCGATGGTTAGATACCGACCTTTTTTCCAATGACTTGATCGCTGACTACTTTCAAAGTGTGGCGCCTTGGGGATATCAGGGCGTATATCGATTTTTTACCTGGTTTAATGTGGAACCTTTGCAGACCGCAAAGATTTTGCCTGGATTAATTGCCGCACTGTCTACGTTTTTATTTTTTCGCCTAGTTCTCAAGTTAATTCCCGTTCCTTTTTTGGGATTCCTAGGATGCCTATTTCTAAATCAGGCGCTGTGGTTAGAGGACGGAATCATTTCAGGTACCCCAAGGGCTTTTGCCTATCCGTGGTTAATTGGATTTCTTGATGGTTTCTTAACTGAATCGGCTATCTCGATGTGGATATTTATGGTGCTCCAGGCGCTATTTTATCCTCAGGCTTTACTGGTTGCGATCGCCACCCTAACCCTCTCCTTCGGTAAGCAATTGAGGAATCGAAGGAAGCTTTTCAAAGCATTTGTCCCTTGGTGCTTTGGAATTTTGGTTTTAGGGATACTTCTTGTGGTCAGAAGTGTAGGAAATAGTGCTGACTTTAGCCCAATTCTCCCTGTGGAAATGGCGAAGGAACTGCCTGAATTAGGTTATTTCAATGGAGAATATGGGCGCTCATTTTTCTTCCATCAAAATCCGTTTATTTTTTGGTTGTTTTCCCCTCGCAGCGGCTTTCTAGCTTTGGGACTGTTAAACCCTCTACTACTGAGCAGTCTGGCCTTGCCTTGGCTATTGCGATCGCCCCAAAAATTCGATATTTCCCACCGCCTAAATCCCAAGCTTCAGCGCATTGGATACTTTATTGGCGCATCATTTTTGATGTTTTTTACTGCCCATTTATTGCTGTTCCAGCTACATCTTCCAGCTCGCTATACCTACTATTCATTTCGACTGAGTTTGATTTTGTTGGGGGCGATCGCCATTGGATTATTGCTAGAAAAATGGTGGCGTCTAATTCAAAATTGGAAAGCAAGGAAGAAACGACTTTGGGTTTTAAGCAGCGCTTTTGCTTTGTTGATGTTAATTATTAGCTTCGGCTGGCTTCCCTTATCTAAAGGACTTACCGTTTATTCCCATCTACAAATAAAAGGGAGAATAGGAGATATATACGAATTTCTACGGGAACAACCTAAGGATATTGTGGTGGCATCGATCGCAAAAGAAGCGGACAATATTCCCACTTTTGCCCAGCGTTCTGTCTTGGCAGCGTCAGAATATGCCATTCCGTATCACTGGGGTTACTATCAGCAATTGCGACAGCGTGTTGAAGACACAATAGTTGCTCAGTACACGGATGATCTGGAGACTCTTGCTGAGTTTATAGATAAATATGACGTGGATTACTGGCTAGTGGAAACTTGGAAACTGTCCTTAAAGGAATTTCAAAAAAGTCCCCGCCTACAGCAGTTTGAACCGACTAGTAGTGCCGTTATGGGTAACCTAGAGAATGGAAAACAGCCGATTTTTCCGATTTTCTATGAGGGCTGCACTGTTGTTGAGCAAAAAGATCAGCGCTTACTGGATGCCCGATGTATTCGTGAAACGATCGCCGCTCTTTTAGAAAACCAGCAGGGGAATTAGCGATCGCCCTGAGCATCCTTTTCTACTAGACCTTTTGTAATACAAAGACGCTGCCTTCGTTGCCCCGTCCAATGCGCAGGTCATCGTCTAAATACGTGATATCAAGCCAGCCCTGTTGTTTTTCTTGATCAAAATTGGTATCTAGCGCTGGCAATCGCTTTGAATCGTCTAAACGGCTGGTGAAAGTGTCCGGTCCTTCGTATTTAACCCAGTTTTTTAGTCCCACAACGGCACGCTCAAATTTAACTTGAACCCGCTTGTGTGATAGCACTTCAAAATTCGCGCCCACGCTTACAACGCCAGCCAAAAACGACAGGTTGTTATTCACTTCAGCGATGTTATAAATCCGTTGTTCTGCGGCGCGAACGGATTGGTAAACGGTATTTAGTTTCAGAAATGGCGGGCGATTTAACCCCAAAATGCCTCGACTGGTGGTGTAGAGGAGCTGCCAGTCTCCCGTTAGACGATCGCCCGCGGTGGTAGGAATCAACGTGGGATTTTGTGGCTCCAACGCCGCGATCGCCGCCAGCCGCTCTTCCCGTTCCGCCGCCGACTCGTCAATGCCCAAATTGCTGTCTGCCAATAAATCTATTAATTGAGCTTTCGTAATCCCTTCCATCGCCGCCATTAGTTTTCCCCCGCTATTTAGACAGATTCTATTGGTTTTTTTTATTCCTTCCCCAGGGGTTGGTAACCGTCAAATTGGCTTGTCCCCGAAACTAGAGCCCTTTGCTAGACTAGCAATAGTCCCGTTGTAAGATTTCTTAACGGTCCCGAAGGAGAACAGGAATGGTATCAACTCTGCTGCTATCAAAAGAAGTGCCCAGCCTTAATTACGAGCCCGCTGGTGATCACTTTGATGAAAGCTGGCGATCGCCCCTGTCCACCTTGTTGGGGCTGGGACGAGCTGCTGGCGCAGACTTTATCGAATTTTTTATCGAGCGCAAAAATTACATTAGCTGCTTGGCGGAAGACGACGCCATTACCAGCATTTCCCCCAGCTTGGCTTCCGGGGCAGGGGTGCGCGTTTTTCGCGGAAAGCAAGACTGTTACGTCAGCACCAACGACCTGTCCTTTAACGGTCTGCGCAGCGCTTTAGAAAAAGCCCTATCAATTTTGGGGTTAATCCTGCCCGGACCTAACGCTTACGTGCCGGAAATCAATCTGGAGATGTTCCGCGACTATGGCAGCGCCAAAGACAAGGGACTGTGGCTGGGACAGTGCAGCTCCATGCGAGAAATGGGCGATGTGCTGTTGGCGGCCAACGACGGGCTGCTGAAGCGGGGCAAGCACGTGCAATCGCGCCGGTCCAGCTATTTTCGCGACTGGCAAGAGGTGCTGGTGGCCGCCAGCGACGGGGTATTTGCCCGAGATATCCGTTTAACACAGTCCTTAGGCAGTATGTTGCTGTGTGCCGATGGCGCAAATCGGTCCTCTATTAGTAAGCGCCTGGGCAGCAGCAGCGATCCTGGCTTCCTGCGTAACTGGAACCACGGGGCGACGGCGGAAGAAATTACCGAGTCGGCGGGGCAAATGCTTTATGCGGACTACGTGGAATCGGGTAGCTATCCGGTAATTATGGCCAACTCTTTTGGGGGTGTGATTTTCCACGAGGCTTGTGGACACCTGCTGGAAACCACCCAAATTGAGCGGGGCACCACGCCGTTTATTGATAAGAAAGGTGAGAAAATTGCCCACGAAAATTTAACCGCCTGGGATGAAGGACTGACGGATCAGGAGTTTGGCACCATCGATATGGATGACGAAGGGATGCCCTCCCAGCGGACGCTGCTAATTGAAAACGGCATCCTGAAAAACTTCTTGGCGGATCGCGCTGGCTCTGTGCGCACGGGACATCCCCGCACCGGCAGCGGTCGCCGTCAGGGTTACACCTACGCCGCCGCGTCCCGCATGCGAAACACCTACATTGACGTGGGTGATTTCACCAACGATGATCTGTTTTCGTCCGTTGAAAAGGGCATCTACTGCAAGAAAATGGGGGGCGGCAGCGTCGGCGCAACGGGCGAGTTTAACTTTGGCGTTGACGAGGCTTATTTAATTGAAAATGGCAAAATCACCAAGCCGCTGAAGGGCGCGACTCTGATTGGGGAAGCCGTTGACGTGATGCAGAAAATTTCCATGTCGTCTCAGGATTTGAGCTTGGCGGCAGGCTTCTGCGGATCGGTTAGCGGCAGCGTCTACGTCACTGTGGGACAGCCCCATATCAAGGTGGACGAAATTACTGTGGGCGGTCGCTAGGGTTTAGCGCAGGTTGTTTACAGATTTACCTACCGATTGCCTCCCGCGTGCCGGGGGGCTTTTGTTGTTGGCAGCGATTTTGGATTGGATTATCGGCGACCCATGGCATTGGTATCACCCGGTACAGGCGATCGCCCTATGGATCAACGGGTTTACCCGGCGCGTGCTGGGCAAAGGCTACTCTCCAAAAGTGGAACGGCTAGCGGGAGTGGGGCTGGGGCTGAGCACGATCGCCGGTAGCGCCCTGGTTACCTGGCTAATCGTCCAATTCGCTCACCACTTCCATCCGCTGTTGGGATTTGCCGTGGAAGCGATCGCCCTAGCCTCCTGTTTCGCTGGTCGCAGTTTGCGAGATGCGGCGTGGGACGTGCTGGATAATCTCGAAAAATCGGGAGTGGAAGGGGGGCGATCGCGCCTAAAGCTCTATGTGGGGAGAGATACGGCGAATCTGAACGAATCTGAAATCTTGCGGGCGACCTTGGAAACGGTGGCGGAAAATGCCGTTGATGGGGTGTTGGGTCCATTGTTTTGGGCGATTCTTGGGGCAGTGGCGCTAGGCAACTTCCCTGGGGCGATCGCCGCTAGCACCATGGCTTACAAAGCCGCAAGCACCTTGGACTCGACGGTGGGCTACCGGCGATCGCCCTACACCCACATCGGCTGCTTTAGCGCCCAGCTAGAGGACCGACTCACCTGGGTTCCCTGTCGCTTAAGCGTGGTGACCTTAGCGATTTGGTCGGGTAAGCCTCGCCGGGTGTGGGCGATCGCCCGCAGCGACGGTCCCCAAGATCCCAGCCCCAACTCAGGATGGAGCGAAGCCGCCTATGCGGGAGCCCTGGGGGTGCAACTGGGGGGCGAAAATTACTATCAGGGACAAAAAAAGTTCAAGCCGCTATTAGGAACGCCCGAAAATCCCATCACATTTCTGACCATAAAAAACGCCCTTCAGTTAACCCGAAAGGCGTTCTTAAGCTGGTTATTATTCGCTGTTGCGCTAATTATTGTGATGATTTAACCCATAAACCAATAACCCACAAACTAAGCGCCAATAATATATTTTCGCCACTCTTGATGACGACCGCTGTCCACCTGCCGAGTTAGCTCGAAATACAAACTGCTGTGGGGGCGACGGGGAGGACGTCGCAGTGGCATTTTCGCCTCCTTCGGCGTTCGATTGCCCTTCTTAATATTGCAGCGCACACAGGCCGCCACCATATTTTCCCAGCTATCGCCGCCCCCTCGCGATCGCGGCACCACATGGTCCAGCGTCAGGTCATCCCCCCGATAAGCGCAATACTGGCAGCAGTGGTTATCGCGACTCAGAATATTTTTCCGGGTTAAGGCAATTTGCTTGTAAGGGACACGAATGTAGTGGCGCAACCGAATCACGCTAGGCAAGGGCATCCCCGGGTAGATAGTTCGCTCATTATGTTCAATTTGCTCAGCTTTCTGCTTCAGTAGCAGCACCACGGCCCGTCGCCAGCTGGTGACGTTTAAAGGTTCGTAAGATGCGTTGAGAACAAGAACTTTTCCCATGAGCGTGCCGAGTAACTCGGTACTAGCATTGGCACGGATCGTAGCACAGCTAAAATATCGAGAGAGCGGGTGCTCGCCCAATTAAAAGCGAGATAAACACTTGTCAAAAGCTGGGTTGGAATTTACAAACTCTCCGCATGACTTTTTAGCCATATCCGATAGAGGATTAGATTGAAAAGTCGTGAAATCGCTGATTCTTTCGCCGATTGCCTTGTTTTCTATGGCGCCAAGACGTATTGCGTAAGCGTAAAACAACAGCTTTGGTAAATACTTGGGAAATATCAGAAAAAAGGTTGCTAAGGGGAATTGCTCGAGATGCTTGTAGGGGAAAAGTGGCTAGGGAACTTTGGAAAATTAAGTTTAACTTTGGCTTTGATTGTTTCTCTAAGCCTTGTAGGAGGCTGCGGGCGAATTCTTGGGGCAGACCCTTTGGTGCAACGGGCAGTGACCTTGGAAGTGTTGCGTACACAAGTGGCGATCGCCCAGGAATATTCTCCCAACGCCTCACCGAAACTACCAGCGGGCTCGGAATTATCAGGATTAGAATCAGCGAGCTCGGACTCCCCAAGCTCGGACTCCCCAAGCTCGGATTCAGTTTTAGGTGACCTACCTGCCGAGAATCTTCCCGAGGATTTGCCCGTTGCTGTTGACACCCTAGATGCCGTTTCTGAAGCTCTAGGGATAAGGGTGACCCATATTCGCGTGAAAGAAAGACTGCCGTTGACCGTGGGCGATCGCCGGGGCTTTAAAATTAGCGGCACCTACGACTTAGATCTGGATCGGGAGGGCTGGAAAACTAGTCAGCGGCGATCGCCCTTTGAAATTTATCTCCAACGTCAGCTGGAAGGAAAAACCTGGCGATTAGCCCATTTAAACCCTGGCAACCAGGATCATGAGGCGTTTTGGGAGCTCTATCGCCTCTAAGCGTTCCTATCGATATTTCAACTTACCAATCAACTCAATCAACTTTATTGAACCCGCTCTCAGGAAAATCCCCCGCAACCGCTTGGCAAAAACACCGACGAGCGCGAAAATTAAAGAGGCCCGACCGATGACTCTCAATACCGCAATCTGTGAATAACGTTCGAACTGTTTCTGATACTAAGCGAGCGTTCCATACCGCTCATACTCGCCCCATTAACTCCGTGTACCGCCGCGTTGTTGAGGAGTTAATGGTGGAAATGCACCTGCTAACGGTGGGCAGCAACTTCTCCTACACGTCCATTTACGCCCTAGGTGTGATGACCACTTTCGACCGGTTTATGGCAGGTTACCAGCCAGAGAGTGATCGTGACTCCATATTTGCGGCCCTATGCACCAGCGCAGGGCAAAAGGACGCCAGCCAATTCCGCCAGGACGCAACGGCATTACTAGAGGCCGCTAAAGGGCTGTCTGTAGATGACGCCATCGCGGCCCTGACCCAACAGGGAAGTGCAGGGGCTGCCGTCAAAGACGCTGTACAGCCTTTAGTTGACGGGGCAACAAAGTATAGCCGTCTACTGGGCGTAGGGTTGTACACCATTTTGGAAGCCTGTGATCAGGAGCTAATCCAGGACAAGGAAAAGCGCGCAGAATTGCTGCAAGGTATCTGTGAGCCCCTAAAACTGCCGTTTGACAAGCTAGATAAGGATCTAGATCTTTATCGCGGCAACTTGGAGAAGCTGGCCATGGCCCAAGAAACCATGCGGGATATTCTTGAAGCTGAGCGCAAGCAGCGAGAACAGCGCGCGAAAGCTAAAGAGGACGCCAAGCTAGGTAAAGACGCTGAAGCGGAAAAGCCCGAGGAAGCAGCGGCTAGCAGCTCTGCGGCGGATCAAAAAGCTAGTGAATAATTCTTGGGCTGGCTGACCTTGGGTTGGCGGCAGTGAAAGAGATGAGATACGGCTAGAGGCTATCTTCATTTAAATTTCCAAGGCTTTTTGCTTTGGTTGGGCAGGCATATATTCCCTACTACGCGTAAAGCTTTTGGCAGTCACTTGATGCCAGCCCTTGGGGAAAAACGATAAAAAGCTTGATCGGCGATGAACAGGTGGATTTCAGTTTGGATCTCCGACCTATCGCTTAGGCTGACCGTCCTGATTCCTGGAATAGCGGTCAGAAATGGTGATGATACACTCAATTTGGGTGCTAGGTTTCCCCTGTTTCTGGAGCTTGTCATGAATTAGGTTCTGAAGGCTTGCGTAGTAAAGATCACAGCCATCAGATTCTGCTTAGACCTGGTGCTGCTGATTCCGGTGCGCAAAGTTTTCAATGCTAGTTGACGGCGTATCCCTGGGAAATTTGTTATCAAGAAATCATTGATTGCCTTAACGACCTATTCCCTGGAGTCTTCCTATGACCGCAGGACAAGCTTATTTAAATCAGGATCCCAAGGAGGATCAGCGGCCGTTTTTTGCCTATGCCGTCGGCGTTTTAATGGCAATTATTTATGTCCCTTTGTTGTGGCATTGGGCTCAAGGTTGGATTTTTAAAAATATCAGTCTTGAGCACGAGTACTTTAGCTACGCTTTTATTGGCATCCCCTACGCCGCTTACGCTGCCTGGCAAAATCGAAAGCTTTGGGACAGTATTGCTGATCAAATTCACTTCATTGGCTTTTTCTTATTAAGCCTAGGGTGTGTCTTATACCTGAGCGGTGTTTCTGACCTCGTTAATTTGTCGCTGCCCATTGTGGTGGCTGGTATGGTGGGCTGCTGGAAAGGGCTTCCGGGGCTAAGGCTGCATGTGGCTCCGCTGATGTTTTTGCTTCTGGCGACGCCAAATGAGCTACCTTATTTAATCTCTCCCTACACGTTAGGGTTACAGCGCTTTATCGCTAACGTTGCGGGCTTTGTGCTGAACCAGTTTGATCTGAATGTTACGGTTCAGGGTATTTATTTATTCGTCAACGAACGAACGGTGGAGGTGGCTCCCCATTGTGCCGGCTTGAAAATGTTGATCACGAGTCTGTATGTGGCGCTAATGCTGCTGCATTTGCGGAGGAAGCTGCGATCGCCATTTCATTTCGGATTGTTGATGAGCGGCGCTGTACTGATCAGTGTTGCCATGAACATTTTGCGTAACACTTTACTGACCCTATTCCATGGCATGTATTGGGACGGGTTGTTCCACTTTTTACATGAAGGCGTCGGTGGAGATATTTATTCGGCGCTGATGCTGGGAGCCATAATTTGGTGGATGCAAGGCGTTGACCGCATTGTGCCTCTGTTGCGAGAACGCTATTAAGGCGTACGTTTGTGTCGATAGTTTCCAAAAGGTTTTGGCTGCGAAATGGCGCGGTAGCTTTGTATGGCGAATAAGTGCGCGGCTTACTGGCTATTGGGGCATCTCTTGCACGAGTAAAATCTATTCCTACAAACCTGCACAGGTGAAAAACGTTAGGGGTTTTGGGGCGTGCTATCAATCAAGCACCAGAAGCCTCACTTGATGAGGAGTACGCGCCTTTTTGAAGCAAAAGTCAAGGCAAAAAGTGCTAGGGGGCTGGACCCCTAACAGCTAAAGGCTTTGCCCCTTAAATGATGACAGCCTTAGTCACAGGCGATTCGATTTTGGTCCCGATAGGTTTCGGTCCTAGTGCCCAGAAGCCTACCGCCCCTAAGTAATCCGTCCTACCTAATTTTAAAAACACAACTCCATGAATAAGCTGTGGCAATGGATTCGCGGGTATCTAGCCCCAAATACGCCTTTTAAACTGACGGCGCTGATTTTATTGCTGGTGGTGGCGATCGCGGGAGCTGCCCCAGGTTATCTGAAGGGTAATTGGCGATGGTCCTGGGTCGGTCCTGTCGCCAATTTATCGGACCTTCGGGAAATTCGAAAAGAAGGCATTGAGATTCCCAACTGGGAAACTATGGAGCAGGGAGAGCGACTTATTGGCTCACGAACCTGGTCTTCCCAGAGAATTCGCCCAGTTTCCGAAAGTAGGGACATTGAAGATAAGGAACCGGACGAAGTGGTAGTTGGAGCCTCCGACGGAGATTCTGAACAAGCACCTGAGCAAGACTCTGAAGCTGTAGACAGTGGAGCTGCGCAGGCTGCTGAAGAGCGGGACCAAGATCAATCAAATGATCGGGTGATGCAGGTGATGCTGCTGCCAACTAAATCTGATGCTGACCAGCCCCAGGTGGAATGGAGCGACTGGGAGGGGGTTGCCCAAATTACGACGGATTCTGAGCGCTTTGTGGATTTGCAGGCAAAGTCTGGAGATCAGCGAGCCACCTTTACCGTGCGCTTACTGCGGGGATGGACCGAGAACAACACAACTTTGGTTATGGCCCAGTGGTACGCCTGGCCCGGCGGCGGCAGCCCGAAGGCTGGCGACTGGTTTTGGGCGGATCGCGGCAGTCAAATTCGCCGCCACCGCTTGCCTTGGGTGGCGGTGAATATTGTGACTGAAACCAAGCGTCCTTTAGATGATTTGGAAGATTATCAGGATTTACTAGAGGACACTGCGATTGATGTACAAACAGGATTAATTCGGGGACCGCTCAAACCTCAAGACACTTAGCCTGTTCGTGTGGGGATCTGCTGGGTTATTTGTTAATTGTTTTTTCGAGTTTCTTGCCCTCTTGCTTCTGGCAGGAAAACTAAGGTCTGTGACCAATCTAATTCCTGAGTCAAAAGCTGTAAGGGGTTCAGCTCCCAGCATTTTTTACTTTGAAAGGGTGTGTACTCCCCATTGCACAAGGCTTTAAGGGTTTAATTGATGACACGCCCTAATAATGTGTCAATGGGCCTCTTTCCTCGCTTAGCCGTTTTTCTTCAATCGTTTTTCATCCTAAATTGACGTGTCAATGAGTCAGCCACTGGTTAATTTTGCGAAGTTTGCACCGCGTAAATTTTGGCGATCGCGATTCCTGACGTTGCAATTAGCCACTTTGGCAGCCGTGCTTGGCGCATTCAGCGGCACTTCAGCAGGTGTTGCGTCCGCCAGAATTGGCTCGTTGTCAGAACAAGAGGCGTCAGAATCCCAAGCAATCAACCCCTCTGCTCAGCTGAGAGAAGAACCCCAGCAGGGCTCGGAGAAAGACTCGGAGCCGATTTTTCCTGATATTCCTCGTCAACCGGCAGACGATTCCCAGTTTCCCCAGGCTGAGCCCTTGGAGGAAGAAGCTCCATCTTTGGACACGGCTCCTGAGAATTCCCCCGAAGCGTCCGACAATACAGTTCCTCCTCCTGACAGCTCGTCAGAGCGATCGCCCCAACCGCCACCGGCCGCTAAACAGCCCAAGCCTGACTCTCCTTCCCCTGAAGTTGTCGGTGAAGAAGGCGATCGCGATTTAGAAGAAACCCCTGACGCTGCCCCGAATACCACCACTCCTAGGCGCTTACCCCCTCTATTGCCAAGGCGGGACAGCCCCACTGCTCGACCGGACCCACTTTTTCCGCTGGATCCTGGAGCAGAGGTTCCCGGTGATCGTTTTGATCGCGACCCCAATGAACTGGGCGGAGACGACCCTCTGCCGAATGTGCCGCCGGCCTTATTGGAACCAGTAGACCCTTGGCGAGCCTATCGACTATCGCCTCTGGATAGCGTCGTGGTGCAAGTTTTTGGCTATCCCGACTTATCTTTCAACACCAACGTGGACCAGGGGGGACGAATTTTGGTGCCCCTGGTGGGCTTTTTAAAGGTGGAAGGACTCACCCTGGAGGAGCTTCAGGGGGCCCTAGAGAGCGCCTACAACGAATACGTGATTGACCCGGAGGTGTTGGTTACCTTGGGCAGTCAGGTGAACCCCGATATCGTTGTGTCTGGCGAAGTAGTACGCCCTGGCTTTTACCGCGTCGGCTCCTTTGAAACGGTGGTGCAGGCGCTGATTTCAGCGGGTGGCGTGAAAGATAGCGCCGACTTGCGGGCGATCGCCCTGCGTCGTCGGTTACCCGATGGCACCTTGCTGGAGCAGGAGCTGAACCTATTGGAATTATTAGCGGAAGGTTTGCCGGAGCCACGATTTTTCTTACAGGATGGCGACGTGGTGTTTGTGCCTCGGCGAGAGGTGGTCAACGACCCCACGTACAACTTTGCCTTGGCCACATTAAATAACCTGGGACAGCCCACCATTCGAGTGCGTTTGTTGGCTTACGTGGGTGAAGGCGGCTTGCGCACCGTTACCTTACCCACAGGCAGCTCTTTTATTGACGTGCTAGAAGGGCTACCCATCTCCCAAATCAACTTGCGTAAGGTGGCCCTAATTCGCTTTGAGGCGGAGCAGGGAACGGTGGTTACCCAGGAACTGGACGGAAAAGCTGCCATCCTTGGCGACCTAACTCAAAATCCCCAGCTTCGGGACAACGACGTGATTGTGGTTAATCGCAACTTGATCACCAAACTTACGGTGTTCTTTAACCGATTTACTCAACCCTTCAGGGACGTTCTGGGCTTCCTGCTATTTTTCCGCGAGTTAGATAACGCTGCTGAAGAGCTATTTGGACCGGAGGGAACCTTTAACGGCGGGTCTGAAAATGACAACAACAATAATGATAATTAGGGCATGCCATCAATTGAGCGCCAGAAGTTTTACGCCGTCGAAAAGCCATGCCCTTTCGCAACAAAAACGCTGGGGGCTGCAACCTTCGTGGCTTTTGGCTTTGAGATTTAAACGATGACCGCCCCTAGCCAGCTGACGGTGACTGACACCACAATTCTGAACCAGTCGCTGCCCGTAACGCTACACGCGAGTTGCCCGGTTGAGGCTTGGCTCCACATCCCGTGGACGCTTGCCTCGCCAAAATAGGCGCACTGGGGTGCCTTCAAAGCCTAAGTTGGACCGGATTTGTCCTTCAATGTAGCGGCGATAATTGTCCTTAAATCGCTTGGGATCGTTGACGAATAGGGCGATCGCCGGAGGCTGAGCACTAACCTGGGTGCCGTAATAAATCCGACCCTGCTTACCTTGGCGGGAGGTGGGCGGAGAATGCCAGCGCACCGCCTCCTCCAAAATTTCATTGATGGTAGACGTGGTCACCCGGCGGCGATGCTGCTCCCAGCCCTGGTGAATTAATTCAAAAATCTTCGGCACGCGCTGTCCCGTCAGGGCGCTGACAAAAATCATCGATGCCCAATCCATAAAGTACAGCTTGCTACGGAGATTGCGCTCGAACAAGTAAATCGTATCGGAATCCTTCTCAATGGCGTCCCACTTATTCACCACAATCACGCAAGCTCGACCTTCGCTAATCACCCGGTCCGCCAGCTTCTGATCCTGCTCCGTCACCCCATCCTCAGCGTCGATCACCATCAGCACCACATCGGATCGCCGAATCGCCTTAAACGCCCGATTGATACTGAAAAACTCTGGACCGTAATCGATACTTTTTTTACGCCGAATCCCCGCCGTATCAATCAATCGATACCGAACTCCTTCGAACTCCACCCGGGTATCGATCGCATCCCGCGTTGTTCCAGAAATGGGACTAACGATCGCCCGCGTCTCACCCACGAAAGCATTCAGCAAACTGGACTTGCCCACATTAGGACGTCCAATAATTGCCACGTTAATTTCTGGATCGTCGAGGATCTCCGCTTCCGGCGGCAGGTGCGTCATCAGCTCCTCCAGCAAATCCCCCGTGCCGTTGCCGTGAATGCTGGACACCGGATAGGGGGTGCCGAGCCCCAGCTCCCAAAATTCCGCCGCCTGGGACAGCCCCAACTCCAGGGATTCGCACTTGTTCACTGCCAACAGCACCGGCTTACTCTGTCGCCGTAGCCAGTTTGCAATTTCCTCGTCAGCAGCCGTCAGCCCCGCCTTGCCATCCACCACTAAAACTGCAGCTACCGCTTCTTCCAGCGCCAGCTCTGCCTGCTGTCGAATTAGGGGCAAGAACTCCGTCTCATCATCAAAAACCAAGCCCCCCGTATCCACAATCAAAAAATCGCGCCCTCCCCAAAAAGCGTTGCGGTAGGTGCGATCGCGGGTGATGCCCGGCTCGTCGAACACAATGGCCTGATTATCCCCAGCAAATCGGTTCGCCAAGGTCGATTTACCCACATTGGGGCGACCGATAATTGCAACAATAGGAAGGGCCATGGTTAATCACTCTCTGAAAACAAGCGCACTTGATATTATCGATACTTTGCGCGCCCTTTAGATCATGACATCTTACGGGATTTTGGTTGTTTAGCCTAAAGTAATCACGCTTCAAATCCAACTAGCTTGAAAAAGCTGGATTTAATTCTCATCAAATCCAGCCATCAATTGTTTTTGGAGCCTAATATTTTCCCAATCTCCGTATTTTGATTCTTTAAGCCCTTAGCTGTGGGTTTCCACTGGATCTGAACTTTGAGGCTCTGTATTGGATAGTCCACTGGACGCAGCGATCGCCACCACCCCCCCTGCCCCATCCTGGCTCCAGCGCTCCGTTACCCTCTCTTTTTCCATCATGGGATTTTGAAGTTCCCACACTTTCAACAGAATCAAATACTCATAAAACGCCTGCAAAACACACCAGGTAAAACCTGCTCTGCCGTCTAAACATCCCCCTAGCCCGAAATACATGTAGAGAAACCGGACAAAGGGACGAAATGGCACCCGCAACGATAAATCTTTTAGGGCATGCCGGCGAATAATTTCAGTTTCACCGAAGAACAAATCTCGCCAAGCAATACCTCCGTTCTCAAGCTGTTGAATGGTTTCTTTTGCTTCGTTGGTGGAGTAAGTGTTGTGCTTCTCAACCCACCTAAAGAATCCTTTCCCAGAGGTATAGTGCGGGTAAGTTTCTGTTAGATATCCAGCCTTGCCGGCAATTTCTTCACGCTCCGTATGGCCGTAATCACTGAACCAGGCTGAACCTTTCTTAATTAGCCGCATTTGGTAGCGGGGAAACTGGGTGCTGTGCTTAATCCAGTGATTCATAAACATCACCCGTTCCGCCGCGAAGTAAGCGACCTTATCGGTATTTTTAATAACTTCAGAGCACTCCTTAAATAACTCAGGAGTCATCAATTCGTCGGCTTCTAAAATATAAACCCAAGGATACTTCGTGGGCACTTCTTCCAACATCCAAGTGCGCTGTTTTCCGTGGCTTTCAAACTTATGCTGAATAACGCGGACAGGGTTATTTTCGGCAATTCCCTTGGCGATTTCTACGGTGCGATCGCCACTAAAAGAATCCACAATAATCACGTCATCCGATAGCAGAGCAGATTCAATGCAGTCTGCAATATCTCTTTCTTCGTTGTAAGTCAGAATATAAATTGAAAACATAGAAGTGCAGTGCGCTGAGAGTAGCAGTAACTAAGGACTAGGTTTTAAGGCAAGAAATTAAAGGGCGAAAATCGAGTGCATTCCTGAACAGCCACTTTGACAACAAGGTTGGAGAGTTAACAGCGTGGTGAACGAAATGATGGAGCGGGCAAAAAATCGACGTTATCCGTAAGACGCCACCCACGGGAACAAAGGTGATGTTTTAACGCTGCTATTTTTTATCCCCTAATACATTGCCCTTAACCATCCAACGGGATTAAGTCAGCATTTCGTCAATTGCTTTTACTATCTTGCTTCACATCAAAATTTTATTCATAAACTTAGTGGTTTTTAAGAATTGGTGATAAACGAGTTTACATAGGGACGTGATCTGCCGGTTTTCCAGGGAAAAGGCTCGTAAAATCAAGATCAACTGAAGTCAAGCGTGTGCTTACTTTTCACTATTGGGGCTGTCTTTAATAACTTTCCCGTCTTGGAACCGCACAGTGCGTTGAGTTTGCTTTGCCACATCCGGTTCATGGGTCACCAAAATCACCGTAATCCCCTGTTGATTAAGGCGAGCAAAAATATCCATGACTTCGGCGGTGGTGGCGGTATCCAAGGCTCCGGTAGGTTCGTCCGCCAGCAACACCACGGGCTCATTAACGATCGCCCGAGCAATAGCCACCCGCTGCTGTTGCCCCCCAGAAAGTTGGTTGGGGCGGTTGTGGAGACGATCCCCCAGCCCTACCCGCTCCAAAGCTGCCTGAGCTCGCGATCTCCGATCTCGCCCAGAAACGCCGCCATAAATCATGGGCAACATCACGTTTTCCAAAGCGCTGAGCTGGGACAACAAATGGAATTGCTGAAAAACAAAGCCAATTTTTCGATTGCGAATGGTGGCAAGCTGCTTTTCATTCAGGTGAGCCACGTCCACCCCGTCCAGAAAATACTGCCCCCGAGTGGGGCGATCCAGGCAGCCCATCACGTTCATCAAAGTGGATTTTCCTGAGCCCGAGGTGCCCATGATGGCGCAGTATTCTCCGCTTTTGATGGTTAGGCTAACGCCGTCGAGGGCGCGCACTTCCGTATTGCCGCTGCCGTAGATTTTGCTGATATCGCTTAGGGCGATCGCCGGTCGAGACGAGGATAGCGTTGACGCAGAGGCGGAGGGAGCAATGGATGGCACTCGAACCATGGGGATTTGGGGGCGATCGCGCCATAATAGATCTTCCTTTCAGCTTAGCGTGGAAGAAAATTGCCAGGATATGGTGGAAGTAGATATTGAAATTGGTTGAAATAGCACGCCGAAATAACAGGCTGCAATAGCGAGTCAATGGCTCAAGGCTTAGCGATCGCCCCCACTGCCGCCAATTTTGTTACCAATATTTACAAAACCGCCAATGCCGTCATAATAAAAGGGCGAAACAAAGACGAAACAAGCGGAAAGCAACACTGGAGCATCCATGCGCGTAATCCTGATGACTGGTAAAGGTGGCGTTGGCAAAACGTCCGTAGCAGCAGCCACTGGACTGCGCTGTGCCGAGCTAGGGTACAAAACCCTAGTGCTCAGCACGGACCCGGCTCACTCCCTTGCCGACAGCTTCGATATGGACCTGGGGCACGACCCTCGTCTAGTGCGAGACAACCTGTGGGGCGCTGAACTAGACGCGCTGCAAGAGCTGGAAGGCAACTGGGGAGCAGTAAAGCGCTATATCACCCAAGTGCTCCAGGCCCGCGGTTTGGAAGGGGTCCAGGCGGAAGAGTTAGCAATTTTGCCAGGCATGGATGAAATCTTCGGCTTAGTGCGCATGAAGCGCCACTACGACGAAAAAGAATTTGAGGTGCTGATTATTGACTCGGCACCAACGGGAACGGCGCTGCGCCTACTGAGCTTGCCGGAGGTGGGCGGCTGGTATATGCGCCGCTTTTACAAGCCGTTCCAAAATATGTCCGTAGCATTGCGCCCCATCGTGGAGCCCATTTTCCGCCCCCTCGCCGGTTTTTCCCTGCCCGACCGAGAAGTGATGGACGCGCCCTATGAGTTTTACGAGCAAATCGAAGCTTTGGAAAAGGTGCTGACGGACAATACCCAAACGTCGGTGCGCCTGGTGATGAATCCAGAGAAGATGGTGATTAAAGAGTCCTTGCGGGCCCATGCCTACCTCAGCTTGTATAACGTTTCGACGGATATGGTGGTGGCAAACCGGATTATTCCTGAGTCCGTTGACGACGAGTTTTTCAAGCGCTGGAAAGAACAGCAACAGAAATATAAGGAAGAAATTCATGAGAATTTCCATCCTTTGCCCGTTAAGGAGGTGCCCCTTTATTCGGAAGAAATGTGCGGATTAGAGGCGCTGGATCGTTTGAAAAATACTTTGTTTGAAGAAGGCGAAGATCCGACGAAGGTGTACCACGAGGAAACCACGTTGCGGGTGGAGCAGCTGGGGAATTCGGCGTACAGTTTGGAAATGTATTTGCCGGGCATTCCTAAGGATCAGGTGGATCTAAGCAAGTCTGGTGACGAGCTGAATGTGCGCATTGGTAACCACCGTCGCAACTTGGTGCTGCCCCAGGCTTTGGCGGCGATGCAGCCAGTGGGAGCAAAGATGGAAGAGGACTTCCTAAAAATTAAGTTTGCGGAACCGGCAAAGGTTTAGGGCGTGTCATCCATTTAGCACCAGAAGCCTTATGTTGTGGAGAGTACACGCCCTTTTGAAGTGAAAAGTGCTAGGGGCTGAAATCCTCACCGCTACAGGATTTGGCGTTTAAATAATGACAGCCCCTAGTGCCTAAAGCACCGAGTTTAAATGTTCGCCAAGCTGGATGTAGCGTTGGTTAGTTTGCCACTGGCGGCAAGCGGTCAGCGCTGCGTTTCCACCGCCAATTGCTTCAAACCCGCAGGCTTGATTACGGTAAATTTGCCAAGCTTGCTCTGCGTTGCGCAAAAGCCGCGATCGCAATTCTCGATATTCCCCGTTACGAAACCCTGCCAGTCGTGTGCGCACCTGTTGGTAGCGTCGTTGCCGTTGGGGATCAGAAATGTGATCGCCCGATTGAATCTCTGGCGAACCCAACCCGTCCCGATATCGCTGAAGCAACTGGGTGCGATCGCGGGTGAGCCGCGCTTTGCAGCCGCTACTGAGTAACGGTTGGAGGGAGCCCCCCTCGGCAGAGCTATCGTAAAATCGACATTCGCGATCGCGATAGGCAGCCCACGCAACTTGGGAATTACGCAACAGCTTTTGGCGCTGCTCCGATAGATTGGGAAACAGCTCTCGGTAGGTGTTGTTAAGGCGCTGATTCTCCCGAGTCAAGGTTTGAAAAGCACAGCGGTTTAGCTCCTGCTGCGTTTGCGGATCGTCGCAGCTTAGTTGGGACTGGGCGAGGTTTTGCTTTGTTAAAGTTTGGCGAAACTGGGGCGATCGCGGCGTGGTGGGGCGTAAGTCGTTGCTATTTCGGCGGGGGCTAATTTGACGACCCTGACGTTGATTGCGGCGCTGGGCACCAGTGGGCGGTCGGTTGGTTTGGCGCGATCGCGGCTCAAAGCGTCGGGAATTGCGCGGTCGGCGATTTGGCGAGCTAACGGGAGAAAGGGTGGGGCGCGTTGTTGACCGGCGCAAAATTTGGCGACGTTGTGGTGCGCGAGAGGAGGATTCTATCGGAATTTCAGTGGCAGCAAACGCAGAAACACCTGCACAAACGCCAGCAGTTCCTATCGTTAAAAGGCTAAAAGTTGCGATCGCAAAAGTCCTTTTATTCACCACAGAAAATCCAAATCATAAACAAAACTGGCGGTGTCTCACCTCCGCCTTTTATCCCGCCACTAGAGAAACTTTGGACACGCTGACGGCTCGTTCTGACGCTTGAACGTTAGCAAATCCTGGTAAATCCCAAGGCGCAGGGTCAAAGTCGTCGAGAGATTTCAGCACCAAATCTGCCTCGTTATAATCCGCTGGATTGCTGTGGACGCTGGGTATCGCCACCACCGCCATGCCCGCCGCGATCGCCGCCTTCATTCCCGAAATAGAATCCTCAAACACCAGGCAGTTACTAGGCTTTGCCCCCAATCGTTCCGCCGCCACCAGAAAAGAATCGGGCGCGGGCTTAGAGGCTTTTACCGCTGGATCATCGCGCACCACAACCGTTTCAAAAATGGCAAACCAGTCCGGATGGTGGGTGCGTTTTTGTTCAAAAGTGTCCCGGGTGGAGCTGGTGGCGATTCCCTGACCAATGCCTAGACGGTGAAGATGGTAGGAGAGTTCGCGGGCTCCAGGCATGGGGGCTGGGGCTCGGTTCCAGGAAGCAATCAGCGATCGCCGCTGTCGCACAAATTCTTCGGGGGTAATGGGGAGATCTAGGACGTCTACCAGGATTTTTGCTGAGGCGATCGCGTCGCGCCCTAGCACCAGGGACTGCATTTTGGGCTCGTAGGGGCGCTGGTACCGGGTGGCGATATGGTCGCTGACGGCAATATTGATGGATTCCGTATCTAAAAGTAAGCCATCTAGATCATAGATAACGTGAGTGATCGAGCGGGGCGAGGTGGGATGGTTCACGGAGTTTATGCCCTTGGGTGGGCGCTGGGATGGAAGCTAGCTACAAACTTTATTGATAAGTCGCAGCTAGCTATTAGTAGAAACTAAGTTCCTACAGAAATCAAATCGCCTGCCAGCTTTTTGAACGTTAATCGCTCATTTTCCACGTCCGCAAAAATTACGCAGCCGTCGGTAAATTCCCCGCGCAAAATGCCTTTAGCGATCGCCGTTTCCAGCTCTTTTTGAATGGTTCGCTTCAGGGGACGTGCGCCATAGGTGGGGTCGTAGCCCACTTCCGCTAGGAATCGAACCGCTTCTTCAGATAGTTTGAGGGTGATTTTGCGATCGCTCAAACGCTTCCGTAGCCGATCAACCTGCAGCCCCACAATCTTCTGAAGCTGGGATTTTTCGAGGGCGTGGAAAATAATTAAATCGTCAATACGATTGAGAAATTCCGGGCGAAATTCTGCTCGTAATGCGGTCAAAACTCGCGATCGCATTTCATCGTATTGGGAATTGTCGCCCACCACATCAAGGATAAATTGCGACCCAATATTACTGGTCATAATTAGGATGGAATTTTTAAAGTCCACCGTGCGTCCTTGAGAGTCGGTAACTCGCCCATCGTCCAATATTTGCAACATAATATTGAACACATCGGGGTGAGCTTTTTCGATTTCATCAAACAGAATTACCGAATAAGGACGACGGCGCACCGCTTCCGTTAATTGCCCGCCTTCGTCGTAGCCCACGTATCCCGGAGGCGCACCAATCAGTCGAGATACGGCGTGTTTCTCCATATATTCCGACATATCAATACGCACCATTGCCTCGTCCGTATCAAAGAGATAGCTGGCTAAAGCTTTGGCTAATTCGGTTTTACCGACGCCGGTGGGACCGAGGAAAATAAAGCTGGCAATGGGTCGGTTGGGGTCAGCTAATCCAGCTCGCGATCGCTGAATAGCATCAGCGACGGCGGTCACCGCTTCCCCTTGTCCAATCACCCGCTTGTGCAATTCATCTTCCAACGTTAACAGCCGCTCCATCTCCGAAGCCACCAGTTTACTAATCGGAATTCCGGTCCACTTAGCAATAATTTCGGCGATATCTTCTTCGGTTACTTCTTCGCGAAGCATCGACTGCCCCGTTTGTTGGGACTGTAATAATTTTGCCTCCGTTTCCTCTAATTCCTGTTGCAACTGGGTGAGTCTTCCAAACTTTAATTCGGCGGCTTTATTAAGGTCGTAATCTCGCTCCGCCTGCTGAATTTCCACCTCAACTTTTTCAATTTCTTCCTTCAGCTCCTTCCGCCGATCCAGCACGTCTTTTTCCGACTGCCACTGGGCATTAAAGCCACTTTGCTGTTCTTTAAAATCCGCTAGCTCTTTCTCTAGGCGAGCCAGGCGATCGCGAGATCCCGCATCACTTTCCTTTTGCAACGACAGCTTTTCCATTTCAAGCTGCAAAATTTTCCGGTCCACCTCGTCCAGTTCCTCCGGCTTGGAGGTGGCTTCCATTTTTAGTTTGGCTGCCGCCTCGTCCACCAAATCGATCGCCTTATCGGGCAAAAAGCGATCGCTGATATACCGGGTAGACAAGGTCGCCGCTGCCACTAGAGCGCTATCGGCAATTTTTACGTTGTGGTGGGTTTCGTAGCGATCCTTCAGTCCGCGCAGGATGGAAATCGTATCCTCCACCGACGGCTGGTCCACAAACACCTGCTGGAAACGCCGCTCTAGCGCCGCATCTTTTTCGATGTACTTGCGATACTCATCCAAAGTGGTGGCACCGATACAACGCAGCTCACCCCGCGCCAACATTGGCTTTAGCAAGTTCCCCGCATCCATGGCGCCCTGGGTTGCCCCAGCGCCAACGACGGTGTGAATCTCGTCAATAAATAGGATTATCTGCCCAGCGGAATCGGTCACTTCTTTCAGCACCGCCTTCAGCCGCTCTTCAAACTCACCGCGATACTTCGCTCCGGCAATCAACGCCCCCATATCCAACGCAATTAGCTGGCGACCTTGCAACGACTCGGGCACGTCCCCCGCCACAATTCGCTGGGCCAATCCTTCTGCGATCGCCGTTTTACCCACACCGGGCTCACCAATCAACACCGGATTATTTTTGGTGCGTCGGGACAAAATCTGGATGGTGCGGCGAATTTCATCATCCCGCCCAATCACCGGATCTAACTTGCCCTGGCGCGCCCAGTCCGTTAAATCGCGCCCGTATTTTTCCAGCGCCTCATATTTTCCCTCGGGATCGCGATCGCTCACCGTTTGATTACCTCGCACCTGCTGAATCGCCTCCTTCAGTTTATTTTCATCTAGGCGAAACTCTTTAAAAAATCCTTTCCCAAAACGATTATCCAGGGCATATCCCAACAGCAAATGCTCGATGGAAATATACTCATCGCCCATATTCAACTTCGCCTTATCCGCCCGGTCCAGGGTTTGATCCAAGCTCTGCCCCAAATACACCGACGTGCCCGAGCCCTTCACCTTCGGCTGCTTAGCGATAAATTGCTCCGTATAATCCCGCGCCTTTTGTACCGGCACTTCCGATTTCGTCAAAATGCTGCTCGCCAGCCCTTCCTGTTCCAGCAGCGCCTTCATTAAATGCTCGGACTCAAGCTGCTGGTGGTTTGCCTGCTTCACTAAATCGGGACAGCGGGCGATCGCCTCCCAAGCTTTGGTGGTGAACTTATTGGGATCGTTTGGTTGCATCGTTGGCTAGACTCCGTGGTGGCAAACGGCCGGAGAAAACTTCCTTGGCTATGTCCAAAATTGTAGATAAACGAGTGCTAGATGGGGGTTCGGCGGTCGCGACGGAGACGGTGGGGTTCCCCGGTCGCTCGCTAATTTTCGTCAATCTGCCTTTAATCTCCCTAATCTGCCTGCTACCCTGCCTGTAGGTTTATCGGGCTTTAGCCATGAATCAACTGGGTCCCAGTATTTTCGTTGTCTTTTTGTATTACTCCGCTGGCTCCATGGCGATCGCTGCCATCGTCGGTGCCCAGGTGCTCAATGAAACCCCCTTTAGCGGCGTATCCTTCCAAAACGCCGTCCCCTTGGGATTGCTTTTGGGAGCCGTGGCCACCTACTTCAACCGCACCACTGAATTTGCGATCGCCGCCAGCAACCCCAAAGCCCTGCGCAAAAAGCTAGATGCT
Organism: uncultured cyanobacterium; assembly: GCA_937883785.1. Lineage (GTDB taxonomy): Bacteria > Cyanobacteriota > Cyanobacteriia > CACIAM-69d > CACIAM-69d > CALGDE01. Next base: position 57,057 of record CALGDE010000132.1, read on the forward strand.
TGGATGATGGAGCGTGGCTACGAACTGGATTCGGACTTCAAAGCGGAAGGGGACTTTCAAAGCTATCGAAAATCGTCCTGGCAGCGGTGGACCACCGGACGAATTTTTGTGAAATGGCAAGGAAAATCTGTCACCCTAGTGGGGCGCTCGTCCATTGTTCGTCCCTTACAACAAGAGCTGTCCGCTGAGGCACAGTAGAAGTAAGGTTGTAGGTGGTTTATGGCGTTTTGCCATAGCTATTGTTCCATCCGAACTATTGTATCCGGACTATTTTTCCTGCCTGCTTTCTTGATTTCTCTTGCGATCGCTGCATCCTCGCGTTTCCTATCGCGCCATCCTATGTCCCCTTCCCCGTCCCAACCAGCAGCGATCGCCTCGCCCCCCCGTCCTGATTCAGCCATCACCATTCGTGTGGCCCAACAAAAGGACGTTTCCATCCTTGCGGACCTACTGACTGCCAGTTTCCACAGCCCCGCCGGTTGGCTAGGGTGGCTCTATCCCCTGTTGCGGGCAGGTATTTACGAAGATCTTAACCATCGTTTGCGCCAGCCCAGTCAGCATTACACTTGCCTTGTAGCCATTGATCCCGCCGTTGATGGGGGAGCGTCTGAGAGGGCGTCTCGGCAAGGGACTCAGCGGGGATCTCAGCAAAATTCTGCTCAGCCAAGTGTTGCAATGATTCCGCCCGCCTGCTTTTGGCCGCGGGCGAAAAACTCGCCGCAAAACAGTAGACAAGATATAACCGTGGTGGGAACCGTTGAAATTTCGGCGCGATCGCAATTTCCCTTGGGCTGGGGGGAACCCTCTTATCTGTACATCTCCAACTTGGCGATTGCAGAACCCTACCGGCGACAGGGCGTTGCGACGGCGTTGCTAGCGGAATGTGAGCGTTCTGCCAAACGATGGGGATTTACGGCAATTTATTTGCACGTCCTGGAGGACAATCAGGCAGCGCGAAGACTTTATCAAGGGGTCGGCTATCGCACTGAATCTATCCTTGCCGATTGGTTTAGTCGCCTATTTGGGCGATCGCGACGGCTCCTAATGCGAAAAAACCTAGGTGCCCACCGTTAAGCTGAGCACAATCGCTGGAATGACGGCTAGAACCAACAGCTCAGCACCCCAACAGTTACCTGGCGGTGGCGATTCCCCAAAAACACTCTCTCCAGACCTTCAGCGTTAGTTGCCCAGCATTATGATCCATCATCAAAATTCTTGAATGCTGGGCTCCGAACCGATCACCACAAGAGCCAGTCTCTACGAGTTACGTACGCTTTAATTGCCCGACGTAATTCTGTGCATCTACTCCGCCTGATATCTTCTGGGATTACTGTTTATGGACAGAGGACTCCCATTTGCGTCTAATGGCGTGTGTGTAGGCTTCAAATCCAACTCTCTTCAGCTTTTCTACTGCCCCGGTGAACGAACCTTCTCCCTCCCTTATTGAGCAAATTCGCAGTGGTCCCTGCCAGATTATTAACAGCCGCAAGGCTGGCGGGATTATTATTTTAAATCGCCATTCCGCCGAGTTTGCGGGACCAGGAGCTGTGGTTGCCACCCCCCTCGATAAACACTGCGAAAACGTTATTCCCCTAGGAGACTTAGCTTTAGTCTCTCCCAAGTCCATTGACGACATTCTCACTGGATACCGAATTCGCCTTCAGTGGATCAAATTAGTCAGCAAATCCACATCCTTGGAAAACACCCAGCTTCGAGCTCAGAAAATCTTGGAGCAGTTTGAGCAGTTTTTCCGTAAGCGAGACGTACAGCAGGTTCCTGATGAAGTGCTGGCTCAACTAGTGGGTGTTTTACCACAAACTATTCGCAGCGCACGCAAGAAAAAGCAAAAGATTAAGAAAAAGCTTTAGAAAGTCCCTTTACAGAAGCCCATCAACCGCCTTAGACTCCCGTCTGAACAAGAGTTTCAGTGGGAACAGGCGTTTTTTTGCGTTATGTTATTTATTAAAGACTTTCGTTGTGCTGAATAACTGAAAGGGTGTTTGTCTGCGGTGAGCTGAACCACAAAATTTCGTGATGCCCCTGCAGCGGATCGGGCTTGTGATTGCAGCTCTTTCCCAGATTAAAAATTCTCTTTAGATTCATTTCTAAAGCACTATTTTTCTAGTGTCAAATACCGCATAAAACTTAAAAAAGTTTTAGTGATAATTTTTTAGATATCCCGGAAGATCTTAATTGGAAGTTTCTGCATCCCAAACAGTTTTGTCTCAGGCAAAAAGCTCCTCTCGCCTTTGGTGGTGGGCTATGGCTATTGCTGGCGTGGTGCTGGTTCTTGGCTTGGTGGCTGGGTTTCTGGTGTGGTCAAAGCCGATGGACCCTTACGTTAAGGGGGTTTTAGAGCTGACAGGAGATGTGGATCGGGGGGGAGATATCTTTCTGATGAACTGCTCCACCTGCCATGGTTTCGACGCAACGGGGCGGGTCGGTCCTAGTTTGCAAGGGGTGGGCGATCGCAAATCTCAGCAGCAATTGATTCATCAGGTGGTTAGCGGTAAAACGCCACCCATGCCGCAATTTCAGCCAGACACTCAAGATATGGCTGACCTTTTGAGCTATTTACAAACCCTCTAAGTAAGCTTGAGCAGATTCTTTATAAGCTTGATCAAGCCCTTTTCTGGTTGACACCGGTCTTTACGGGACGCCCTTTATGAGGAGTCAGTTTTTAAAGGAACTGAGAATTTTAAAGGGGAAATAAAGGGTTGGCGAAGGGTTTATAAAGCTTTTGAAGATTGGGTGAAGCCTGGAAAATACCGGTGCTATTCCCCTTTTCGCGCCGTTAGAGTCGAAGCATAAGAGAAGAAGCCAAGCTTTGCGTTTGGGTGATTCCCTTGCTACTCTCTCTTCCGGTGATTTTGATGTTGAACTTTAAAACTTTCGCCACGTTAGGATTAACTGCTGCTGCGTTGGCGATCGCCCCCAATGCTGAAGCGTTTACCCGCTACGGTTCCCTGACGGCGCAGGAATTTGAAGATCGCAACGTTGAAGTGGTGCTGTCTCCGGAAAGTCGCTGGGGTGATGGTGGCGTGTCGGCTCGCACCCACGAAGTCAATATCCACCGCTCGGATTTTTCTACTGCGGATCAGAGTAATTACCGATGGGAAAATGGCGAGGCGGTGAACTTTTCCGTTGTATTTGACGGCATCAATACTCTGACTTACACCATCGGCGACACGGTGTTGCAAACCACCGAGGTGGAGGACAATTTCTCTGATTTATATTTGCGCACGTCTGCCTACCGCGCTGGGTCGAGCATGACGTTGACGAATATGACTTTCTCTAATGGCGGAACCACTGAAGCAATTGATGATGTGGCGTCGGTGTGTGACTCCGGTTGCGGTTTCTTTGACGCCAGCTACTACCACATTGGCGATATTGTTGGCGCGTTTTCGCTGACGGGGCAGTCCATGATGAGCTGGGATGAAGAGGGTCCGTTACCGACCAATTCACGGTTGGCTTATCAAGTGAAGCTGGTTTACGGTGATGGTGATATTGTCAGCACGCCGGAGCCTGGATCCATGCTGGGATTGGCGGGTTTGGCTTTGGGGGCGATCACCGCCGGAAAAGGCAAGAAAAAAGACGCTTAGGTCATAACGGGGGCGCAATGTGAAGCTCCGCAAGTTGACGAAATTATTGGCAGGTTTGATTGGGGCGATGGGCACCGGAGTGGTGGCGATCGCCCCAATGTCTATAGCGCAATCGATTCCTGAAGCTCAGCCAGAGCAGGTTCCAACGTTAGAGATGCTGGAGGAGGCGCTGACGCAGGGGAACTGGCAGCGGGGCGATGAGCTGACTTGGGAAATTTTGACGGGCAGGATGGACAAGCCGGATGGTCGACAGTTCCGGCAATTTCCTTGCGATCGCCTAGAACGCATTGACCGAGCGTGGCGGCAGGCTAGTGGCGATCGCTTTGGATTTTCGGTGCAGTGGCGGCTCTGGCGACATCTAATGGTTCGCTTAGGAGATCAGCGTGAAACACGGCAGGCGTTTGACCGAGAAGTGGGCTGGCTGGGAAGTGAGCATGGTGTTAATCCCAGGGGAGACGAGGGTGATTTGCCGTTAGGGTATTGGCCGCTGGAGCAGTCTTGGTTTTCGGGCAATATTTTGCGCTTCGGCTGTGGCGATGAGGCATGCACCTTCGCGCGGACGGTGGTGGAAGAGCAGCGACCGGCTTTGGAGTATATTTTTCCGCGTCTGTCTCAGTGTCGTCTTTGATGGGTAAAACTCTTAGCTGGGGCGTAATTCCGTTTCCAAGTCGCGGTAATTTGGAGCAGGGTATATTTTCTGCGGCAGTTTACCTAGCACATAGCGGTTGAAGGAGTGGATTATGGCTGAGCGATCGCCGTCTGAGGGGATGATTCTGAAAGGGCAGTATCGAGGCTATGCGATGCAGCTCCAGGTTGCGCTGGTGGATTCGGCGACGGCGGCGGGGCGATCGCTGGACCCGGAAGTGTTCGTGGAGATGGACACGATGGTGAAGCAAGCCCAGGCGCAGATTGATCGCCACATTGAGTATGGGCAAATCGCTAACCAATTTGAGGAAAGCTTTTTGCAGCCGCTGGTATCCAAGGGATTTAGCAAGGCAAAAATTGTGGATGCGATCGCCGATTTCGCTAGCCAGTCCAACTGGCCCAGCGAGGTGGTGAAGAATTTGGAGTATGCAGCGGCGGCGCTTCAGGATGAAGGTGCTGGGGGCGAGGCGATGGCTCCCGATATGAATGCGGATGTGATTACGGGGACGCCCATTTCCCAGCGTCCAATGCCGACGCCTGAGGGATAGGTTTTGGGCAGCGGAACGATGACGGTTGGGACCACCATTGCGGCGATCGCCACAGCGATTGTGCCCCAGCAGGGCAGCGTGGGAATTGTGCGAGTGTCGGGGCCAGAGTCCTGGGCGATCGCGCAGCAAATTTTCCACGCACCGGGTCAGCAAGCCTGGGATAGCCATCGGGTTGTGTACGGCATGGTGGCAGACCCGGCGACTGACAAGGTGGTGGATGAGGCGCTGCTGATTTTGATGCAGGCACCGCGCACCTTTACCCGCGAAGATGTGGTGGAGTTCCACTGCCACGGCGGCATGATGGTGGTGCAGCAGGTGCTGCAGTTGTGTTTGCAGCAGGGGGCGCGGCTGGCTCAGCCGGGGGAGTTTACGATGCGGGCGTTTTTAAATGGGCGCATTGACCTAACCCAGGCGGAGAGCGTGGCGGATTTGGTGGGGGCGCAGTCTCCCCAGGCGGCACAGATGGCGTTGGCGGGGGTGCGGGGCAAGCTGGCGGAACCGATTCGATCGCTGCGAACCCAATGCTTAGATGTGCTAGCGGAGGTGGAGGCTCGCATTGATTTTGCCGATGATTTGCCGCCCCTAGACGAAAACGAGGTTGCTCAGGAATTGCGGAGGATTGGTGAGGCGATCGCCCAAATCCTAGGCACCGCTGACCGGGGCGAGCTACTGCGTAGCGGCATTAAGGTGGCGATTGTTGGACGCCCTAATGTGGGTAAATCTAGCTTGCTTAATGCCTGGAGTCGCAGCGATCGCGCTATTGTGACGGACCTGCCGGGCACTACGCGGGATGTGGTGGAGTCGCGACTGGTGGTGGGGGGTATTCCGGTGCAGGTGCTGGATACGGCGGGCATCCGGGAGACGGAAGATGTGGTGGAAAAAATTGGGGTGGAGCGATCGCGAGATGCGGCGTCTGAGGCGGATTTGGTGATTTTGGCGATCGATGCGGCGGCGGGTTGGACCGCTGGGGATGAGGAGATTTATCAGCAAGCAAAGGATCAGCCGTTGATTGTGGTGGTGAATAAGGTGGATTTGTTGACCGATGAGGGGGGAGTCGAGGGCATTTTGCCTGGGACGGTGAGCGGGGGGGCGATCGCGATCGTTCAAACGGCGGCGGCTAAAAATCAGGGAATTGATCGGCTGGAGGCGGCGATTATTACCGCTGCCACTCGCAACCAAATTCAGGCGACGGATATGGACCTGGCGATTAACCAGCGTCAGGCGGCAGCTTTGACTCGCGCTCAGTCAGCATTGGAGCGAGTGTGCGAAACGGTGGCGAACCAAATGCCCCTGGACTTTTGGACCATTGACCTACGGGATGCGGTGTATGCTTTGGGAGAAATTACCGGCGAAGAGGTGACTGAATCCGTTTTAGGACGAATTTTCAGTCGCTTTTGTATTGGTAAATAGCCGGTTAGTCATTAAATTTCCAATCATCCCAATGCCCGCTTTAGATCCCGCTCAGTGCCCTATTCCTCAGCTGATTGTTGGGCTCGGAAACCCTGAGCCGAAGTACGATCGCACCCGCCACAATATCGGCTTTGAGTTTGTGGATGAGCTAGCAAAAGCGTGGGGAATTTCCTTCAGCAAAAACCAGCGATTTAATGGGCTGTACGGTGAAGGTCGCAGCCCCTTTGGCAAAATCCGTCTGCTAAAACCGTTGACCTATATGAACCGGTCGGGTCAATCCATTCGCGCTGTTGTGGATTGGTACAAGCTGGATCCGGAGGCGGTGCTGGTGGTTTATGACGACATGGATTTGCCCTTGGGACGGCTGCGGCTGCGGGCATCGGGCTCGGCAGGCGGACACAACGGCATTAAATCCACGATCGCCCACCTGGGCACTCAAAATTTTCCTCGACTACGGCTGGGCATCGGCAAGCCCCGCCACATTAAAGGCGAGACGGTTTCCCACGTGTTGGGACGTTTTGCCCCCGATGAACAGGGCACGGTGCAGAAGGTGATGAGGCTTAGCTTAGAAACTACGGAAATGGCGCTGAAATCGGGCATTGCAAAGGCGATGAGTCTTTACAACAATAAAAACGTGGGACCGCAGCCGCCGAAGCCTGATCCAAAACCTAATTCCAACTCTGCATCTAAAGAGACTAAATCAGCATTGAAACCGGATCAAAAATCAACGAAATCGGATCTAGAATCGGAGTCCGCTGCACCATCTCAGTAATTGGGTAGAGGCAATCTTTTTTATATTTTGCATTTCCTTTCAAGACGGCAATCGTAGGCACAATTGAATAGCTTTCGTTACAGTAGCCTGTAATTACCTACCTGTTGAGCTGTTAGAAACTGTGCTGGATGTGAGTGGTTCGCGATCGCCCCAAACCGTTGCTAATGTCCGTGTTACCCGTTGTTCTTGGTCCGAAGGCACTATCGTTGGTGAAGTGTCGGCGGGGCAGTTCAACTGGCGATTCCGCTGGAATTTTAGCGGTGATACCCTAACTGTTGAGCCCTCATTGGGACGGGCATTAATCCAGGATCCGTTAGGTCGTTTTCTGGAAGCGAACGATTACCAATTAGAGTCTGGCGGCGATTATTCCTTTACCATTCGCGCCAAATTTTGATGTTCTGAACCTGTTTTATATTCGATAAATCGGGATTGATTGATGCGTTTTCAGAGAACTTTATGACTTCCAAATACCTATAAATTCAGATGCTTTCTAATTTGTTTTAGGGTTTGATACATCTCTGGTAAGCGCCGAATAATTGCCGATGTTTTGAGCCATTCTTTGTTGGAAACAGCAGGAAATCCTGATAGGACCTGTCCTGGCTTGGACGCGCTGCGAGTGACACCACTTTTCGACGAAACGATGGTTCCTTTCGCCAGTTTGAGGCGATTGGCAATGCCCACTTGTCCCGCCAAAACAACGCCGTCGCCTAGCTCAACGCCGCCCGCTAATCCCACCTGCGCCGCGATCGCACAATTTCGCCCAATCACACAGCCGTGCCCAATATGCACCATATTGTCGATTTTGGTATTGCTGCCCACGCGGGTTTCCCCTAGCGCGGGTCGATCCACCGTGGTGTTGCAGCCGATGTCAACGCTATCCTCCAGCACTACCTGCCCGGTTTGCTCCAGCTTTACCCACCCGGTCGCCGTGGGTACGAAGCCAAACCCCTCCCCGCCAATTACCGCGCCGCTGTGGATGACGCAGTTTGCCCCCAGGTGCGATCGCTCTTCAATCACGCAACCGCTGTGGAGTATTGTGTCTACGCCAATCACTGCGCCGGGGTATACCGTGACGTTGGCGTGGATACGAACACCGTCGCCAATCACCGCATCACCTTGGATAACACTGTTCGCCGCGATCGCCACATCCTTGCCAATAGTCGCCGCCGGGTCGATGACTGCGGTGGGATGGATGCCGGGGGCAGGATGAAACGGTTGATAGAACAGGGTGACTGCCTGGGCGAAGAGCAGTTTCGGGGCTGGGGAGGTAATCCATGCCAAGCCGCGATCTCTGGCTAGTTTTTTCGCTGACTCATCTACTGGAATAATGACTGCGCTTGCTGCTGTTGTTGCTAGTCCTTTCGCCTTCGCTGCATTTTCCACGTAGGTGAGCTGTCCTGCGATCGCCTCATCTAGTGCGCCAATGGCACCAATTTCTGGATTCTCTTCACTGCAATCGCTGATTCCATCACCCGCGATCGCCCGTAACTTCTCCACCAACGCCGTAAACTTCATCGCCACCCAACGCCCCCAATTCGCGCTCACATCCAAATATCCTACAGGGGCACTACCAGTTTTCCAGCGCCAGCCCTCGCGATTGCGTTTGTCGAGATAGCGCCTCCACCACTACCGCCTCCGCCGCTTTCTGCTGTAGCTTGGCTGCCTCTTGAAACCGATACCAGTGGCTCTGTTGATGATTTTTCCGCCAGGTATGGTGTTGCCAGCGCGTTGTCCAGCGGCGAAAGGGGATGGATTGCCCTTCGAAAATTCCCAAAAATTGGCTTTGCACTGCCTCGTCTAACCAGCGATCGCGATCGTACTCCGCCACCCGCTGCCCTCCATATTCCGGGCGCTGGGTTAAGTCTCGATATCGCTCAATGCGATCCTCCTTCCGCTGGTTTTTCCGGTCTCGCTCTCCAATGGCTGCCCGTAAATCTCGCAATAGCGATCGCGTTTTAATCACCAGCTCATCCCCTTTACCGGTCACTTTTAAACAGCGGCAATATTTGTAAAACAACCGTTGCGCCGCCGCCATAAATCGCTCCGTATTATCCACCCGGCTGCGGTCCGGCAACAATCGGCGATCGGTCCACACCGCCCCCGGCCAGTCGGGCAATCGCTTTGCATCGGCGTGTCCAATATTCGGCAGGGCAATGCTTAGAATGCTGTTGCGCATGGCGTTAAAGGAGTCGTAGTAGCCCACAAAATTCTGGTGCGCCCAGGTGTCCACATAGCTATGGGACGCAATGCCAATGCGGTATAAATTTCGACTTGCTAGCGCATCGTCCATAATCCGATTGGCGTTGGTGCTATCGGGGGTTGTGTTTAGCCAATGGAGTTTGCCGTCTCGCCGCTGGGCACTGGATGCCAGGGGATCGCCAGGAATGAAGTGAAACAGGGGATAGATGCGCATTAGCTCACGCTTCGGCTTTAGGATATTCATCGTTTGGGTGATGTAGTTGCGGTATGCCGGCGCTTTAGGAGCATGGCGATCGCGAATCCGAAAAAATCGGTCATTGTCGTCCACATACTGGGCTGCGTAGGCAATAATCTCCGCGTCATCGGTAGAAAAACCAGCCCGCGCGGCGATCGCATAGGTCATGTAGTAGTGGAACTCAACATCCATCCCCAACTCCGACAGGATTAACGGCACAATCAATCTCAAACCTACCCAGTCCCGCCCCAGTCCGCCAATTTTCTGCTGTTCCCATTGCTAGAGCTATAGAATCGTTTCAGCACAAACGTGACATGGGCGATCGCAAATGACATGGAGTAATCGAAGAAAGCAGAATTTTCGAGATGAACTCACAGACGCCTATCGAAGCTACGCAGAACTCCGAATGTTTGTGCATGACGCATTGGGCGAATCGTTACCCAATATTGCTGCGGAAAATCAAAGATTAGACATCGTTGCTTTTTTGCTGATCGAATGGGCAGAGGCGAGGCGAACGCTGAATACTTTATGGCAAGCTTTTATCGAAGCAAACCCTAATCGATCTTTCGGTTCCTCCGACGGTTCTTGTCCATTTGTCTATGGTCCAGCGATCGCCCCAGAAGGCTTTTACGGACGATCGCGATTAATCCGGGATGTGCGTGGGCGGATTGGTGGGGTGAATCCCCAGTGCGTCAATGTGGTGGGAATGCGGCGGGCGGGGAAGAGTTCGCTGTTGCGGTTGATTGCGGAAGATTCAGGGCAGTTTTTTGCTGGTGGCTGTAAGCCATTGGTGGTGTCGCTAGATCTGACTAATGCTTGTTTCCATTCTCCGGCGGGGATTCAGGAGGGGCTGCGGCGAGGGATTGCAGCGGCGATGAAAGGGCGATCGCCGTGGGCAGAGAATGCGGGGGATGATCCGTTTGTGTTTGAGGATGGGCTGCGGGGATTGCGAGATCAGGGTTGGCGGTTGGTGGTGCTGTTGGATGAGTTTGAGGGGATTAAGCAGCACTTGGAGGCGTTCCAAGGTTGGGGGGAAGATTGGCGGGCTAAGGCGTCGGCGGAGTTGTTGACGCTGGTGGTGGTGGGGCAGCGACCGATTGGGGAGATTTACGACAGTTTGGGGCTAACGTCGCCCTTTGGCAATATTTTTAGCCAGTCCATTGTGGGACCGCTGGCGGCGGCGGATTGGCAACAGTTGGTGCGCGATCGCCGACCGGAGACTACGGCGGCGGAGATGGATTGGATTGGGCGGGTGTCAGGAGGCTGGGCGTTTTATGTGCAGATGGCGGGGGCGATGCTGTGGGAGTGCGGGGATATTGCGGCGGCGGAGAGGGAGTTTTTATTTCAGGCGCGGTCCCATTTTGTGCGGCTATGGAAGGCGCTGAAGGATAAGGAGCGATCGGCGATGCGGGGGGAGTCGGCGCAGCGGGGGAGGGTGACATTGGATTTATTACTGCGGTTTGGGCTATTGCGATCCGATGGACTGCCGTTTAGTTCGCTGTTTTTTGAGGTGGTGGACGAATTGGAGGATCTAGAATGAGGACACTGTTGAGAGCTGAGGAGGGTTGGGTGCCACAGCGCGATTCCATTCATGAAGCTGTGAGAAATGCGCTGATTCGCGATGGCTGGACCATTACGGCGGATCCCTTTTCCATGCGTTACGAAGAATTGCGGGTGATGGCGGATTTGGCGGCGGAGAAGAGTTTGTTGGCTGAGCGGGGAACGGAGTCGATTGTGGTGGAAATTAAAACCTTTGGCGGTCGTTCTTTTGTGCGGGAATTGGAGATGGCTTTGGGGCAATATTTTCTCTACGAACGTATCCTGAAAAGGCTCCAGCTTCCCCACAAGTTGTATTTAGCCACAAGTCAGATTGCTTACGATGCGTTTTTGGTGGCTGATGGGGCGCGGGCGATGTTGCACGACGGGATGGTTTCTTTGATTGTGGTGAATCTTGAGCAGGAGAGGGTTACCCAGTGGATCGACTAGAGCAATATCGCGGGATTATTGAAGGCTTGTTGACCCATTACGATCAACTGTCGCGGCAGTCGGTGGAGTCGCAGGCTGAAGATATTTGCGTGTTTGATCGACAGCGCGATTGCTATATGTGGTTGCAGTTGGGATGGCAGCGGGGGCGACGATTGTGCGGTCCGACGATTTTGGTGCGGCTTCTGGATGGCAAAGTTTTGCTGGAGGCGGATTGGACGGATTTTGGGGTGGCGGATGATTTGATTGCGGCGGGGATTGCTGAAGAGGATTTGGTTTTGGCGTTTCAACCTCCGGCGTTGCGCCAGAGTCAGGAGTCGGTGTTGGAGATGGCGAGATAAGTTGGGATGGAATCAATTCATCGATGGTTATGATCGTGTTGATGCCGCCACTGTTTGAAGAGGTGACCGATGTTGGATTTAAAACCGATTAGAACTGAGGCGGATTATCAGTTGGCGCTGTCGGAAATTGAGCGGTTGTTTGATGCGCCGCTGGGAACGCCGGAGTGCGATCGCCTGGATATTTTGGCGACGTTGGTGGAGGCGTATGAAATGAAGCATGACCCGATTCCATTGCCGACGCCTGATGAAGCGCTGTTATTTCGGTTGGAAAGTCGGCGATCTGTTGTGGCGGCGTTTATTGATGGGTTGAAGCGGCAGGGGGTAGATGAGGCGGTTATTCGGGTGGCGCTGGAGGAGGTGACGGGATGAGTTGGAATTCGGAGTTGTTGGAAACGCTTCCTATAGCCTGGCCAGAGGAGAAGATGACAGCGTTTTGTGATCGCTGGAAAGTGGAGGGGCTGTGGTTATTTGGGTCGGTGCTGCGGGATGATTTTAGACCGGATAGCGATGTGGATTTTTTGGTGGAATTTGCGCCGAGTGCTCCCTGGGATTTGTTGGATTTGGTGCAGATGGAGCGTGAATTGAAGGAAATGCTTGGGCGGTCTGTGGATTTTTTGGAGCGTCTTTCCATTGAACGTAGCCGCAATCCAGAACGGCGCGACAGGATTTTATCTAGCGCTCGGAGGGTTTACGGTGTCAATATCGTTGCGTGACGAGAAATCTTTGGAGGATATTCTGGGAGCGACCAATTTGGTGGCTGAGTTTATTGCTGGAATGTCCGAGTCGGATTTTTATGGGGACGAGAAAACCCTGTCGGCGGTGCTTTATCAAATTATTGTGATGGGCGAAGCGGTTAAGCGTTTATCAATGGAATTGCGAAATCGTCATCCAGAAATTCCCTGGTCAAATATTGCCGGAATGCGAGACAAATTAGTCCACGATTACGAAGACACGACTCTCTATCGGGTTTGGCAAACAGTCACCTATTCGATTCCTGATTTGGCAAAGTCAGTGCGTTGCGTAGCAGGACTTGAAGCGCAAGACGGAGAGTAGTTGTGTTCCCGTCGTGGCGAGAGACAAAAATATTTTTGCGGGAAAGTTGGGAGCTGTTTTATTGGTCCCTGTTTTTGCCATCGAAGCTACAGGCACGGATGAATGCTTGGGCTCCCAAACCTGACGAGAAAGACACTGAGTTTTCAGACGTTCTTCTCACTAAATTCAATCTGAGATTTTTTAGTCAGTATTGCCTGGTTCTCCTATTGCTGAGCTGTCCTTTACTTGGATTTACCTGGGCACACACCGGAGCAGTGGACTGGTGGCAGTTGTCCGTTTTGCCTATTGGCTATGGTGTTGCATTTTGGTTTTTGCCTGCCAGTTGGTTAGTTCCCCTGAGCTGGCTGTTGGTAACGGTAGATCGCCCGGATTTTTTTCAAACAGAAATTATTGCTCGTTTACCTCAAGCACTGGCTGATGCGAATTTGCCGCCTGTTTCCCAAATGATTTTGGGACTGGCGGTTCTGGGGGGGGGAGGGGGAGTGACCTCTGCTTTGGTTTATTACAGCTTGAAGCAGACTCGCCCGAAACAGGCACAGATTCTGAGTACGGTGGGATGGGGAATAAGCGGAGCGATCGGGGGATACGCCACTTTTAACAACTGGATCGCAGGTGTGCTGATTGGAGCACTGGCTGCGTTTGTTGGCTTTGCTGCTGGCAGCGATTTCGATGAAGCTACCGATCCCGAACAGGCCGCGTTCGTCGGGGCGTTCGTCGGGGCGGTCGGCGTGGCGGTCGGCGTGGCGGTCGGCGTGGCGGGGGTTGCTACGGCGGCTCCCTGGGTGGGGATGGCTTTGGCGCTTTCGTTTGGGCTGGTTTATTCTTCCACTTCCATTGGTTGGAGAGGAGTAGGATTTCTGACTCTGCCTTTTATCCTGTTGACTTTTGAACAGTCGCCCATCCTAGCGGCAGCCGCAGCCATTATGGTTGTCCTTGGCTACTATCGAATTGTGCCCGACTATTTTCTGGAATCCCTTATTATCGGTCGCGCCGCCTTGCCCAATCTCGCCTTCTGGTCAAAGCGCTCCCAAGACTACCTCCCCACCCTCAAAAGCCTAGTTCCCTTCAGCAGCGAATTTGCGTTTTTACCCCTTCCCGGTCATGGCAATCTAGTCGCCCGTTCCTTCCAAAACAATCCCACCAGTACCCTACCGATATTCCAGGAAATCCAAGCAGCCAAAGCCCCCGGTCTAAAAGCCACAGTCCGAAATATCCTGCCCCAAATTATTAGCGATCGCCTCCTCAGCCACTCCTATCTCTACAGTTTCATAGGTGCGGTTTTGAATGGCAGCCCCAGGGCAGGTATGGATCCTATTCCAGCCCCACTTTTAAGCCCTGATCCCGTTCTATCGGAAATCATCCCAGGATTGTTTGAGCGCCCCGAGTATCTCGACCAACTATCCCCAAAAGAGGCCTTTCAGAAGACGGTCCAAGAAGCCGCCAAAAGAAGTAAAGAACAGTTAGGAGGCGTCGTTGATCCGAATATTATTCAGCCCTCAATTGATACTTTTATCGATAGATATAAGAGACGAGATGGTCTATTGAGCGAGAGTACTCTTCTAGTTACTGACCGCTTACAAAGAGCTAGTCAGACCCTAGTTGCTGCAAACCAAAATCCTAACAGCGCCTTGAGGGAACGTCGCTTTGAAAGCGTACTAGGCGATCTCGAACGTTTCAAATCTTCCCTTCCCAGCCGAGGTTTAGAGCCAAAAGCAGTGCAGCGGTGGCAGCCCGTTATCGAACATTTTCAGCGCCTAATTGACCTGGAACTTGAAGAAATCCGCAAAACCTCCCAGGGAGAAGTCATCAACCCCTTCGCCTGGGGTAACCCCCTAAAACCCGCCACCATCGACGTATTTCGGGGACGCACTAAAATCAGCGATCGCCTAATGCGCCTAATCCTGGATCGCAACCGCCCCACCCTGGTGCTGCACGGACCCCGCCGCTTCGGCAAAACCTCATTTCTGCTAAATATCCCCCGCCTGCTCCCCGGTCAACTGGTTCCCATCTATCTCAGCCTGCAAGACCGCTCCACCATCTCCAGCGAAGCCAACTTTTGCAACAGCTTTGTCCGCGCCTTTATCAAAGACGGACGCCTACAAAACATCACCTTCCCCCCCGAACCCAGCCGCCAAGATTTTATGGCAGATCCCTTCTGGACCCTACGGGATTGGCTGGACCGCGCCCTGGAAACCGCCGCCCTAGAGCTGGACGATCGCTGGATACTGGTCACCCTAGACGAAGCGGAAAAGCTAGGCGAAGCCATCGAAGCCGGCGA
Organism: uncultured cyanobacterium; assembly: GCA_937883785.1. Taxonomy (GTDB): domain Bacteria; phylum Cyanobacteriota; class Cyanobacteriia; order CACIAM-69d; family CACIAM-69d; genus CALGDE01. The sequence goes on from CALGDE010000132.1 coordinate 72,123, forward strand.
CCTAACCCCGCGTATCTTCGACCAACTGCGCGACTTTATCCAACATCGCGATCGCCTCGCCTTCCTGTTCTCCGGCGTCCAAACCCTCGACGAACTGGGTCCTAACTGGAGCAACTATTTCATCAGCACCGTCCCCATCGAAATCGGCTACTTGGAACCAGAAGAAGCCGAAGACCTACTGCGCAACCCCATTGAAGACTTTAACTTCACCTACGCCAACGGCATCGTCGAAGAAATTTTACGATTGACCCGCTGCCAGCCGTACCTAGTGCAACTCATAGGCTGGACCCTGGTCAACACCGCCAACGAACAACAGGTCAAGCACGGCGATCGCCAACTGCTAACGGACGCCCTCCCCGAAGCCCTAACCAACGGCACCCCCTACTTCGACAACCTGTGGCGGGACTTTGTAGCGCCCAAAACCCACCCCGAAGCTAAACCCTTCGGTCAGGAATTTCTATTTCAACTTGCGGATCACCAACTGGACAACGCCCCCTATCCAGACGCCACCGACCCAGCCCTACAGCCCGCGATCGCCCATATGCTCCGCTACAAAGTTATTGAGCAACTGGACAACGGCGCCTACCAAATCCAAGTGCCCCTGGTGGCCCAATGGATTCGCGATCGCGCTGATTAATCCCCAAAGTTGCGATCGCCATCACAAAGTTCGGTTGATGCACCTCCCCCAGCAAGGTTGATTTGGACAGGCAAATAATGCAGTCGCGATCGCCCAGAATTTCCTGAAAGTTCACAGTCGCCCTAGATTTCCGTCACGGTGGCGATCGTAAAATCCCGAGATACTAAATACATCGAAGCACAGGAGCTGAGGTTAACCACAACGTCAGCTCCTGTGCTTCCAGAACGCCATACCGCGCTCGTTCCTCGATTGATTGCATCACTTTCCATCTACTCCTTGGTCTCTGACAGACCACGCTCACTCCGTCATTTCGTACCACTCACTTCTCAACTGCATCGCAGATCTCCCCTCTACTCTTTTCATTTTCCGTTCTAAACCGCGCTTACTCCTTGATTTCGTGACCACTTCCATCCCCACTCGATCCTTAACCGTATTTCATCGCAAGCTTCCCTTCTACTCTTTCTCGCCTCAAGCTTTTTCGCTGCATTACTCCCCTTTTACTCTCTGGCGCAGATCATCGATCGCCCCATGCCAAACTTCATTGCGACCGCCGTCATCCCACAGCGCCACCAGCTCAGAATCGTCACCTAATATTCGAGCGATCGCCTCATCTGCCGCCGTTTTTAAATCCTCTGGAATTGCGATCGGATTCGCTTCTATCCACCGATCCAACTCCTCAGAATAACTATTACGCAGCCCCCATTTTCCTTGGGCTCTGGCAATAACTTCACAAGCCGCTAGACACTGACAAGCCTCATAACTATCGAGGTAGTCGTCAGTGTCTATTACGGTTTGAATCGCCTCTCGAAGCGCTGCCAAACCTGGATCAGCCAGGAACGATCCAACCCAATCACATGCCGCATCGTTTCCAAAAGTATCCTCTGCCCAAGCGCCCATGCTTTGCGTCCCCTTGCCCTAGTCACGTCTGGTTTATTCAGAGTAGCAACGCTGCTGATCGTAGGCTTGGGGACTGTATCGCTTTACAGATCGCTTTATGGTTGGACTTACGCCGCGATCGCCAATCGCCCTAAAAAATCACGCTAAAAAGTTCTGCCCAAAAATTCTGCCCAAAATAAAAGACGGCTGGCTCGAGTCGTTTCCGAAGAAACTTTCAAACCAACCGCGCTCGCTCCGTCGATGTATTTAGTATCTCAATGGGCAATTTGCGATCGCGTACGGCTTACGTATACGTTCCCAAAATATTCGTATAACTTTGGCGGCTATGTTCAAAAACCACAGTTGCAGTTAGCCCACCACCTCTTCTGCCGCCATTGCTGAATTTTGCTGATCCGCCTCTTCCGCCGATCGCCGTGCCTTGAAAGCTCGCCCCCACGCTTGCATGGACAACAAAACTGGCTCCAGCGATCGCCCAAATTCCGTCAACTCATACTCCACCCTCGGCGGCACCTCTGCATAAACATGTCGCGCCACCACTCCGTCTGCCTCTAATTCCCGTAGCTGTAGCGTAATCATTCGCTCCGTTGCATTGGGAGTTAGTTTGCGCAATTCACCGAAGCGTTTCTTACCCCCCAGCAAGTGGCACACCAAAATCGGTTTCCAGCGACCGCCAATAACGCTCAGGGTTGCCTCCACGTCACACCCGGTTTTCCAACTATATTTTCGCGCCATGGTGGGTCACAAAACGTTCAGCAATGTTCATTACTTACAAAAATGTAGGTACTTGTCGATACTAATGCAAACACTTTAAATAGAGATGCAGAGCAGGACAGCATCACAGGGGCCCCAACTTCCTGCCTCCTAACAACCAATCAACTCTAGGAGACACCCCGTGAAAGACACCTTCACTACGTTTAATGTCAACGTCGAAGATGCGATCGCCTGGGTCACATTTGATTATCCACCGGTCAATATTCAAGGATTGCCCATGTTGGCGGACCTGAATATGCTGGCGCAGCGCCTGGAAGCGTACCGCGATATTAAGGTCGTAGTATTCCAATCTGCCCATCCCGAAATTTTTGTTGCCCATGCGGACACAGATTTTCTTAAGGAAATGTCCACCACTGCGGTGTCTCGCGATGAAACGCAGCTTCTAGATTTACAGGTGGTGCTAGAGCGCATTAGCCAACTGCCCCAGGCAACGATCGCCAAAATTGAAGGGTTTGCCCGCGGTGGTGGTCACGAATTTGCTCTAGCGTGCGATATGCGGTTTGCGGCTCGCGGCAAGGCAAAGTTTATGCAGATGGAAGTAGGTATGGGGATTTTGCCCTGTGGTGGCGGCGCGTCACGGATGGCTCGACAAACCGGGTTGGGCAAGGCGCTGGAAATTATCTTGGGAGCGCAGGATTTTGACGCCGACCAAGCGGAAGCCTACGGCACCATTAATAAGGCGCTGGACCCCGATGAAATTGGTTCCTACGTTGAGGCTCTGGCTAAGCGCATTGCCCTGTGGCCGTCGGAATCCATCGAAGCTTGCAAGCGATCCGTTTACGCGTCCATCGACTTGCCCATTCAAGCGGCGCTGAAGGAAGAGGCTTATTGGCTATATCAAGCCACCAGCCAGACCCCCGCCATCAAACGCTTTGCCTGGGCGGATGAGCAGGGGGCGCAGTTCGATATGGCTAACCAGCATGCCTGGGAACAGCTTGTGGTGAATGTGCAAGAGGTTCAGTAGCGGCGTCCACCACCTTTAATGCACCTTGCCGCATGGAGAGAGGAGCAACAAAAAATGCTTAAGCAGGTTGAAACGTCTAAGGTTCAAAAATTTCAGCCCCTAAACCAAGGCTACAACTCGGTTTTCAAGGCTGATCAGCTCACCGTGGGTTTAGTGGTTCCCATCGAGAACTACGCCAAACGTCCGGAGCCCACGATGGTGAACCATTTGGAGCGGGTAAAGCTGGCGGAAGAGCTGGGGTTTGCGGCGGTTTGGCTACGCGACGTCCCGTTCAATGTGCCGTCCTTTGGCGATGCGGGGCAAATGTTCGATCCCTTCGTGTACTTGGGACTATTGGCGGGGCAAACCCAGCGTATTGCCCTGGGGGTGGCGAGCATTATTCTGCCCCTGCGCCATCCTGCCCATGTGGCAAAGGCGGCGGCGAGCGTTGATGTGCTATCCGGCGGTCGGCTGATTCTGGGGGTGGCTTCTGGCGATCGCCCAGATGAATATCCAGCGATGAACCAGTCCTTTGGCGATCGCGGCGATCGATTCCGCGCCAGCTTCGACTACATCCGGCAAATGGGCACCGATTACCCCAGCGTTGACAACTCCCACGGCACGCTCACGGGGGGGATCGATATGTTGCCAAAGCCCGTCGCTGGGCGACTGCCGCTGTTAATTACCGGCAGCAGTCGGCAGAATCCTGGGTGGATTGCGGAAAATGGGGACGGCTGGATCACCTATCCGCGCCATATCCCTCTGCAAGAGCAGGTTATTCGAGACTGGCGATCGCGAATGGAGGTCACGGGTAACGCCGCTAAGCCAGTTATGCAACCGCTGTACGTGGACCTAAGTGCTGATCCAGACGCACGACCGCAGCCGATTCATTTGGGATTTCGATTGGGGAGTCGGCATCTGCGATCGCACCTAAAAGCGTTGGAAAATATTGGGGTCAACCACGTCGCCCTAAATCTGCGATTTAACGAAGCGGACACTGAGACCACGCTTAAACGCCTTGCTGACGATGTACTGCCAGATTTTCGTAATTAAGGAGGGAGGATGAGTAAAACAATTTTGCTGACGGGAGCCACCGACGGCATTGGCTTGGAAACCGCCAAGCTTTTGGTGGCCCAGGGACATCGGGTACTGCTGCACGGGCGCACCCCGACGAAGCTGGCAAAGGTTGCCGAAGATTTAGCGGAACAGGGCGCAGTTGAAAGCTATACGGCAGACTTGGCCGATCTCGCCGAAGTCAAAACGCTGGCGGAGTCAGTGGCAGCAGAGCATGGGCATTTGGATGTGTTGATTAACAACGCCGGGGTGCTCAAAACTTCGACGCCGATTACCCAGGACGGTTTGGACGTTCGGTTTGTGGTGAATGCGATCGCCCCCTACCTGCTCACCAAAAAACTACTACCGCTGATGAATCCCTCCGGGCGAGTCGTCAACGTATCCTCCGCCGCCCAATCTCCCGTTGACCTGCATGCCCTAACTGGCCAGCATCGAGTCGCCGAAGATTTCTCAGCCTATGCCCAAAGCAAACTGGCAATCACGATGTGGTCTCGATATTTGGCGCGATCCCTCGGCAACAACGGTCCTATCATCGTTGCGGTTAACCCTGGTTCACTGCTGGGCAGCAAAATGGTGAGAGAAGGGTTCGGCATGGCGGGCAAAGATCTGCAAATTGGAGCCAACATCCTGTGCCGTGCTGCATTATCTGAGGACTTTGCTACGGCATCCGGTAAATATTTCGACAACGATGCTGGACAGTTTGCCTCCCCCCATGCCGATGCCCTCGATGACAAAAAGTCTGGAGATGTTGTGCGAACAATCAAAAACATCCTGCAACAGCAATTGTCTGGGTAGCGAACTTTGCAACCTTTTGCTCGCCTATCGCTGTAGCAACGAGGGAGTAAAAGGACGTGGCTGGTTTTAGGAGCCGGTTTGCACCGTTAACATTTGAGGCGGCGTCGCGTCTGGAGGATATACCAAATCCACGGTAACTGAGCGCCGTTCTCCCGGGCGCATAGTCAAAGTCGCCAACGGCTTACCCTGCTCACCTCGATGCTGAACCACATGTACAAATCGGTCTTGGGGCTGACCGCCATCATCTTGGTAGCGCAGGCGAATGGGACCCCGGAAGAAAACGCGATCCGCAGGGGGATTCAAAAATTCAACGCCGCCGCCCGTATCGCTTTTCAACGGCGTTTCAAACAGGATACTGACCGATTGATCCTGCTGGCTCGGATTAACCAGGGGCAGCGTTAGACGGTACAGCACCCCATAGTTGCCATGCCCCAGTATTGCCGTATCCGGATAGCGAGCCAACATGGGAGCACTTTGCACCTGTTGGGTACCGTGGGTGCCACGGGGGATGGTGCTGATGGGATAGGAATAGCTGCGACCGCGACCGGGAATTTGCAGGGTGCCGCTGCCGCCGTCGGTTAAAGTTGCTTCCCACCGCGACCCTTGGGAAACCCCCGCAATACGCCCATAGAAAAATCGCGGACCGGTTGTATTCAGGGGGCTGGGGGGGGTGTCGCGCGGTCCCGCTAAGAAGCCATTCACTAGCTGAACTTGCCACTGGCGCAAGGTGGGAATAGTTTCGCGACCATCGGCGGTTTTTGGGGAAAACATTGCCAGGCTGGCGAGATACACCGGGCGATCGCTTTGCATATGAAGCAGCGTGGATCGCGTATTGGAAGACGGCGTAATTTTACCCACCGGAATCGGCGCGTTCATCACCATCGTCGCCTCGCGCGGCCCCAGGCGAATATCCGTCTCCCACAATCCCCGCCGGCGATCGCGCAACATATCCGCCGCCACCCGACTACCGGCACCGGAAAAAATCGTGCCTAGGGGGTCTTCGATATAGGCGGGCAGTTCACGGAAGGGCGCTTCAAACCGGCTGATATAGCTGGCGGCGGCCAGGGTTTGAATGCGAGCATCGCCGGGACCAGGGTTATAAACCATCAGCCCCTGAAACAACGTGCGCCCCTCTTCGGTGGCGGCGGCCCGGGCAATATGGTGGGAAAAAATATCAAAGCGCCCTTGGAAGGAATAGTTCAGATGGGCGCGGGGCGATCGCATCCCATCAGGCGGGAAAGTGGACAATAAAATACCTGGGGTACGCACCACTTCCGGACTATTACTGTTAAAAACCGGCACTCGGTCTAAATTGCCAGCCAGGGGACGAATTTCTCGCTCAAGGCGTAACACCTGTCGGCGCACCTTTGGCTCAGCTGAAGCATTTTTAACGGGGCGTTGCTTCTGAGCGTTGGTGTTTCTTTGATTGCCGTTAGCTGCGCTTGTGGTGGGCGATCGCCGAAGCACCTTACTGCCTGACGCGGCCACAAGCTGCACGGGGACTGCCACTGGGGACCCAACGGGGGCAAGCAGGGGAGAAACAGCCGTTGATGCCGCGATCGCATCTGAAATAGGCTCCACTGAAACGGGCTTTAACGGCGGAGGGGTAAGCATTGGTGGGGCAAGTGGCCCAACCTGCCCCACGGACAACGTAGCTAATACCGACAACACCAACGCCATACCTGTCTAAGAAACCTGTCTAAAAAAACGTGTAAATCCTGAAATCGCTTTCTACACTCCTTATGTTCCTGTCGGTTTGACCTTCCCTCAGTGCGAATCCCCAGGAAAATCCTGCTTGTTTAATCGCTACCTAATTTAATCGCCGCCTAAATTGAACCGTCACCTAATCAATAATCAGTCGACATTGGTGGTGGAAAATGGCAGCTATGGTGATAACCAAGCCTTCAAATCATAAGGAACAATCACACTAAAAGTTCGCCAAAATATGAGATAGCACCCATAAACATAGCTTGTTCCTTTCTTATTCACTGGAAGTTGTCTTAGATCAGTTGGCTTTCTGAAATTATTGGCACTGACTTTTACTAACGATTATTTCCAACAACTGCCCCACAAACTCAATCCCCTCAACAACTTACGCCATTAAAAGCCGCGCTTTAGGCTCCCATAGCTGTGCCTCTCCATTTTCAGATGCCATGACAATTCTCGCCCCAGGGTGAAACCGGGCTACGAACAGGCTACGAAGAGCTTTCTTCTGCGGTGTTGCGTCGCCGTCGACAGCGATCAGAGCAATATTTCACTTCATCCCAACAGCGTTCCCATTTTTTTCGCCAGGTAAATGGACGCTGACATACCACACACACTTTTGTGGGCAAATCTGATTTTTTTCGCTGCTTTGCCATGGTTCGCTTGCTTTCGGCGGCTAAAAATCTTTGCGGTTAATGTCCGTTGCTTTTACTTTCGGGCGATCGCTCCAGCCAGTGGGAAAACCTATCGGCAAAGGTGCCAGCCAAAATCGCCTCACGAATTTCACGGGTAAACCGCACCAGCTCGGTGACGTTATGAATTGCCAACAGGGTATAGCCCAGCAGCTCCTTGGCACGAATTAAATGCCCTAAATAGGCACGGCTAAAGTTCGTGCAGGTATAGCAAGAGCAGGTCTCATCCAGCGGCGTGAAGTCCTCCCGGAACTGGGCGTTTTTAATATTCCAGCGTTCCCCTTGCACCAGCGCAGCTCCGTGGCGGGCATAGCGAGTGGGAATCACGCAGTCAAATAGGTCAATGCCTGAGGCGATCGCCTGAGCCATTTCCCGATAGGTACCCACCCCCATCAAATAGCGCGGCTTGCCCTTCGGCAACAGCGGCGTCGTCGCCTTCACAATTTTCTCAATCAGCTCCGGCGGCTCTCCCACGCTCACGCCCCCCACCGCATATCCCACCATATCCAGCTCTGCTAGTTGAGCCGCCGCCTGGGAACGCAAATCTAAATAAGTGCCCCCTTGCACAATGGGGAACAGCGCCTGGGTGTCAGGATTTTGGTGAGCCTCAATGCACCGCAGCAGCCAATCATAACTGCGCTGGGTTGCCCGCTCCACCTCCTCGCGGGTAGCTGGATAGGGCGGACATTCGTCGAACGCCATAATCACGTCGGATCCCAAGGTGTTCTGAATTCGAATGGATTCTTCCGGCGTAAAGTTGATTAACTTTCCGTCGTGGGGCGATCGAAACACAACGCCATCGTCAGAAATTTCCCGCATCTCGCTCAGGCTAAACACCTGGAACCCGCCGGAATCCGTCAAAATCGGCCCGTCCCACCCCATAAACTTGTGCAGCCCACCGCCGCCCGCCACAATGTGCTCCCCCGGCTGCAAATGCAGATGATAAGTGTTGGACAAAATCATCTGGGCTCCGGTGGATTTCACCTGGGCTGGCGTCAGGGTTTTGACGTTCGCCAACGTGCCCACCGGCATAAACCGCGGCGTTTCCACAATGCCGTGGGGCGTATGGAAAATTCCAGCTCGGGCTCCGGTATGGGGGCACGTTCGCTGAAGCTCAAATTTAAAGCCGGCGCGCTGTTCGGGCGCAGATGACGGCGGGAGGGACGCAGAAGGATCGGAACGGGGCACAGCGATCGCCAAATATCAGCCAACAGAACAAAATCACGTTTCTGGAATCACACCCAGAAACGACAAGGTAGCCATTATGGAAACTACTGAGCTGCTTTGTTAAACAAACCCGTCACCGTCTCCCGAATGGTCGCAACCCCCTTCTGCACAAAATTCGGCACCACATCGGCAGGACGCTCCGCCACCACAACCGGCTCATCGGTAAATTCCTTAAGGCGATAGCCATATTCCAAGTTGGACTGCTGCTTCCTTAGGCGCGGGAACAACCGAAATGCTCCTTGGCGCAAGTCCGCTTCGTTGTCATAAATGGCTCGGCTAATTTGATTACTACGATTAACCGCCAGGGACCCCACCGGCAGCCAACCCTTTTGACCTCGAGCCCGGATAAACACGGCAAACTCTGGCAGTCCCTTCGAGCGCATCGACTCCAGTTCAGAAGCGGCTTCGGTTCGGCGACCCGATGCAGCAGATTTCTTTTTCTTAACGGCAGGGCGCTTGCCAAATCCAGTGGGAGCCACAGAAATATCCTCGAAAAACGAACGCTACATGAAAATATTACTAAATATTAAGCCAGAAGACTAACGGGTCCAAACTAACGAGTCTGTTGGAGCTGGTCCAATCCAAAACCCTCAAAAATATTCCATCAAAAAGGATGCCTGGGATTAGCTAAGAACTAGCCCCAGGCACCCTGAGAAATAACTTACAAATCTAGAAAGGCTTAGAGGGGATTACGAACAACATCGCTGCTGAAGTTGTCGCGCCCACCACCAAAGCTATCGCGATTACCGTATCCACCGCCGTCGTTACGGCGGGGACGATTGTTTTCACGAGGCTTAGCTTTGTTCACCCGAAGCTCGCGCCCCATCCACTCCGCACCATGCAGAGATTCAATTGCGGATTCTTCGTCTTCTGAATTTGCTAGTTCAACAAACGCGAAGCCACGAATGCGGCCGGTTTCACGATCCGTTGGTAAAGTTACACGCTTTACTTCGCCATATTCGGCGAAAACAGTACGGAGATCTTCCTCTTCAGCGTCGTAGGAGAGGTTTCCGATATAAATGGTCATTTGAGTCTCGAACGTTATACGGTGCAGTGTATTGCTTCAGCTTCAGTAACTCACGGTACTCGCCATGGTCAATGGGGAGTTCTGTCGAATCACGACATCAGCCCGAAGTGACTTTCATTAACTTGCTCAGTAAGCTGCAAGTTCTAAAGCTTGCTCTAAAACTTATATGGAGCTTACGCGAACAAAGCGTTTCTGAATGAATCACAGAGGACGCAAGGTTTATTCCGAAAAATTTAAAGGCTTGAAGACAGAACCATAATAACCCGGCTCTTGCATTTTCAATAGTGTTCTGTAAATTGCGTCGTGCTTTGCCACAAAGGGCTTTTTCGGTCGGTTCTCTGTATATTTCCCGTATCCCGCACGTGACCTGAGGATTGGTCCCTTTTGTCGCCCCTATTGAGACGTTCCCAGGGACCAAACATTTGCCTAACTTATTAAAATCCAGTCTTTCGACTCTTGCTTATAAGATATTTTGATGCTGAAAGTATCAGAAAGTTCACGTTTCAAGGCGGCATGGCGATGATTTTCGCCATTTTGCTGCCTTTTTGAGTCGTGTCCCAGGTAAGGCACGTAAGTCGAGTTTTACAGGGGTTCGCTGGTTATGGGGCAACTGCCCATTGCTCAGCCCAGCGTAGGGTGGCGTGTACGTCGTCTAGGTTTGCCGCTTCACAATACAAGCGCAGGACGGGCTCGGTGCCGCTAAAGCGAATCATGAGCCAACGACCGTCGGCGAGGCGGAATTTATAGCCATCAGTTGTTTGGCAGCTTTCCACTTTTTGTCCGGCGATTTCGGTGGGCGGATCGTTGGCTAGGCGCTCTAATAGACGATCGCGAGTAGCCATATCCGCCAGGGGCAGGTCGGTGCGATCGTAGGTGCTGTCAAAGCCGGTGCGCTTTTGCAGGGCGGCGTACAGGTCGCTGAGATCCTGCCCGGACTTAACGACGGTTTCCAAAATATAGAGGGATGACAGCAGAGCGTCCCGTTCAGGAATATGGATGCCATAGCCCACGCCGCCGGACTCTTCGCCGCCGATCATGGTGGGTACGCTCAACATACGATCAGCGATGTATTTGTAGCCCACGGCGGTTTCGTAGACGGATAAATCGAATAGCTTTGCCACCTTGGGCATTAGATCGGAGCCGCTGACGGTTTTGATAACCTCTCCGCTCATGCCGCGACGGCTAGCGAGGTGTTCAATCAAAATGGGAATCAGCTTTTGGGTGCTTAGGAAATTGCCGTGGCGGTCCACCGCGCCGATGCGATCGCAATCCCCATCAAACACCAGCCCTACCACTAGCTGGTCGGGATGGGCTTTGCCGTACTCATTAATGGAATCCAAGCTGGGCTGGAGGTATTTGGGCAGCGGCTCCGGTGCGCCGCCTTTGAATAGGGGATCGCGATCGCCGTTAAATTCTTTCACTTGGTCGGTGTCTAAAATGCGCGCCAGCCCCCCCGCTGAGGATCCGTGCATGGCGTCGGCAAATACCGTGAGCTTGCCCTGGGCGATCGCCCCTTGAATCGCCTCAATGTCCACATACTCCCGCAGCGCCTCAAAATATCCCGTGTCCTTGGGGTGGAATGTGGTGATCGTGCCGGGGGAATCTGCGGCGGGTACAGGGGTGCCCAGCTTCGCCTCCACCTTTTGGGTCACATCGCCCGAAACGGATCCGCCGAAGCCCGCTTTGATTTTTAAGCCGAGATACTGCCCTGGATTGTGACTGGCTGTCATTACGATCGCCCCCAGCGCCTCGCGATTATTGGCAATCCAGCTAAAGGCGGGGGTGGGCGCATAGTCTTCGCTAAGCTGCACGTCGTAGCCGGCCCGGGCGATCGCCTCCGCTGCCACCTGGGCAAACTGCTCTGCCATAAATCGCCGGTCAAAGCCCACAATAACCACCCGATTTTTGGTGGTGGCTCCATAGGTTTCTTCCAGCACCTGGGCCGCCAGGGGAGCAACCAGATCAACCCGCTCCAACGTAAAGTCTGCGGCGATCGTCCCTCGCCAGCCATCGGTGCCAAACTTAATGGCTTTGTTCCATAACCCAGCAACGGACCCAACAGACTGACCCATCTTCTAACCCCTCAATCTTCAACGACGTTTACAGCGAGAGCTAACAGTAGCGAGAACGGACACAAGAACGCTAAACGCAAATCCAGAAGCGACCCACAACGAAAGCGGCGAACCAGCACCCGGTCAAACAGCTTGTGCCGTGGGCAAAACCCCATGGGCAAAGCTGGGGAATAAAACCTGTTCATGGAAGGACTCAGCCAAGTTTTGACAGGACCTTACATATTTGTCCGGTTATAACCGTATAGGGATCCCAAGGACATCGGCCATTTAGATCCGTTGGTCTTCTCCAAAATGGCTTCGGCGGGATTGCTTCAGCGGGATTTATTTCGGCGAAATTTATTTCAGCGGAATTGATTTGACCCTATTTTCGCCATGCTAACCCTAGCAGTCCTCACTATGTTCCTTTCGCTACCGACACTGACCTCTGGGTCTTATTTCAGCGGCACATTATCGCTTTCAGGATCGTCACTGCTCTACTAAAGACGTGCTTTATCGCACCCTTGAAGTCCCAAACCCCCCAGCCAAAAAATACAGAATTTAAACAGAAACCATGGCACTGATTCTCGGCGACGACGCAGACAATATCCTTATCGGCCTGCCAGAAAACGATGAAATTCGCGGCGCAAGCGGCAACGATACGGTAGTTGGCAACAACGGCAACGATATTTTGTTTGGCAATGCCGGGGAAGACGATTTACGCGGCGGTAACGGTAATGACCAGGCTTTTGGGGGACGGGACGCGGACCAGCTTTTTGGCAATTTCGGCAACGATTTCCTGGAAGGGGGCTTTGGCAATGACTTTCTGGCTGGCGGCCAGGGGGATGACCAGCTGTCGGGCAATAGTGGCGATGACACCCTTCAGGGAGATTCGGGTAATGATTTGATTTCTGCCGGGCAGGGGAACGATCTGCTGTTTGGCAATTTGGGCGCAGACAATTTAAATGGCGATTTAGGGGACGATACCGTTGCGGCGGGGCGGGATAACGACGCGGTGTTTGGCGGCGGCGGTATGGACGTGCTGGGGGGCAATTTTGGTAATGATTCGGTGTTTGGTGGTGATGATGCGGACTTGATTTTTGGTAATCAGGGTAGCGATCGCCTCCAGGGAGACGGCGGCAACGACACTATTTTTGGCGGGCAAGATAGCGACTCCGTATTTGGCAATAGCGGCTCGGACCTGATTTTTGGCGACCTGGGCAGCGATGCAGTATTCGGTGGCGCAGATGACGACAACGTGAACGGCGGCAGTGGCGATGATTTAGTGGCCGGTGATGGGGGCAATGATGCCCTGTTTGGTAATCGGGGCAACGACGAATTGTTGGGCGGCGAAGGGGGGGATAGTTTATTTGGCGGTCAGGGCGAAGACACCCTAAGCGGGGGCGAAGGCAACGATACCCTGTCGGGCAATTTGGGCACCAACTTGCTAATTGGCGGTGAGGGCGCTGATGCGTTTGTAATTTCCCAGCAGCCCGGCAGTGTACAAGTGGTGGCTGATTACAACGCAACCCTGGACCGGCTTGCCCTGGAGCAAGGAATTAATAGCGGCAGTTTGCGTATTACTCAGGGAACCGGGTTAAACGCCAATGATGCATTGATTTCCTTGGTCACTGGCACCATCGAAGTGACCACAAACACTGCTACTCCGGAAACAGATGATCAAGACGCCACCCCAGGCAATGTCACCACCACTACGCAGGAAACCTTGCAGCTGATTGGTATTGTCCAGAACACCCTTGCCACCACTATCAGCACAGATTTGTTTGTCACTGTGGATACGTCCACCAACGTACCGGGCAGCCCAGGCACAGAGGAGTCTGGGGAGTTTCGCGAGGGTACTCAAACCGACGATCTGGTGGATGGCACCACGGGGCAAGACACAATTTCGGCACTGGGCGGTTCTGACGTTATTACGGCGCGAGATGCAGCGGACTTGATTTTTGGCTCCACCGGTAATGACACCGTGGACGGCGGCGATGGCAATGACACCATTACGGGCGGTAGCGGCAGCGATTTAATTAATGCGGGCAGTGGCAATGACTTCATTGAGGCTGATGGTACCGATGAAGGCCCCGCAAACCCTGACGGCACGACTCCCCCTGAAAACTCTGATGGCACTGGTCCTGGCAACGACGAGATTAATGCGGGAGAGGGGGACGATACGCTGATTGGTGGTGGTGGTAACGACACGCTGAACGGTAATCAGGGGATGGATGTCCTTGAAGGCGGCGATGGCAATGATGTGTTCAATGGCGGTGCGGGGATGGATACTATTACCGGCGGCGAGGGCGCAGACCAATATATTTTGGGGTCTGCGGCTAATGCGGGTGATACGATTACGGACTTTAGCGATCAGGACCGCATCTTCTTCAGTGCCTCTGGCTTCCAGATCAGTAACCTGGAGTTCACCAGCTCATCCCAGCCGGCGGTAGGTCAGTTTGTGTTCCGCCCTGAAGATACGGGTATGGGGAGCGTGTTGCTGTTTAACGATGGGACGGCGGTACAGACGATTCTGAGTTTGCCGAACTTTACGGGTGTGCCGACAGCCTTGGGCCTATTGCCGTAGCGTCACCCCTTTGTTGAAGGGGTAGACCTGGTTGTTGTTCTTTGGGCGGACGGTCGTCGCGGTCGGTGATTTTGGGTTGAGGGTGGCGATCGCCCCAACCCTCCCCAAAACATCGTGCAAATAAACAGGCAAATAAAAAGTGCAGTCCTCGTTTTTCGTGAGGACTGCACTTTTTTGAATGTTACCAAAGCTGCCTAAATTGACAGCCTCGGGGGATATTCTTGGACGCTGGTTTTAGAACAAGCGACCTTCACCAAGACCGAATTCGACGTAGTGGGCGATCGGAGTAAACTCCTGAGATGCCACTGCTGCGAAAACGTCGGGGTTATTAGCTAGGTAGCCCGCAATATTGAACGCACCATAGATACGTCCTTCTTCAAACTGGGCGTGGCGAATAACGTGAGTAATTACGCCATCTTCGAAGCCAACCACATCGGGGTTGTTCACCAGGTACGCTTCTTCATCGATGAAGTTCGTCAGGGCGTCTCTTAGCTCTCCCAGCGAATCACGGTTCTTTTCGATCGCATCATCAGAGAAGTTTTCCAGCTCAATCCCCGTAAGCACATCCACCGCTGGGGGAGCTGCGGGAGGTGCTGCGGGAGGTGCCGCGGGAGGCTCCGCTGGGGGAGCTGCGGGAGGTGCTGCGGGAGGGGTTCCAGAGGCGGGCGTTAGGGCTGCGTTAATTTGCGCATCACCCACGTCGGTGCCAATTAGAGAAGTATTGCCCACAAGACCTGCAAGCTCTGGCGAAACCAGTAGATTGGCTCCCGTTGCGGTTAGCCCATCGGCTCCTACTCCCAAGTTTGGACTGCCGATGTCGAAGATCGGTGCATTGGCTAAGAGCGTATCCGCAAGGAAGAAGCCGCTGGCGCCAGTGGTGGGGTTGGCTCGGGCTTGGTCAAAGCCAATAGAGAAGTTGCCCAGGGTTAGAGCGTTGTTAAACGTAACTGAGCCCGTGTGCTCAATGGTGCCGCTCTGCACTTGGCCACCTACCAATGTCAGAGAGCTGGCTTCTGTGATATCAAAAGCAACGGGGAAATTAGCTGCCGCTGGAGTTGCGGTGCCGTTGGTTCCGGTTAGGTTAAAGCCCACAGAGGAAAGGGCTTCGGTGTCAAGCAGAACGCTAGTAGCACCGTCAACGACCCTGGTAGGTTCTGAAGTTGGGGGTGCTGCGGGAGGTGCTGCGGGAGGCTCCGCCGGGGGAGCTGCGGGAGGTGCTGCTGGGGGTTCCGCGGGAGGTGCTGCTGGGGGTTCAGCGGGAGGTGCTGCTGGGGGCGGTTCCGCGGGAGGTGCTGCCGGGGGTGTTGCCGGGGCTCCTACAGCAGATCTTAGGACGGCGTTAATTTGGGCATCACCGGCGTCGGAGCCAGCTAGGGCAGGGTTGCCTAAAAGACCAGCTACTTCGGGGGCAACCAGCAGGTCGGCATTGGTGGCTGTAAAGTCTGTGCCGCTGGCGCTAAGGTTTACGTTGCCCAGGTCAAATACGGGCGATCGCGTCAGCAAATTATCCGCCAAGAAGAAACCGCTGGCCCCGGTGGTGGCGTCTACTCGCGTCTGGTCAAACTGAACCGAGAAGTTACCGAGGGTAAGGGCGCCGTTGAAGGTAACCGTACCCGTGTGCTCAATGGAGCCACTCTGTACTTGCCCATCTGGCTGTAAGGTCAGGGTGCTTGCTTCCGTAATATCAAAAGCAACCGGGAAGTTGGCTGCAGCGGGAGTGGCTGTGCCGCTGCTGCCAGTTAGCTGAAGCCCTGCGCCGCCAAGAACGGCAGCGTCGATAAAGACGCTAGTTGCGCCGTCAAATACTGTAGTCATTAATCTCTAAAGAATTCAGCAAGCAATCTGTTGATCGAAGTTAACCAGAAAGTATTGATGGATTGCCGCAGAGAAAGATATAGATCTTTGCTTAAAGGCGCAACAACCCCAATGTGATACAGCAAACGGTACTCAAGTATAGAGTTAATTGCCGCTGTTTCTGTTTGTTGCTTTGATGGCGGAAAGGGCAGATGCTTGGTTTCTCCAATGGCAAATATCAGTTTTGTGCGCTTGTGCAAGCATAAGGAGACGATCGCCCCAGCCGAGAAAAAACTGGAGGAGCGATCGCCCCAAAGCTGCCCACTAATCATCACCACCGTTACGCAGGTCGGCAACGGCTTTGATGAGTTGAACAATTAGGAAAATCCACACCCACCACTCAAAAGAGTTCGGGTAGCGGTTAGCGAAGTTATCGGCAATGGCAAGGATGGGATTTTCGGTGGTTTGGGTGGTTTGGGCGATCGCGGTTTGGGGTTCGATTTCTGGGCTGGTATTCACTTGAATGCTAAAGGTTTGAGTAGTTGCGTAAATCACAGTCGACACCTCCGTGGCATTTCGATACTTCCAAGTTAGAGGTGCACCTAACACCTTAGGTAAAAGAGGTTGTATGTTCTGCGTCAGAGTGTCAGGGCGACAAAATTGACACGATTTTGAATGAGGTGAACGCATAATAGGTATTGCGTGCTACCTCAATTCCCATGCATCTACACTGGCATCTATGGCGAAGTCAATTAAAGTTTCGGAAAACGGAAAGCGCTTTTTAAATGAAAAACTGAGGGAAAAAAAATGGTTTTTGACTGAGCTGGCAAGTTTCTCTGAAGTTTCACGGCAGACAGTTTCGAAGCTATACAACGGTCATACCGTTGATCTCGAAACCTTACGATTAGTTTGTAAGGCGCTTCAAATCAAACCCGAAGCTGTTGAAGTGCATTCTTCTGATAAGGAAATTGGAAAAATTGACATTGAGACCATAAGGGAGTTGGTTACGCCGGAAATTAAGCAACGATGTGGCGTAATGCGAATTCTGGACATGGAGCGCCCCGTTGGAATAGGAAAAATCTTCACAGAAGTGACCGTCTTGGATCGATTGACAGCCACTCAGTGGCATAGCGCGGAAGACTTGAAAACACTTAAAGGACAAGCAAAGAATGGATCGACATCGATTTCGACTGATCGGCTAGGCATTCAAGATCTCCATAAAGTAAGAATACCCGCCTTGGAAGCTGTTCGTCAAAATCAAGCGTTGATGATTTTAGGCAAGCCAGGTTCAGGGAAAACAACGTTCCTAAAATATTTAGCAGTTAGTTATCTTTCACATGACTCTACAGAGGATGATATTCCGATTTTTATAGATCTGAGAGAGTTCTCAGAAACAAAAGGTCAACCAACCCTATTAGACTTTATTGCTCAAAGATGGTCAGATCTGGGGATTTCTAATTCAAAAAGAACACTAATAGAAGTGTTGAAATTTGGACGAGCGTTCTTACTGCTCGACGGATTAGATGAGGTGAGAGAAAGGAATAAGAATCGGATAATTTATGAGCTAGAAAATTTATGTGGTCGCTTCGAAAAATCCAAGATTATAGTTACATGTCGTATTGCCGCCAAAGAATATATTTTTGAGCGTTTTGTAGAGGTGGAAATTGCAGATTTTGGAGAATTAGAAATACAGCTCTTTATACAAGGATGGTTTGCTGTCAAAGGCAAAGATAAAGAGGCAGACGTAATATTAGAACAGCTTGAAGAAGATGAATCTTTAGGTGAATTGGCGTCGAACCCTTTGCTACTAACATTACTCTGCCTTGTTTTTGAAGAAACTGGTGAATTGCCTTCTAATCGATTTTTACTTTACGAAGAGGGCGTAGACATATTTCTAAAGAAATGGGACGGTAAACGGAATATCCAACGTGATGTTGTCTACAAAAAACTATCCAGTAAGCGTAAAGAGAACTTACTAGGTCAGTTAGCCTTTTCTACTTTTATGAGAGGAGACTATTTCTTTGACAAAAGAGTCGCTCAAAAAGAAATAGTACGATATGTTCGAAATCTTCCAGGAGTACACAAAGACATAGACGAATTACAAGGAGATGGAGAAAGAATTTTGAAATCTATTGAAGAGCAGCACGGGCTGTTAGTAGAGCAAGCTCGGGGAGTATATTCATTCTCTCATCTAACCTTTCATGAGTATTTCACGGCAAAGGAAATCTCCAATAGGCAGGAGTGGAGCGTACTATTCAGGAATCTTACAGATCAAAGTTGGCGTGAAGTTCTCTTCTTGACGGCTAGCTGTCTTAGTAATGCTAATAGTTTAATTTTGTCATTGAAAGAGCAAATTGATCTATCTGTCTCTGGGGATTCGAAGATACAGGACTTATTAGTGTGGGTTAATGCAAAAGCAAAGGGAATTGAGGCTCCTTATGCAAGGGTCACAATAATATTTTATTATCTGGATCTAATACTTAATGCAGATACTGATCTTGGTAAGGCTTGCAATCGATTCTCTAGCGATGTCCTCGAATATTCCTTGACTCTTGATGACAAACTAATTCAAGTACTTTTTTGTGCACTCAGACTTACTAAGGATTGCAGCGCCCATAACATTTTTGCTCGCAAAGATGAGTTGGCAAGAGTCCAAGAGCATACATTGTCTTTGGATTACACTTTATATATATCGTTGACTTTAGCTGTCAGTAACGCATACGCAATGAAAGCCTTTTCATTCGCTAAGGATTTGAAGGAGCAGCAGCAGTCTCTTCAGCTGTATAGAGAACTCGGAAGTTTTAAGGAGAGGCAAGTGTGGTGGAAACAAAATGGGAATTTATGGATAGAGAGGTTTCGGAAACTGGCAATCAGAAATCGAAATATCGGTCACGATTGGCACTTTACTGATGGTCAAAAGCAGCAACTTGGAGAATACCGTGATCGCAGCTCAATTTTGATGGAATGTCTAAGTAGCGATTGTTATGTTTCTCGAGAAGTGCGCCAAGAAATCAGCGACACCCTATTCCTCCCGACCGCCGAAATCGAACGCTACAAAGATGAGCGCTCCTAACAATACCAGTTCTTTAGATTTATGAATTCCCGCGTTACCGCAGTCCAAACCCGAGCAAACTACACCCTAGAACTTACATTTACCAACGATGAAGTTCGGCTCTATGATTGCTCGCCGATTCTCGATTTTGGTGTTTTTCAAGAGTTGAAAAACAAAGACTACTTCAAACAGGCAAAAGCTTTTAACGGCACCGTTTGTTGGCCCAATGAGCAAGATATTTGTCCCGACACTCTTTACTTAGATTCTGTCCCGGTGGCGATCGCTCAAGCCCAGCAAGCCTAGCCCCTACGACTCCCGATGCCCCAGCACCTCGATCGCATCCCCCAGCGCCGTAGTCAAATTCAACCGAGTCGCCTCATGATCCTGCCGCTCCTTTTCTAATGCCGCGATCGCCTGTTGGAGCTGTATTTTTAATCGCTGGTTTTGCTCAATGGCTGACTGTAAATTATCTAACTCTGCATCAGGGGCTGACGGGGCGATCGCCAATTCCACCTCCCCCAAATCCCCTGCTGGATCCCCTGCCGGATCCGCCGCCGTTTGCGCCCTTAGCTGGGCGATCGTTTGCTGGAGCGCTTCCACATTTTTGCGATGCTGCTGGGTTTCCTGGGTGTAATGGCGCTGCCACTTATCCGAGGCTTGATAGGCCGCATCGCGATCGCGCTTTAAATCCGCCACCTGCTGTTTCAGCGCCTGAATTTCCTGAATCCACTGGGAAAAATCTTGGGGGTCCGTCGTCATAATTTCACCCTCTCGGTCCAGAAAGTTTTACACCGCAATACACAAACACAAAGCCCCCCTTATCAAGGGGGTGGGGGGATCCTCCAAAAACTCCGCCGCCGCTCAAGAATCCGAAGAACAGGCGCATTGGCTGAGGATCCCCCCTCAATCCCCCCTTGTTAAGGGGGGAGGTAATTTCTTTATTTCGAACTTACGCTACTCAAACTAGCAAATTGAGACGCCTAAGCGGGGGCGGTAGCTTCGGGGGGCGTTTGCGCTTGGGAAAAGGTTTGCAAAAATGATTCGATTTCCCGCGCCGCATCCGTATTGCCTTTTTTCAAATACAACGTTTGTGCTTTTCGCAACGTCGCCTTGCCCTCTTCAATTTTGCCCTGCTTGCCAAAAATGCCCCCCAAAATTTTCAGCGGTTCCGGCTCCTCCGGGTTAGTCTGAGCCGTCTTTTGCAACGTGGAGATCGCCTCATCCACCTTGCCCTGGTTATAAAGCACCATCCCCACCACCCAATCAAACTCGGGACCGTCCGCGTTAAAATTGCGCTGCACAAAAATTTGGTCCACCTGGAGCGCCGACGCCATTTGCCCCTGTTGGATATACAAATTCCGCGCCACCTTTAGGGATAACAACCCCTCCGGCTCCTTGCCCTGCCCGAAAAATCCTGCCGACAATAGCCGATACGCCTCCGCCCAATGGTTATTCGCCTCCACCAGCGGGTTTAGAAAAGCGATCGCCTCATCAAATCTCTTGGACTCCAACAGCGATCGCGCCTTATCCAACGGGTCTTGATTTTCTTCAGGCGCTTCGGAATCTTCGGCATCTGATTCTTCTGCAATGGTCTCTGAGGATCCCCCCTCGGTCCCCCCTTCGGTAAGGGGGGAGGCGGATGGTGCTTCTGGCTCTTGGTCAGGCTTCGGCTGTTCTTCAGCGGACCAAATCGCTTCGTTTTGGGTGAATTCTCCTTCCTCAGCGATCGCCGGCGTCTCCGTCCCAGCCTCGTCCTCAGCAGCATCCTCTTGTTGATCCGCATCCTTCGCCAACGCCGCCGCATCCCCCTGCACATCCAGCTTCATCACCCGAGGCGCACCCTGGCTAGGCACATCTAGCTGAATTTCCAACGAAATCGGACCCAAATCCACCTTGGTAGACACCGCCACTTGGTCCACCGGCAAATTGCGCGACTGCACCTGGGAAATGCTCGCTTCCAAAAGCTCAAACGCCTCATCCAACGTTTTGCGAGGGGGCGCGGTGGGTTTAGCAGGAGCTGAATTTGAAGCGGCAACGGATTCAATGCTGGTTTCCACCGTTGGATCCAGTCCCAAAGCATCAGCGGAGAAGTTGTCGTCAGTGGGCGCAACGGTGGGCTGAATCGCCGTTTCCACCACCTGCCCCACAATTTTTTGCAGCTCCGCAAAGTTCATCTTTGGCTGGGGCGGCTGCACGGGTTTTGGCGGTGGCGCAGTTGATTTGACGGCGGGCTGGGGAGGAGTGGTTTTGGTGATCGCCCCTCCATCCCCAGCATTTTTCACTTCAGTATCTTCAACTGGATCCTCTTTCAGTGTCCGTTTAACGGTGGTTTTCGGTGCTTTCGCCTCATCCAAATCATCCGTCGTAGGCAACGCACCGGGAGCAGCCAAAGGCATCGTCACCCGCCAATCCGGTTCCGAATCCCCCATGGCCCAGCCTTCCACCGTGACCTGAGGCTCCACCTGACTGAGACCCAACTTATCCAGACCGCGCTTGACATAGCCGAGAATCTGCCGCTGATCCGGTGCCAAAATGCCCAGGAACGCAATCACCAGCCCCTCCGAGCGATCGCGATTTACCTGCACAGAAACGCCATCCTTATGGAGCGGGCGCGACATCACCGCCGCGATCGCCTCCGCATTTCCCTGGCGGGCGAGGGTTAATAACTGGGTCACATTTGCCATGGAAGAACCTAATTTGCCTCACGCAGCAGCAGATAATACAGCCGCCCGGTGGAGCCCGTCACCCCAGCTCGCGCCCCAGCTCGATTACCCGTGCCCATAAAATAATCAGCGCGACCGGGACCAATCATGGCGCTGCCTGTATCCTGATCCAGCACAAACCGATTCACTCGATGATATTCAATCCGCCCGGCACCGTTCACATAGGGCAACGACGTATTTACCAGCGCCAAAGCTCCCGGCGGCATCAGGTCGCGGTCCGTGGCAATGGAGCGATCGGCGGTCACCGGTACATTTAGGTTGCCCTGGGCCGGAGCGCCATTGGTCTCCTGGAAGAAAATAAATCGATGATTGCGAGGCAGATAGTTGTTAATTTCCCCGGGGTTCTGCTCGAACCAGCGAATCATCACCGGCAACGTCATTCCCTGGCGAGGCAGTCGACCATCTTTAGCAATTTCGCCGCCAACGCTCACGTAGGGATAGCCATTATTTCCGGCATAGCCCACGGAGGTTATCGATCCATCGGGCAACTGCAACCGCGCCGACCCTTGGATATGTACCAAAAACGCCTCCATGCGATCGCGCAACCAAAACAGCTCCTGCCCCTTAATTACGCTTTCGGTGCCCTCGCCATCCTTACCCTCTAGCTCTTCACGGGTGGGATAAGGCTGCTGCCACTGGTCTTGGTTACCAGGCACGCGATAGAGAGGATAGCGAAACTCTTCGGTGCGCACGCGGCTAGCCCGATAAACCGGAACAAAATATCCGGTGAAATACACCTCGCCCTGTCCATCTCGACCAACGGACGAATACAGGTCAAACTCACGGGCAACAGCCGTCTGTAATTCCTTCGCCGACTTCGCCGCTACCACCAACTCTCGAAAGCGCCGCAAACTTCGCACCACTCGCCCATGGGTCACCTCTTCCATCGGATAGTTGCGATAGGCCTCCACCGAGCTGGCGGTGCCCATGTAACGCAGGCTGTAGTCAATCGATTTCAGCAGATTCCGGCGATCGCCCCGATTTCCAAAAAGCTGCCAATCTGTCCCTAAGGCACTACCCGGCGTCAATGCAGTGGGCGCAGCCAGGGGAACCTCCACATCACGGCTCAAAGGCTGACCATCGGGAGCGACGGCATTGGGATTGGGCGCGGGTATAGGCTCGCCACCTTTCAACCCGGACAACCCCGAGGGACCAATGGCAGGCTTTGCCGTCAATAAGGACTGGGATTGGCTATTGGCGTGGGCTGGATGGAGTTTAACGCCGGATACGGTGACTAATCCTAAGGAGCCAAGGGCGATCGCCACAGAAGCTCCAACGGAGCCAGCACGACTGAAAAAACTACGCATAAGCGAAAAGGTGGTGGTGTGGGATGGCGAACAAGAGGGCGCAGCGATTACCAGCTGGGCTCTCCCTGAAAAACATTAGGTGAATCAATTCGGCGCGGTCATCAACTAGGTCTCTAATCCAAAAACTACAGGGTTTTAGGCTTCAGCCCCTCCGCCTGTTCTTTTCACAAGGCTTGTATTCCCTTCTACGCCAGGCGTCTTGCATTGAATTGATGACACGCATCGAAGTCCGATTTAAAGCAATACCGCTGTGGTCGCTGTAAACCCGAAACATCAACTTTAATTGTTTTTGTTTATGCTTTTTGTATGTTTTTTAAAAGGGATTTGTCAAGGATGACGCCAGAAGCAACGTTTGCTCGAACGTGTTCTCTTCGTATTGATTCCCTGGCAATTAGTTCCTTCACCACCCAATTAAAACAATCTAGTTTTGGAATTAGTGACCTTTAGAATGAGCGATCAATACTGGAATTAAAGACAGGTTCCACGCGAATCGCCGCCACCTGGGACGGGCGCACCACCATATATTCTCCCTGGACATTTTGCATCGGGACGCTGATAAACGTTGTGGAATCAGCTTTGGGCATCAGTTCGCCGCTATACCACTTTTGAAAGGCTTGGATACTGGAAAAGCGCACCTCTTCGCGGTGGCCGCCTTCTAGCATTAGATGTACGGCAAATTCATCGGGAGTTCTAGCCATAGGACAAGATGCGGTTTAAATAGGCGTTTGTAAATAAGATCTAGCCCAGGGTTTTGGTACAAAGCGATTTTGATTCAAAACTCTGACGCCAGACTTCGACGAGTTTTTATCGACAGCGTCAAGAAGTGATAGCTGGCTCGTCCTAATTCAAACCAAGGTTAACCGATCGCACTGGACTTAGCAGAGAAATAAGCGTATGGCAGAAAACAGGGGGCAATACGGGGCAAATAGGGACGGGAGAGACCCTGAAAAAGTCCCCCACAATCCTCTAGGCAATGTGCGAATTGTGCTTGTGGAGCCAGCGGGGCCACGCAATGTGGGCTCGGTGGCGCGGGTGATGGCAAATTTTGGGATGGAGGCACTGGTGTTGGTGGCTCCCCAGTGCGATTACCTGGGGCAGGAGGCGCAAACTATGGCGGTTCATGCCAAGGAAATTTTGCGGCGGGCGACGGTGGTGGCGTCGGTGCCGGAGGCGTTGGTGGGCTGTCAGCGGTTGGCGGCGACCTTGGGGCGGGAGTTTGCAGGACGGGTGCCGGTGGAGGCGATCGCCCAAGTTTCCCCGTGGCTCTTAGCTCAAGATTTACCCTCCTCAAAACGCCCATCTACCGTCAGCGCGATTATTTTCGGGCGAGAAGATCACGGGCTGAGTAACGATGATTTGCACTATGCTCAGCGGCTGGTGACAATTCCCACCGGGGCAGACTACGTCTCGTTGAATTTGGCCCAAGCGGTGGGCGTTTGTGCTTACGAGCTGAGGCGAACCGCCAATGAAAAGGAGTCCCCCTTAGAAGGAGAGCCGGGGGCGATCGCCCTAGAAAAGCAGCTCACCACAAAAGCATCAAAACCGTTGGAATCACCGCAGCCTCCGGAAGACGCAGCCCCTTTCGAGCAACTGGAGGGATTTTATAACGACCTAGAAACGCTCCTGCTGGAGGTGGGGTATCTACATCCACATACGGCAAACAAGCGGATGAAAACCTTTCGCAACTTGTTTCATCGGGCACATCCCACCGCTCGTGAAGTAGCCATGGTAAGGGGCATTCTACGCCAAGTTCGTTGGGCCATTAATCAGCCATAAATCCCACCAATTGAGCTATTGAAAAAACTCAGCTCACCCAGATCTTGACTAGTTAACATCAAGCGAAAAAGATGAAATACATCGATTTAGAGTAGTTTCCTCGGCATCAATATTCAGGACTTCAATATTATCAATGAGGTCAAAATATGAAAGCCTTGAAATCGCCTCAAGATTATCGAACACAGGAATTCTATTTTCTTTGACTTTCGATTTCCAAACTAACGTCTGAGGATTGCCCAACCCATGAATAGTTCCATAGCTGAGGGCAGGGTAGAAATCATGGATTAGGAAAATCAGCTTGTAAACGTCTCCATGCCAGGCTTTACTACTCTCTGAATTGCAAATCCTTCTCATTCTTTTCGATCTCAACTTGTTATTAAGAGCAGAGAATGGATCATTCGGCAAAGTGTCGTCGATTAAAATAATCGACTTGTCGTGACTATGGGACAACACGTTGCAAAAGTCCCTATAGCTTTGTTCAAAGGTATGCAAGCTATCGATAAAAATAATATCTAGCTTTTCTTCCGTGTCGAGATCGCGAAAAAAATTATCAGAGATCCCTTTGAAATAGGTTTCACAAGGCTCGGTTCTGTCTTGATATTTAAAGCAAAATTCAGGATCCACCGCATACTTTACTTCAGCATTAACCTGTTTAAATGTTTTTCCTTTGAATACTCCAATTTCTAAGTAACTTTTGGCATCTAGCTGGTCGATTAGATAGTTTAATCGTCGAGCTGAATGGTGTAAATCTGCAAGGTTTTTATCAACAGTTCCATTCATTTTTTATGGCTTAAAAAGTGAATAGTGTTATTGTGTCCTTTATTTTTTCGCAAGGCTAGGAAACGTTATAAATTCGCATCAAAGCCTTCGGGCAATGCTGAACCCTGCTTAAAAAATAATTGGGAACTGTGGTGAAGAGCCTATGGTAAGAAGCCTATGGTTTAGACCCTTGAGATTTCATCGACTTCAGAGGTCAAAAGCTCTCAAAGGATTTAACTGTAGAAAATCCTCCATAGAAAGATTGATTTATTGCGATCAATTTATGGGATTGCCTGAGAGGTTTCGTCAATTGGTTGCCCTTCAAAAATTCGTTTCCCACAATGTCTAATCAAACCTTGATCAGCTCGCTGTGATAAACCGACAGTGCGGTGCAGGGGCTGCCTGCTTTTGAGGTGGGGAGTGGTTGATGACAATCCCTGAGTTCCTCCGACTTGGCAGTAATTAGTGCTCCAGCAATATTCCGATAATGCTCAGGAAGTTAATGCTCATTAATTCTCAAAAAGTAGAATAGAATGCTGTTCAAAGTGGGATTGGCGCATGGGGACGATATACCTTGGCTGAAACAAATTGGTCTTCGCACACAACATCGACACCCAGTTCAGAGCGTTCTTCGGGACAGGCTCGATCGCCTCAGTCATCTCAAATTCCCCCTTTCCAAACCTCCTCTGTCGATTTACCGCGTAACCTGCCGTCATCACCACCGCCCGAATCCCGAAACCCTCGACGGCGATCGCTACCGGTGCGCCGTAAACTAACCCTCCTGCAGCGGCTAGTGTTGGGATTAGAGTCTGTTGTTATTGCGATCGCCTCAAAATTGCCTGAAAAGTCCAGCCGTCCCCAGCCCCTTGATAACTCTGGCCGAAGCCGCAATGGTCGCCGAGGTCGTAGATCCCCGCAGCGCCCACCGGATCCTCGGGAACAGCAGCCCTTTGGGCGTTTTCCTTTGTCGGACGCTCCCACTAATAACTACGGCAATAGTTACGGAAACACCTACGGCAATGACCCAGAAGCGTCGCCGCCCGCGTCTTTTCCCGATCCCTTTTCGCCGTCGCCTCAGTCTCCCCAAGCCCCCGGCGATCATCGCAGAAGTCGTCGTTCTAGTTCAGATACCATTCCTCTTTGGCTGCAGGCAGCTCGCACGGGGATTGTCGGTGTTGGACTGGGGGCCATTGTTGGCACGGTGATGTTGGCGATTGACCCGGCAACGCGCCAAACTGCTTCTTCCAACACCGCCGGTTTGCCCATTGCTTCCAGCGCCTTCGAGTCTGGCAATTCACCGGGCATCACCGCCAACGCCTCGAACGCTGGCGCCCCTATTCCCGCCGCTAACCCGTTTACGAAGCAGCACCAGGGGCTTCAGAAAAAGGTGAAAGCGGTGGTGGATAAGTACAAAGGGCTAAGCGCTCGGGTGGCGATCGTTGACCTGGATACGGGGGATTACGCCGTTTGGAACGATACGGTGTCGTCCCGGGCAGCGAGCACTATCAAAGCGCCGGTGCTGGTGGCGTTTTTTCAAGAGGTTGATGCAGGACGCACAACGCTGGATCAGCCGATTACCCTGGAAAAGCGACTGCTGACGGGGGAAGCGGGGGTGTTGCAATACCAGCAGCCGGGCACGAAAATTACGGCGTTGGAAGTGCTGAATAAGATGATCGTCATCAGCGACAATGCGGCAACAAATTTAGCCATTAATCATCTGGGGGGAGCGGCGGCGCTTAATGAACGCTTCCGCCAGTGGGGGCTCCAGGAAACCACCATTCGCACTTGGCTGCCGGATATTGGTGGCACGAATACGGTTACGGCGCGGGATATGGCGTTATTGTTCTATCGCCTCCATCGCGGTGAGCTAGTGAGTTTGCGATCGCGCGATCGCCTCCTAGCCATCCTGCGTAACACTCGCAACCGCAGCTTGCTCAATCAAGGGCTTGGCAAAGGTGCAAGCATCGCCCACAAAACTGGCACTTTAGGGAGCACCTTGGCGGATGTGGGGCTGGTGGATGCGCCTAATGGTCGGCGCTATGCGATCGCGGCGATCGTGCATCGTCCCCGTAATGACGCCCGTGCTGGTCAGTTGATCCGCGAACTGTCAAAAACTGCCTATCAACATTTTTCAAACCTGAAACCCCTGGCGCGTTAATCTGGAGTGTAAACAAAAATTACACCTCAGTTAGCGTCGCCACCCCCGTGTCAGCTTCTCCCTTTGACGACGAGATTGTGTTGTTCGACGCCGTTTCGGCAGCTTCCGACGCAGTCCCCACCATCTTCGCTTTCCCCAACGCCTACACCATCGGCATTACCAGCCTGGGCTATCAAGTGGTGTGGGCAACGCTGGCCGGGCGATCAGATTTGGACGTGGCGCGACTGTTTATGGATGCCCAGGAGCCGCTGCCGTCGTCGTCGGAGTTATTGGGCTTTTCCCTGTCCTGGGAGCTGGATTATGCCAATGTGCTGACCCTGCTGGAGCGGTTGGGGATTCCCAGGAAAAGTGGCGATCGCACCGAAAACCATCCCATCATCTTCGGCGGCGGTCCAGTACTTACGGGCAACCCTGAGCCGTTTGCGGATTTTTTTGACGTGATTTTGCTCGGCGACGGCGAAGTTATCCTCGACAAATTTATTGATGGCTATCAGGCAGTTCGGGGGAGCGATCGCCAAACCCAGCTCGAAAAACTGGCGCAGATCCCCGGCCTGTACGTTCCCCAGCTCTACACCGTTGAGTACACCGCCCCCGACGGTCCCATTGCCAGCATTAAGCCCACCAGCGCCGCCGTTCCCGAAACCGTCACCAAACAAACCCACCGCAGCAATACCCTGTCAGCATCCACTGTTGTTACACCGCAAGCCGCCTGGGAAAATATTTTTATGGTGGAAACGGTACGCAGTTGCCCAGAAATGTGCCGCTTTTGCCTCGCCAGCTACCTAACGCTGCCGTTCCGCACCGCTGACCTGGAGCAGTCCCTAATCCCAGCTATTGATCGCGGATTCGCCGTCACCAACCGCATCGGACTGCTGGGCGCATCGGTCACCCAACACCCGGAATTCGACACCCTAATCGACCGCCTCGCCAGCCCCACCTACGACGGAATGCGCCTCAGCGTCTCCTCCGTGCGCGCCAACACCATCACCGAAAAATTTGCCCGTGTCCTCAGCCAGCGCGACTCGCGATCAGTCACCATCGCCGTAGAAAGTGGCTCCCAGCGTGTCCGCAATATCATCAACAAAAAGCTAGAAACCGACGAAATTATCAGCGCTGCTCAGCAGGCTAAAGCCGGCGGACTGAAAGCCATGAAGTTGTACGGCATGGCGGGGCTACCGGAAGAAACCGACGATGATCTGCAAGAAACCGTAGACTTAATGTTGCGCCTAAAAAAAGCCGCCCCCGGTCTGAAGCTAACCCTAGGATGTAGCACCTTCGTCCCCAAATCCCATACTCCATTCCAATGGTTTGGCGTCAATCCTGAAGCCCAAAAGCGGCTGAAATTTTTACAAAAAAAGCTGCGGTCAAAGGGCATCGATTTTCGCCCTGAGAGCTACAAATGGTCGATTGTTCAGGCGTTGATTTCTCGGGGCGATCGCCGCCTAACCCCCCTGCTGGAAAAAGTGCGCGAATACGGCATGGGCAACACGGACAACCCAGACCACATTTCCACCGGCACCTACCGCCGCGCCTTCAAAGACCTAAAAGGCACCCTGCCCACCCTGGATTACTACGTCCACCGCGATTGGGAACTCGACGAAGTTTTACCGTGGCAGCATCTTCAGGGACCGGTAACGTTGCCCGCCTTGCAGAAACATCGAGAGGTGGCGATCGCTCAGGCATAGGACTGGAAATCAGTTCTGGGCATTGGCGATCGCTACAATAAAAAAATGGAAACCGAGCCGTGACCATTGCGGAGAACGACCCCCATGGTTTTATTCGTTAATAAATTCCTGCCTACTGCTACCGAACTGCCTTGCTCGGACGATGCGCCTGTGGATAACGAAGACCAGAATCTTCTGCCCAATTTATTGCTGATGTTGCTGGCGGAAATTTGAGGCGATTGCTTTGGCGGGTACTTCAATATTAAGGTGGAGCGTTGAAGGGAGGGCAAGCTACTCGGCTAAGTACGGAGGGCTTCTCTACAATCGCAGGGAATCGATCCAACGCAACTGCCGGAATAAACCTTGAAGCGATCGCCCCAGAATGAGTCAACGACAAAGATTAACGAATGAAAATATCAACATCTTGTTCGTATGCTCAATGAATAAGTGGCGCAGCCCAACGGCGGAAAAAACTTATAGAAATCAGCCGTTGATCAATGTTCGCTCCGCAGGCACAAGCTCTAAAGCCAAACGCCATGTGTCCGCAAAAGATCTGAAGTGGGCAGACTTGGTGATTGCCATGGAATCGAAGCATGTTCAGCGCCTAAAAGCTGACTTTCCAAACCCCATGCGCTACGTGGAAGTTCATATCTTGGATGTGGAGGACCGGTACGAATATATGCACCCGCAGCTTGTGGAAGAGTTGCGAGGCGCGATCGCTCCAATTTTGGAAAGCCACGTTTAACCATCGAGACGAGTCCCGTGGCTTTGGCTGGGTTGAAAGGGCTGGACTCGATCTGGCTTAATTGCCGACAAAAACAATGAAGCGATCGCCCCTTCATCGTAGTTGAGGCGATCGCTTCAAATGTCGTATGTAGCCAAAAGCTTTTTGGGCTAGAGCGCTACTGGGACAAGCTTTGGGCGTAGGCTAGATTCTTCTCGTAAGTGGGAATCCGATCCTGAGCCGTTGCGTAGTTGGCGTCAGTTTGCGGTACCTCCTTCATGGCGTTTACCGCCGCCTGCCATGCCTGAGCCACAGCGGACCATTCGGCGGGAGTTGTTGCCGTTTGGGCTAGCTGAGACGCTTTGATTGCTTGACGCACACCCACATTGAACGAAGGCTCAGCGGGAGCTGTGGTTGCTGCCGGGCTCGGTGCCGCTTGGGGAGCCGCCGCCGGGCTTGGGCTTGCTGCCGGCGCTGGGCTTGCCTCAGCCACCGGATCGCCTTCCCCGGCAGGGGACTCAGCCGCCGCGGGAGTTTCATCACCGGCTGCGGACGCGGGAGACTCAGCCGCGACCGGGCTTTCCTCCGGTGAAGCCTCAGGATCTGTACCCTCGCCCCCTTCCCCTGCTTCCGTTGCAGCAGGATCAGTAGCTGCCGGGTCTGCCGCCGGATCCGTTGCTACCCCATCATCAGGAGCACCAGCGGGCGTCGGAATATTTTGACGGATTGACTCCGGCAACATCGCAATTAGGGGATTGAAATAACCCTCCTGGAAGAAGTACCAACCGCCTCCCAATACTGCCGCCAGCAAAAGCAGCAGCACAATGGGCGAAGTACTCGATTTCTTCTTCTCAGGGGCAGGAGCTTCCTCTTGCATATCATCCATTGATTCATCCCCATCAATACTATCGGCAAAGTCATTGCTAGCACCAAAGTCGTTGTCCGCCATTTCGTTGGCATAAACGTCTTCTAAACTCATGGCTTCGTCACCGGGAAGATCCCCATCATCAATGGGTGGCGGCGCATTCATTGGCTCGTCCATTCCCGATAAACCAGCAGAACCAAAGTTTGTCCCGCCGCCTTCGTTTAGGGGAATTTCTTCCGTCCACTCCGATAGCAAGCTGCCTTGCTGTCGCCAGTCCACCTGAACAGATCGCAGGGACGAAATATCCAGCTCCATCATGCCCTTGCGAATAAAGGCCACAACCGCCTCGCGATTCACTGGCTGCGCCCCTTCCAGGGTGACTAAAAGTGTGTCGCCTTCTTCCTGGGCGCTAACTTCAATACCCTTGCTTTGGAGCGATCGCCGCATAAGGTAAGCGATCGCATCAGGGTCGCCCTGCTTGGCGCGTTCAAGATATGGATTAGATGAGGTCATCGAAACACAAATAAACGAGGTGACCGAAAATTAAAACTCAGAAGAATTAAAACTCAAAGAGGATTAAAACTCAAAAAGTACGTCTTTAGAAGAGTAAGTGACTGGGGCGCAAGCCCTTGGACAACGTTTGGGTAACGCTCCGTGACCTTAGCCGAATTAAACTTACCCTATCGCTTTTATCGCCTAAGACTCAGAGAACGTCCACTATTAAGGCTAATTCTTGGGGCAAATACAGTCGCGGTTCGTTAAAACTTCCCTTTCTAAAGGGATCTTTGAAACAATGCCCTAGGCGGAGTTCTGAGGTTCTGTTCCTAACTATTCTTCGATACCTAATCTAGCGAAGTCCTTGTCTTGAAAATGCTCTGAAAGCTAGGACGTGTCATCAGCTAATCGCCAGAAGTCTTACGCAGTGGGGAGTCCATGCCCTTTCAAAATAAAAAATGCTGGGCGCTGAAACCCTAGTAGCTTTTGGCTTTGAGATTTATTGGCTTAGGGATCTACTGGCTTTGAAATTTAAATAATGACAGCCCCCAGTGAGCGCCATCAATCGTCGAAAATCACACAACGCAGATTTCACGGTGGATTTTGAGTCCCGCTTATGGGCTCCAGCAATTACTAAAAATTTGGGCGTTGCAGGATTGAGAGATGATGGGAAGTGATCAGCCATCGAATCCAAAC
>CALGDE010000133.1 GCA_937883785.1 uncultured cyanobacterium
CTTGATGATGCGCAGGTTAGCTAATTAAGATTTACTTTATAAATTAGCTCTAAAAGGCAACACCTCCACAAAAGTTGGCTGCCCATCGAGGCGTACCCTTTGGGTTTGCATAATGCCGGTGGCCGAGGCAGTTTGTACTAATTCCGCCAAGCTAGGGTAAATATCTATAAACGGTCGGTTGATATGTCTGACGGTGCTGTTGCTAATGGTTTTGCCTTGGGGGTTAACGATGGCGACCTCTTTGACTTCGGGCAAGGCGGCGTAGTTGGTAACTGCCCGATCCAGCAGGGAAAGGTAGTTGATTTCGATTAGCCCTTCCGTGGAAAGCTTTAGGGCCTGAGTCACCGTGGATGCGCGAATGTTAACCTGCCGTTCCAAATCACGGCTAATTATACGGTAGTTAATCCAAGTGGCTCCAAAACCAATGATGGTTAAGGACAGTCCAAAACCCATCAACAATTGACGAAAAATTGGTTTTATGGGGGAGGTGCCACTCAAAACAATGCCCAAATCTAATGCTAACTACAATTATTAATTAGAATTTAATTTTGTGTTAATTAGGATTTTAATCTCGTATTAATTGGAATTTCAATTTTGACTTTCACGGGTGCTGATTTTTGCAGGACCGTTATTTTCCGCCCAGAAGTGCCTGCGCAGAAGAAATTCGATATTTACCTTTTAGGTTTTTCCTTTCAGATATAAACGACTAATTATCATGAAAAGACAACAATTTATCCGCCTTTTGCTGAGCTTTGGCGCGGGCTCTGTGGGGGGACAATTTTTAAAGGGGTGTCAACAGTCTCCTTCAAGGGGGACGTCAGGTCTCCCTATTGAACTAAGCTTTGGCATTTTAACTACAGAGTCTGAAGCGGATTTGGTACCGAACTGGCAGCCGTTTCTGGAAGATCTGGCCGAAGCCATCGGCTATCCGGTGCGGCCTTTTTTTGCTGACCAGTACTCTAGCCTGATCGAGGCTATGCGCTCCGGTGCGATTCAAATGGCTTGGTTTGGTGGAAAGGTCTATGTGGAAGCTGCCACCGTTGCCGATGCTCGTGCCTTTGCCCTTACTGTTTCTGATGAAGGTAGTCGAGGGTATTATGCTCATTTAATTACTCACAAAAATAGCCCTTGGCTCACACAGATTGGCGATCGCCCTGTCAGTGAATATCTTTTAGAAAATGGCAAAGCGTTGACCTTCGCCTTTAATGATGTGAATTCAACCTCTGGTTATCTGGTGCCGATGTTCTATCTGTTCGCTAAAAATGAAATTGTTCCTCGTACCTATTTTTCTGAGTTGAGTTTCCTTGGAAGCCATGAAGATACGGCTTTGGCGATCGCTAACCAAGAAATTGATGTGGCAACAAATAATAGTGAAGCCCTCCAGCGTTTTGCCAACAAATATCCAGATCGCATCGATGAGTTAAAGATTATTTGGACCTCACCCCTTATTCCAGGTGATCCCATTGCCTACACGGATCAACTCCCGGAGGAGCTGAAGGCAAGTATTCGTGAATTCTTCTACAGCTACGACAATCAACCGGTATTAAAGGCACTAAACTGGTCGGGCTTTGATGAGGCTACGGATATTGATTGGCACCCCATTCGCAAGCTAGAAATCGGCAAACAAATTCTTGATATTGAGCAAAATAAATCCATAAAACCCGCAGAAAAGGAAAAGGTTATTCGTGGACTTCAGGGGCGACTAAAAGAACTGCAGGCGGCTTCTGAACGCTAATTTTTAGAGATGTGTTTTGGGGTTTGGCTGGGATTTTGGTTGGGATTGACGACGTATTCAACGAGAAGGGTCTTGGGATCGCTCAAATTGAGTCAGTTTCCGACAAATCAATTGCCCACTGGAGATGTGATGTTTTCCTGTTTCGTCAATAAACCTTTTGCTTTTTGTGGGAAATGTCAACGGAGCATTGCAAGTAACGTTCTGGCTACAATGGGAGCCCGAGCGCTGGGAATAGGCTTGGGAGGTGAGAATGTGTCGCTGTTTTTAGGATTTCACCGGTTGGGAGGTGAATCTTATAAGGTGATGTGATGTAGTGCGAGCCCACTTTGCGAGCCCACAATGACCCAAGCTTCGTTACTGTCTCAGGCTAAACAAGGGGATGCCCAGGCCATTGAGTCGTTGATGAACCAGGCCCTGCGCCCGGCGGGAATTCAGGTGCGCCTGTTGGTGTTCCAGTCCTGCTTGACGGTAATGGCGATCGCCAAAACGGTGCCCGACCGCAAATTCATGGTGAATTTTGTTCAGCGGGGCATGGGTAGTTTATCCAGCGCCAATGGATTGGATATTCAGCAGGTGCTAGTCCAAGGGTTTCTTCAGGGCAACCGCACTCCCCAGTGGCAGGTGACCTTGGTGGAAAACGGTGGCAAGTTTGTCCTGTCCCCTGAGGAGACTGCGCCTCAGCCGGCGCCCCCCACCCCGTTCCAAAATCCCCCTGAGCTTAACGAAACGGCTTCTCTCCAGGGCGATCGCCCCCTCCAAGGGTCTCCCGTATCCAGCTCCGCCTCCAGATCTATACCAAAGCCTGCGTTAGATGCGCCTGCGTTAGATGCGTCAGAGCCGCGTCCTAAAGCGTCCCCCATCTCCTCCAAACTTCGTCAGCCTCAGGCGGCTCCAGCAACCTATCGCAAGCCTCTTTCTCCTGCCCAGCGATGGGTAATGGGCATCGGCGGCTGGATTTTGGCGGGGGCGATCGCCCTAGGGTTGCGCGTCATTATTGCCCTGCTGGCGGAAACCCAGGTGTATACCTTGCCCTATGCGGGGGAGCTGCTGCAGTCCATGGAGGTGGCAGAGCTATTGAACCTGATTATTTTTGCGGTGCTGGGACTGGGCATGGGGCTGTCGGCAATCATCCTGCCCCGCCGCTGGGGGATACAACTCAGCGCCGTGGTCCTTACCCTGCTGGTGCCGGCGATTTTCATGGTGAGTCCCGCCGTTCGCCATCAACTGTGGCTGCGGCAAGTATCCGACGCCCAGCAGCTTACCCCCGCCGCCGTTTTGGAAAAAATGGACCAGTTTTTGGAGAGCCGCGTGGAAGAAACGGGACTGCTGGGGTTCTACGTTTACACCGCTAAGTACTCCAAACTGCCCATCGCCGCTGAGGATACCAACAGCGTCAGTGCTTTAGATAAGCAGGTTAACTTGACCCTCGCTGATGCGGCGCGGGTACCGGAAACGGAGGTGGCAAAATTTTTGGAGTGGGGAACTTGGGGCATTCGAGGGTTTTACTTCTTGGTGGCCACTTTCGCCGCCGTGTCCCATTTCCGCCAGGGAATTTCCCTTCGCGACTTGTAGAAGCCCTGCATGGGATTATTGGTATGGGATTGCTGGTATGGGCTTGTCACACTGTCGGCTTATCGGATTAATCGGCGATGACTGGTGGATCTTGGGCAGAATGCCTATCTTGGAAAAAAGATTTTAGGGGCCGTGCGTAAGGTTTCTAGGGTTTGGTGACGATTAGCAATAGCAGATTAGCCAAGAGGGGCGATCGCAATGTGGGATGGACTAACCCGATGGGGTTACCTATGGCAGGAAACCTGGCGGGGATTTCGCCGGGGAGGCTGGATGAATTGGGCGGCGGTGGCCACGGTGGCCGTGTCGTTGTTTTTATTGGGTACCAGTTTGCAAGCGTCGTGGCACCTGGAGCGGTTGCTGAATCAGTTTGGCAGTCAGCTAGAGATTTCTGTGTATGTGCAGCCCCAGGTGGACCCGGCTCCGGTGCAAGCGGCAGTGGAAGCCTTGCCGGAGGTGGCTTCAGTGACCCTGGTATCAAAGGGTGATGCCTGGGAAGGGTTGGTGAAGGAGCTGGGCATTTCTAATATTGAGGTGGCGACCCAGCAGCTGGAGGGAAATCCGTTGCTGGATGAGCTGAAGGTAAAAGTGACCTCCCCTGCGGTGGCTCCTGAGGTGGCAGCCCAGGTGGAAAACATTGCTGGCGTGGAGGATACCCGCTATGTGGCGGAGGTGGTAACGCGCCTGCGGGAGGTGAATGAGCTGTTGACCTGGGTTGGGTTGGGGGCGATCGCCCTGGTGATTTCGGCGGCGGTGGCGACGACGATGACCACTATTCGACTGGTGGTGGCAGCCCGCAGTCAGGAAATTGAAATTATGCGGCTGGTGGGGGCTACACGGGGGTGGATTTATCTCCCATTTTTGATGCAGGGGGCCGTGTTTGGACTCCAGGGGGGCGTTATTGCCTGGGGGGCGATCGCCGTAGTGCAACAAATTTTGCGGTCTGTGCTCAGCAGTCAGCCCAGCTTTTTGCAGTTTCTGGCGCGGGAATTACCCCTTACCTCCCGTGAAACGTTGTTATTGCTCATTGTGCTGCTGATTTTCGGCACGGGGGTGGGGCTGATTGCCAGTGCCCTGGCGGTGCGCCGAACTAAGGCAGAGGTCGACAGCGACCAGGTGGCTTGGACCATTTAGAGTGATTTCGGCACGCTAAATTTGCCAAGATTTTTTGCCAAAGCTTATAGATCTACTAAAGGTTCCTAAAACGGCGAATCCCTCTGCCCTGTTACATTTGCCGCCATTGGGCACTGGAATTTGCTAGACCTAGATCACCTTTTAAACCATTTTTTAGAACGTAAGACATATGCCGGTACCCCAAGTGTTGTGTGTGGGTGAAATGTTATGGGATTGCTTGGGGGATTCCGCTGAGAATGGGGGGGCAAAAGATAAAGCTGATTCGTCCAATGTGGGGTCTGCCGCCCCTGATCCCTCCAAAATAGAAAATTGGACGGCTTATCCTGGCGGCGCACCCGCTAACGTGGCGTGCGCGTTGCCAAAGTTAGGGGTGCAGTCGGCGTTAATTAGCTGTTTGGGGCAGGATGCTGCTGGCGATCGCCTCCTGAAAATTTTGCAGCAGGGGGGCGTCAATATCGACGGCATTCAGCGTCATCCCGCTCCCACCCGCGAAGTATACGTGGTGCGGGATGGGACGGGCGATCGCCAGTTTGTCGCCTTTGGTGCGGAGGGAAAGGGGGAGCAGGATACTACCGCCTTTGCCGATACCCAGCTATTGCCTGCCTCGGTGCCCCAGCCCCTATTTAGCTCGGCGAAATTTTTGACCCTGGGCACATTGGCACTGGCCTATCCCAATAGCGGCAGGGCGATCGCCCACGCCCTCGACCTGGCGGACCAATATTATGTGCCGGTATTTTTGGACCTAAACTGGCGTCCGTTGTTTTGGCCCGACCCCAGTAAGGCCCAGCAAACCATTGCCCCAATCTTAGAGCGGGTGGACTTACTGAAGCTCTCTAAGGAAGAAGCTCTATGGATGTTTGCAACCGATGATCCAGCGGCGATCGCCCAAAAGCTAGACCACTTAGAGGGGGTGATTATTACCGATGGTGCCAATGGCTGTCGCTACTGTTTAGGAGGACATATGGGCGCTCATCCTGGCTTTAAAGCAGCGGTGGTGGACACCACGGGAGCGGGAGATGGATTTGTGGCGGGATTTCTGAGCCAGCTGCTCCAGGGAGGGCTCAAGACTTTGGACGATCCTAAGCGGGTGTATCGTATGGTGGTTTACGCCAGCGCCGTAGGAGCCTTAGTGACTCAAAAATCGGGGGCGATCGCCGCCCAACCCAACCGCACTGAAGTGGAGAATTTCTTACGACAGCAGGGACTGATTGCCTAAGCTGCTTCCTTAGTTTACTTGCTTAGGCCGTCGTGCTTACTCAGGCTGCCGTGCCGCTTTAGCCATCATCTTGGTTAGTCATCATCTTGGATAAACGTTGGATCTTGGATGACACTCGTGTCCTCAAACAGCGCCTCATCCCAAATTAAATCTCCCAGCGCCTCCATCATCGGCACCACCTCATCTTCCCGTAACTCAAGACCGCTGCCGTTCCCCGAGTCCTCGCGATCGCCCGCCGGGTAATGCCCGTTGGTAACAACCGCCTCCTCTCCAGAGTTTCGACCGGGAATGATAATGGGAGCCTTACTGGTGGGGACGTCGGACGTGTCCGAGGAGTCCCTCAGCAGCCAATAGGTGGCCATCTTCCCGCGCCCCTTAATATCAATTACCCCGCGCTCCTCAAAGCGAAAATCATCCTTCAAGGCTTGATACACCGTCTCCGTTACCTGGATTCGCCCCCCCTCACCGTGGGACTCCATACGGCTAGCGATATTCACCGTGTCCCCCCACAGGTCGTAGGCGAATTTTTTAATGCCGATAACCCCCGCTACCACCGAGCCCGTGTTGATTCCAATGCGAATTTGGAACGGCTTCCCGTCAGGACTTTTGTACTCCTGAATGGCAATTTGCATATCCAGCGCCAGGTTGGCCACCGCCTTAATATGGTCTTTCATGGGCAGGGGCAAACCGCCCACCACCATATATTCGTCACCCACCGTTTTGATTTTTTCTAAACCGTGGTACTCCGCCAAATGGTCAAAGGTGGAGAAAATCAGGTTCAGCATATTCACCAGCTCGATGGGGCGCATTTGAGCTGACAAATGGGTGAAACCCACCAGGTCCGCAAATAAAATTGTGGCTTCGTCGTAAAGCTGAGCCAGCGTGCCCTCGCCCTGCTTCAGGCTTTCTGCCACCGGTCGAGGCAAGATATTCAGCAGCAGCCGGTCCGCCTTCTCCTGCTCCGCAAACAGCGCTTCCTCCGCCATCTTGCGTTCAGTAATATTTTGCATGGTGCCTTCGTAATACAGCAGCCGACCGTCCACATCTTTAACGGCGCGGGCATTTTCCGAGACCCAAAAGGATTTCCCTTCCGCGTCGTACACCTGGGACTCAAAGCCGTAAATCTCTCCCGTTTGGGAAATCAGGGTCAAAAAGCTATCCCAACGCTCTGGGTCCACGTAGAACCGACGGGTGCGATTCAGCCCCGCCGGACCCAACACCTGGTCGATCGCCCCATAGCCAAACATAGTCACTAGAGCCCGGTTGGCACTTAAAAACTGCCCCGTGGGCGCACACTGGTAAATGCCTTCCACGGCGTTTTCCACAATGCCGCGATATTTTTCTTCCGCCTGCTGTAGGGCCCCTTCCATTTGTTTGCGATCGCTCACGTCTCGGGCCATGGCTAAGAAAATTTTCAAGTCGCCAGAAAAGCGTACCCCTACCCGAGTTTCCACATGGAACATCCGCCCGTCCTTACAGCGATACATGCCTTCCAGAGTTACGGGCTGTCCCGGCTGCATCATGGACCAAATGCGATCATGCTGATCCAGGGACGCCAGGGTATCCACGTCCGCCACATTCATGGTCAGCAGCTCCCGCCGCTCATATCCCAGGGATCGACACGCCTCCTGGTTCACATCGAGAATATTGCCTGACACGTCGTGCACAAACATCAAATCGGCCCCCGCCTGATCCGCCAGGAGCCGGAACTGGGCCTGAGTTTCCGTTAGGGCGGCGCGGGCGTCCTTACGCTCTGTAATATCTTCGGCAATACACAGTAGGTACAGAATCCGACCCTGGGCATCGAAAAGGGGCACCTTCATGGTGCGCAGGATTAGCTGCTCCGTGGCGCCATTTTTATCGATCGCCTCAAAGGGCTGCTCGGAAATTTCCACGGGACGGCGGTTTTCAATGGCTTCGCGATCCTGGGAGCGAAATGCCTGGGCTTGGTCCGGCAGATACAGTTCGTCGGCGGTGCGTCCGATGGCCTTGGTGCGGGTAATTTTAAACAGCGATTCACTGGCTCGATTCCACAGCACATGGCGGCACCCCTGACGCACGTCCTTGACATACACCGCCAGGGGAATGTTTTCCACGATGCCGTCAATAAACCGTTTAGCCCGCAGCACCTCTGCCACTAGCTGTTTCCGCTCGGAAATATCGCGAATGGTTAATACGGCGCTAACGCTTTCAATTTCTGTGGGCTGGCCACTTTTCGATGCACCGTT
This sequence comes from uncultured cyanobacterium, assembly GCA_937883785.1. Taxonomy (GTDB): domain Bacteria; phylum Cyanobacteriota; class Cyanobacteriia; order CACIAM-69d; family CACIAM-69d; genus CALGDE01. The sequence goes on from CALGDE010000133.1 coordinate 7,883, forward strand.
GGCATCCTGAGTCTCCTCATAAAACCGTACCCCCGACCAGGAAATTTCCACCGAGCGGCGATCGCGCCCCAGCACCAGTTCAAAGGGAGCCTTTCCCGTCACGGCTCTGAGCCCCTGGGTCACCGGATGAGTGCCCAAGCGCACGGGCTCTCCCCGCTGATGCAGGGGCAGGGCGTCTAGCAATGGTGCGCCCAAAATTGCCGGGCGGTCCCGCTGCACCAACTGTTCAAAAGCTAAATTGCACCACTGTACCCGCCCCTGACCGTCGGTCCACACCAGGGCGTCCTGCACGGACCCCAGCATCGTTTCCATACGGGTTAGATTGGCCCGCAACTTATCCCGCGACCCTTCCAATAGCTCCCACTGGCGCCGCCGCTCCACTTCCTCAAGCTGGCGCTGGGACTGGCGCAGGTCATCCTCCAGGCGCTTGTAATCGGTAATATCGTGGAACACAAACAGGGCGCACTCGGTGCCGTGGAGGTAGATAGACTCCGCCGACAGCAACACCATGCGCAGCTCTCGGGACTTGGTGCGGGCGGCCACTTCCTGGTTACGAACGCTGCTGCCCCGCTGTAAAGTGTGCATCACCAAGGTGCGATCGCTGGGGTTTTGCCAAATGTTGAACTCCATATTGGTGAAGCCCATCATTTCCTCAAAGCTGTAGCCGAAAATCTCCAGAAAACTATCGTTAAAGTCAATCACCGTCCCGTCGGCAATGCGCATCAAGCAAATACCGCTGGGGCTGGCGTAAAAAATCTTGGAAAATTTGGTTTCCGATAAACTCAGCGCCGTGGTGCGCTCCCGCACCCGCTCTTCCAGCTCCGTCTTTTCCCGCTCTCCCATGCGCAGCCGCGCCCGCAGCTCTCGAATCATCGTCTGGGCTGCCTGACTAAGTTCGTCCACCTCCTCTAGGGGAAAAATGGGAAAACTGGCGTCCACTTTGCCAGCCGTAATCAGCCGGAACCGTCGTTCTAATCTTCCTAGCGATCGCCCCAGCCAAACCCCGGCGCCCCATCCTAAGGCTGCACCTCCTGCCCCCGCCAGCAGCACCCACAGCGCCGGCCACATCCAGCCCCGTGTCCCCACCGCAGGCACCACGGACACCACCAGCCAGTTTGCTCCCCGTCCCTGGCGCAGGGGCGTCACCCATAGTTCATAGGACCGCCCAAGGGCGTCGAGGGAAATTTGGTGGGATCGATCAATATTGCTCCATGAGCCGAAAGTGCGCCGCAGATTTTCTTCACCCGCATGGACCAGGGGAAACTCACTTTCTGACGCCGGTCCCGGTGACACGACCCGGGGAGAGGCTCGTCGCTCCGCCTCGGTGCCCCCAACGGTCAATAAAATTTGCTCCGTTGCCGGATCCAAAATAAACGCCTGCCCCTCCTCTACGGACTGGAATTGCTCTTCCAAGGTTTCGCCCAACGGTCCCAACGCCACCGTCACGCTCAAAATCCCCAAGCGTTTACCTTGGCGATCCACCACCGGCTGCCCTAGGCTAATGGACCAGTTGCCGTCGTCATCTCGCACCGGCGGCGTCCAAATGGTTTGCCCCGCCAGGGCCGGCTGCCGATACCAAGGCTGTTGGTCAAGGTTGTAGGAGGGCAAGGTGCGCAGGGTACTGGCGCGATTTCCCTGGCTGTCCACGTTGTAAATCCACAGTCGCCCTGGTGACCCATCGGCAGCACTTTGCCCCGACAAAATTTGAACGGACCCCTGGGGCGATCGCTGTACGGCGCTCAGTAATCCCGCTTCGTTGGCAAATCCAATAAATCGCAAGGTGGGAAACTGGCGAATTTGCTGCCCAAAAAATGCCTCTAAATTTTCCGGTGTCGCGGCGTTAACGGTGCCCAGCTTTAAATTGTCACTGTTAATCTGGCTTACCAATGCTGGTACCGCCAAATGGTCGTTAATGTCCTCTACCAGGGACTCTCCTTGGGCTCGCTGAAGGGCTTGGGATAGGGGACGACGGCTCTGGGATTGTCCCCCCACTAAAATCCATTGGGTGCCCGCCATCAATAGCGCTGCGCTAGTGCCCCCTGCGATCGCCAAAACCCAACGCATAGAAACACGCTGGGCTAGTCGCCCCAAACGGGCCGCCATAAGGGTGCTAAGGGGAGCATTGGACACGAGGGTTTGACGGAAACGTTAAAAACTAAATATGACGACCAGTATGACAATCGGAGAAAGTGAGTAGAAGTGATGATCCTGTAAGACTGCACACCCCATGTTGCACTCTTATTACACCGATTACACCGTCTTGCCGCAACGTTTCTTTTTGTCACGTTCTTGCCGCACCTTACGACAACGACGCTCCTAAACTCAACGTTTCCGTGTTCACACTAGCTGCGTAGCCACTAGCCACACCACCAGCCATTGAGATGCTGGCTATTTAAGGCTATTCAATTGCCGATTATTCGCCACTGGTGCTTGACGTGGAACTCGCCCCGGTATCAGGAGATTCTAACTGTTGGCGCTGCTGCTGACGAAAAGATTCAGCGGCATCATTCAAGCGACCTTCCTGACGGGCTTCGAACTCTGCCGGACTTTGACCCGATAGGGTACGAATCTGCTGGATAAGCTCTAGGGGGGTCAGCCCGGTGCCACCAATGGACCGCGAGTCTCGCTCGTTGTTTTGCCACTCTCCTAAATCGTCAGCGTTCCCTGACGATTGGGCAACGGCGCTTTGGGATACCCCCAAGGACAGGGCCACTAGCAAACCTGGGGCGATCGCTACAGCTGTCGCCAACCCAGCGCCCCAAGAAACTTTGCCCTTCAGCAACGCCAACTTTGCTGAAGTAGGAGAAAAATTAACCATAATTTGAAAGTTGAAATCGGAAATTAAGAAACGATGCCTTATCCGCTCCCTCTAGAGTAACGCGTTCCTAGTGGCGACCCAATGATAAATCCCTGAAAGTGAATCCTTGAACGTCTGCGCGATATTTCACCGCCCTAGTCAACACAGCCTTTCGGACCGCAAAAACGCCATGTTCTTCCCTATGAATTTCCTCTTCAGGACCTATGCAAAACGTGCTGTTTGAAGCCAAAAACATTTGAAGCCAAAAACAAACGTTGTGTCGGCGTCGCCCTTTACCAAGGGGTGATCTGCGTAAGGTCTGCTTCTAATGCATGGGGCACGAAATAAAGAAGCTGAAGAACACGGGCAAAAAACGTGGACCTCACCCCATAACGCCTGGGATTCTCACTGCCAGTGGCTCCTGATGTGGGCGGCGAAATGGGAGTTGAAAAAACAGTGGAAAAAGTGACCGTTGAAAGTCGCCACCCAAAACGGCAAAACTGCTCACAAAGTCGGTGTCAATCGGTCAAAGCTCCTGTATCATGACCCAACATTCACCATATTTAGTGTGTTAGAGCTTGACGAGTGCTAACAGACGGCTATCGGTAAATTGTTGGCAAATTGCTAACGAATTACTAACTCGAAAAATCACTCACTGACTAATTATTAGTAAACGCCAGAGGAATCTGGAGCGCGTTATTGACCAATTCTGGAAGTCCTAACTCTAGAAATCTTACTGAGTAAGAAATTTCGCGCTTAATCAATAAAACCGGGGCTGAGAGGCTGATGCCGCCTGAGTGGCGATGCTGATTGGTGACAGCCCCTAAGCAGTAATTTCAAGACTAACTTTAGGGGCTGAAATAACTATGGGCGACTCTGGACGGGTTTCAGTAGGAATTGTGGGGGCATCGGGATACGGCGGTGTCCAGCTAGTGCGGCTACTGATGGATCACCCCAAGGTGGAGCTAACTTACCTGGGGGGGAACAGCAGCGCTGGGAAGGGCTATGACGATATTTATCCCCACCTGACAGGGATGGTGGATTTGAAAGTTGAGCCCATTGATGTGGAGGTGATCGCCCAGCGTTGCGAGGTGGTATTCCTCGGACTACCCAACGGCATTGCCTGCGACTTGACCCCCCAGCTCATTGCCAAAGGTTGCAAAATGCTGGACCTGTCGGCCGACTATCGATTCCGGGACCTTAAAACCTACGAAACTTGGTACGGCAAGCCCCGTGAGGATCATCCCACCGCTGCCCATGCTGTTTATGGACTGCCGGAGCTTAACCGCGAGTCCATTGCTAATGCCAGCTTGATTGGGTGCCCTGGCTGCTATCCCACCGCCAGCTTGTTGGCTTTACTGCCTTTGCTAAAACACGGCATCATCGTCCCCGAAAGCATCATTATTGATGCCAAGTCGGGCACTTCGGGAGCCGGTCGCCAAGCCAAAGTTCACGCCCTCCTTGCCGAAGTGGACAATTCCTTTGCTGCCTACGGCGTTGCCAGCCACCGTCACACACCGGAAATTGAGCAAACCTGTAGCGACTTGGCTGGACACGATATTCGCCTACAGTTCACCCCCCACCTGGTGCCGATGCCTCGGGGCATTTTGTCCACGGTGTACGCCACTATCCGTGATCCTGGACTGGTGCGTGAAGATGTGCTGACTATTTATTCCGTGTTCTATCGGAAATCTCCTTGGGTAAGACTATTGCCCGGTGGTAAAACGCCCCAAACTAAGTGGGCGCTGGGCACCAATGCCTGCTTCCTGGGGGTTGAGGTGGATCAGCGTACGGATCGGGTGATTGTGCTGTCGGCGATCGATAATCTGCTCAAAGGACAGTCAGGACAAGCCGTTCAGTGTATGAACATCATGATGGGCTGGGAAGAGACTTTGGGACTGCCCCAACTAGGCTTCTATCCGTAGGGATAAAACTGGTCTTATAAAAAAGAGCCACAAAAATCCCACAAAAACAGAAATCCCACAAAAAAGGAGCAGGTTAATCCCTTGCTCCTTTTTTGATAATTACCGGTGATAGTCACTGGTGATAATTACCGGAACTAAATTTTGAGGTTACCCAGAGTTAGAGGCAATTCAGGAATTCTGGCTTACCTCCAGCCTCTCCCTGTCAGTCCGTTTACTTGTAAACGCCGTTGTTAATGCGATCATCTCCCTGGGTGAACACGACACTGGTGGGACTCACGGAAAACAAGCCTTCTTCAATGTACTTAGTTAAAGTGCTCTTCTGACGATCGCTTAACCCAGGCACAGACAAAATATCTTCAACGGACTCGTAAGGACCATTGGCAATAAGCTTTTTCGCCAGGGTGGGATATAGCCCGCGATACTCCTTATAGCTGCTGATGTTGGTGTTGTTTAGGTCAATGGTTTCGCCATAAATCTTGGCTAGCTCAGAATCCGCTTCCCCATTAACCGCCCCCATCACCATTGATGCACTGTTCCAGGTGAAGTTCGTTAGGTTGAGGTGACCTGCCATCGCAGGGTGACTACCGAAGCCAACCCAGCTTGTTACGCACAGGCTAACCACAACAAAAAGGCGCAGGAACCACTTCATGGGGATACGTTTCTCCTAAAAAACACAGCTCGAGTAAAGGGCATTCTGCCCTGTATGCCATTTTCTACGATTACGTAATCTATGGCGATCGCCCAACACGCTTTGCAACGTTAATTTGCAATCCGCCTAAACTCGCTTCAGTTTTTGGGGAGATTTTCCCAGTTTTTCCTAATCTAAATCGGCGATCGGCATTTCAATGGCTGGAACTTCCAAGCCACCGGCCACTTCCTGGCTAGATGGAATTGTGGCGCTAACTTTCCCTTCCAGCTCAATTTCCTCGCCGTACACCTCATCAACTCCCGCCTTCCCAACGGCAGCAGACCCATTATTGCCACCATCGGTGTCGTTCCTCTCCAAATCACCATCCCCCAATCCCGTTAACACCCGATGGAGATCCAAATAGGTGCCAGCGTAGGTGGTTGCCGGCTCGTCATACCCCTTCAAATGCACCTCGTACTCCTCAAACATGCGTCCGTAGTTTCCCGGGTGCAGCATGCGCAAATACTGATAGGTTGTCAGCCCGATCGCCACGTCCTGCTTCAGTTCCTTCGTGCAAGACTCCAGTCGAAACGCCTCATTAACCGTATCCCCCAACGCCGTGTAATCAGGGCGATCATAGCTACCGGTGTTGCCCACCATGGCATAGCCCGTGTTCACTCCAGTGCCAATGCGCAGGGGAAAAGGCAGAGGGTACCGCAGATGCAGCTCCTGGGTCATGCGCTGCAAATCATCTACCGCCTGGAAAATATGGCGCACCTCCTGAAGGCTCAGGTCGTTTTCCCCGTGAATCCACACCGCCATAATGGCGTCGCCGATGTACTTGTCCACCCAACTGCCGTGCTTCCGCAAAATATCTCCTGCTTGGCGGAACCAGGTGCCGATAGTTTCTGACAAAATCTTTTCGTCCGTTTGCCGAGTTAACCCCGTGAAATCACGGATATCAGTCACCAGCACGGAAATTAGCCGCCGCACGTGCAATGCCGCTGTCACCGCAGAGTTGGTCATATATTGCTCGTCCTCGGGCTTTATTCGAGGCGGAGCATAGAACTTCATTTCTGTTTGCCCAAAGGTGAGATTGTCTCCACCGTTGAGGGTCACGGGAATGCTGACGCGGCGACCGTTTACAAAGGAGCCGTTGCGGCTGCCCAGATCAATTAAGTAAAAGACGCCGTCTTCCATACATTGGAGCATGGCGTGGTGGCGGGAAATCCACGGGTCTGGCAGGGTAAAGTCGTTGTCGGCACCGCGACCAATTTTCCAGCACGCTCCCCCCGACAGCGGTAAGTATCGCTGACCAGCGTCGGTGCTTAAAACCAGGTGAGGAGAGGGTTGTAGCGTGGCCACAGGAAAACTGGGGGGCGAGGTGAGTAAAAGGTTTTATGGGGAGCTTTACAGAGGGAATAAGAGACTGATGGAATCGCTACTTCGTTGTCGTAACACCTGTAGGGTAGGTTGTACTTGCCGTTGGCTTAGGGCTGATGCTTGCGTCAATCGCTGTTGTCCAGAATCCCATGAACAGCTTATTTTGACGATTGAGCCTAGCAGTTCACCGGCATAGCCATCACTCCTTGTCATTGTAGTCTGCTCAATTAATTGACGCAGCTATGGTGATCGCCCCAAAACCATTAAAAATTCACTGATTGAAACTATTTTTTAATGGTTATTTGCACGTTGCCTTAACGTTGTTCGCAAATTGTTATTCACAGGGGTGATCGGGGGATGATCAACCGGATTGGTCTTATTGGTATGGCTGTTGGCAACGGTAATAACGAATCTATTGGAGAGATAAAAGGGGAGATTGATGTGAGTCAGGACGATTCCGATCCGGTTTCGAGTATTTTTTTATACCATCTCTTCAAGTGGGTGGTGGTGAGCCCGCTGTTGCATACCTATTTTCGAGGGCGGATCTATGGCGATCGCCATATGCCCCGCATGGGTAAGGTGATTTTCGTCAGCAACCACGCCAGCGACTTTGATCCGCCCCTGGTGGCTAACTGCATTCGCCGTCCCATTGCGTTTATGGCGAAGGAGGAATTATTTAAAGTGCCGGTGTTGGGCACTGCCATTCGCCTCTATGGAGCCTATCCAGTTAAGCGAGGGAAGGCGGACCGGGCTGCCATGCGAGCTGCCCTGGGCTGTTTGGCGGAAGGGCGCGCAACGGGGGTGTTTTTGGATGGTACCCGTCGTTCCGATGGGCGTATTCACAGTCCCAAGCTGGGGGCGGCATTGATGGCAGCCAAGTCCCAGGCGCCACTGATCCCCGTTAGCCTGTGGGGCACCCATCAGATTTTGCCCAAGGGGGCAAAGTTTCCCCAACCGGCGCCCATTACCATTCGTATCGGAGAAGAAATTCCCCCCCCTGCTTCCAGCGATCGCGATGAGCTGGAGCGAGTAACGAACCAGTGCGCCGCCGCCATCACCGCCCTCCTCGATTTGGGGCGATAGCCAATGATAGGGACTGTCATCATTGAGTGCCAACTTCCCAGGCGAGAGACGTGTTAAACGTCCAGCATTACTTAAACGCCCGGCATTGCTGGGTCTCAGGGACATTTAATCTCGCGTCAATTTAGGGGGGGTAGTGTGAGTTCCAAAGCGATTAGAATCCCCAAGCAATTAGAATCCCCAGGCGATTAGCTGTGAGGATTTCAGCCTTTATAGCCCGTTCGATAAGAAATAGGACGATTTTGAGTCCCGTAATCGAAGCTGAATCCCCACTATTGACCTTGCCAACCCTTCGCAAACGATGACCCTCAGCGATCGCTGACGCTTTTACTAATTCAAGGGGCAATGTGGTTTTTCTATTTTGAAGGAGCGTTAAACCCTCACTGCGCTAGGCTTCTGGTCGTTAATCGACGATGCGCCCTAAGACTGGGTGGGGAACATGCGCATGCGGTCCAGGGAGCTTTGGGCAAGCTCTTTAACGTAGGGATCGCTGGACTCATCGGCGAGGGCAGCCTCCAGTGCGTCCACCGATTTCGGGTCGTTGATGGAGCCCAAAGTATTGGCGATCGAGGTGGCCACCGCCACGTTTTCCGTGGTTTTCATGGTTTCAATAAGCACATCCAGCGCAGGCGCACCCACTTGCCCTAAAGCCATCACCGCCGTTAATCCCACCAGAGGATTCTCATCTTCCATACCTAGCGCCAGCGCCTGAAACCCCTCATCGGGAAAGAAGCCTTCCTCACACTGCACCGCCACTTGGGCCAGGGCTTTGACGCAGCTTGTGCGCGCCGTGTCGTCCTCGCTGGTTTTTAGCGCCTCAATCAGGGCAGGCACCGCCGGTAAGCCGATCGCCCCCAACGTACGCACCGATGCCCGCCGATACACCATATCCTCCGAGGTGAGGTTATCCATTAACCGAGGAATAATCCCATCGTCGGTGGTTTCTGCTAGCTCCCAAATGGCTCGCTCTCGCAGGTTGGGGTTGGGGTGTTTTAGCTGTTGAAAAAGGGCGTCGGTGGTCATAATTTGAAACAAAGTTTGAAATAAATGGAATTAAAAATCGTGGCTTTAAGTGGCGCGTTGGTTGTGTGGGAGTGGTGAATCTAAATGAACGTCAGTTCAGCAGCAAAAACTGAGTCTAGAACTGACTGCTCCCCTCAATAGGGGGGATTGAGAGGAGATCCTTCTCCATTTCCCCTGGGCATAGGTAATGGATTAAAAACAAATCAAGAAAAAGTAGCTGTCCAGTGGCAGTAGCCCATGAGCATTAGCTGACAAAGCTGGCGTTAAACTGGCGCCTCCTGGGAAGGAGCGATCGCCGCTACCTTGCCCTGTAGAAGGGGATCGTCCCCAGCTGCTGCTTTCGCCAGAGTATCTGTTGCCCCCAATTGCTTGAGAGCCAGCAGTGTGGCGTACTTCAAATCCCAAATGGGCGAATCTAGCACCGTTTCCAGCTCGGCAATAGCCCGCTGATCGCCCAGCTCTCCCAAGGCGATCGCCGCCGCCGCTCGAGACTTTTGAAATTGGGGTTCTGGGTTGTGCAGCGCTTCCACAAAGAGTTCATAGGCAGGAGCGTGCCGAATCCATCCCAATACCTTAATCAGGTGATAGTGGGCGCCATAGTCGTTATGCCCTTTGTTGCGGAAGGACGCGATCGCCGCTGGTCCCACCTCCTCCCCAAAGGACTCCGCCAAGGTTTGGGTGGCCAAATAACACCGCCCAAAGTCCGTTTGGTACAGCTCCTGCATGGCAAACTCTAGCGCTGGTAGCTGGTCGTATTCATGGACCAAATTCAACGTCGTTGGACTGTCCCGCACCGTGGCATCCAAAATCGGCTCCAGGGTTGCAAAGGTTAATGTGCCCTCTGCCATTGCCTGCGTCGCCAACAGCCGAATCCCCCGCAGGCGAAACACCACCGACACTGGACACTGACTAATGGGGGCGATCGCCGGGGCGTACCCTGCATCCACTAAATCTTGAATAGACAGCCGTCGGGCGTTAACGCTGGAGTGTTGTAGAAACTCCACCACCCCCGCCATTAATTCGTCATCTCCCGAAAACCGGCTGACCGTCGCGATCGCCGCACTGGCGGTGGGTTCGTCTTCGTCGGTCATAAACGGACGAATCCGCTCCACTGATTTTCCGTAGTCCAACTTGGATAGGGTTTGGATAATCACCCGATAGGGCTTGTTGGGCTGAGACAAAAGCTGGGCGATGCCCTCTAAAATTTCCGGATCCTCCGTGCCAATTTCCCCGATCGCCCACACCGCATTTTCCACGGTGTACAAATCATCGTTGCTTAAACATTTTCGAATCACCCCCAGCGCCGACGTTGCCCGCAGCCGCCCCAGCGATTCCACCGCCTTTCGCTGCACAATACGCGTATCCAGGGAGCCGTCTTCAAATTCCACCGCTCGCACTAGCGCGGCGATCGCCCGTTCTGTCGGAAAATTAATCAGGTGGGATGCGGCAATGTAGCGCGATTCCCCTGGCTCCAACTGGTCCGGTGGCGTATCCAATAGGGCGATCGCCTCATCTTCAGTGAGGGAAAAGATATTAGCAAATCGCTTATCCATAGCCTTTTAAAGATTTAAGGTCATTTTTCGAGCACATCACCATCAGCTTTGAAGCCCCCTGTGGTGAGACGCACCTAGCAAAAAATCATTGGAGGCTGCGATTCTTCCATCCAGGGCAAGGCTGTGGGCGTTTAGTGATGACGTCCCTGAATTCACTGTGTGTAAGACTTTTGGCTCAGCCGCATTTAACTGCCGAATATTTCACCAAAGTTGCTCGCGAATTTAGAAAAGGATTGTAATCAAATTTTGTTCCAAACCTGTCAACTGTCATATAGCGAAATCTCCTTAGCGCTTTTCTCCGCCTCCCTGGACAAGATTGGCGATCGCAATTTGCACGGTTATTTGTGTTGTTTCAGAAAATTGATCCGGATGCTTTAAGGAAAAAGACTAAAGAAAAGAAGAAGCAGACACTCACCCTATTCTTAATGATTTCTTCGCTATATTTGCTGTCATCTCTTGCGGTGACATCGCGATTATTTCCATGAACATGTGTGGTGAAAATATGCAGCTTTGAGCACGGATTGAAACCATCAAATTTAGGATGTGCCATCAACTCGACCTTAGAGGCATTGTGCAGTAGGAATTCCGTGCCCTTTACGTCAGGATGCTGGGGAAAATCAACACCCTTGCTGCAATTCATTAAAGGCTTAAATATTGAGATCTGATGTTTGACAATTGGATATGTAAACTTAATTTGAAATCAATAAAATTTGGACCTTAAGCAAAAGGACCGAACTCCCTACGGAGCCGGTCCCATACGACGCAACAACTGACTTTCGGTTTATACTTAAAAAGTCCCTGTACTGAAATCAAAACCAAGAAGTTTCAGTGGGTTAAATCACGAAAAAGCCCTTTGTATACGTTGGAAGAGTGGAAAATTTCTAGAAAAGAAGGTTAGGCGGAGAACGAAAAAAACGATGGTAACAACGTTGAAATTAACGCCTACCAATGCCTAATCGTTATTCCATTCCTCGTGACCCAATAACTCACCAATGCAGTCTCGAAGTAGGAAATCGCAGCGCTCTAGTTCAACTTCCACGCAATTCCACTCCCGAGCGGGAATGTACTGACACAGTACATAAATGGGCTGGTGACGGCTAACTCGCCCTCGACTAACGAGGGTTCTAGCCTCTTCTTTGATGGAATCTAAAGAATACTGGACGGTAGCTTGAATCATGACAATTTCCACATATACGACAGATTAAATTTTTTGAGCCATTGCCATTGGCTTTAGAAAAAAACTTGGCGGTAAATCGATAACTTTTACCGCAAATAACAATTTAGTAAGTGAAACTATTTTGTGGCTGTTGCTCTCTTAGGACGGATATTTCTAGATGTCTTTGCCCATGCAAGGCTTTAGTTTCGCCGCACCAAAATGAGCAAATGTAGGGCAGTAAACCAGAAAACTTTCGAGCACTACCTTAGCTTGTCACATATTTTTCTTGTCTGTGGAGCTAGATAGTTTTGTTTATAGTTTTCCCTACAACTTAACCCAACAATCCCTATGGCTTGCCTGACTCAATGCTGCACCAAAACTATTGTGCCCGCTCGCCTAAGGGGCATTTATTAAGAGATCATAAAAATTTACTTGCTGGTATTGGGTAAAACATTTTTTACGCGTTGATAAATAACCTTGCAAGGTTGGCGATCGCCGGTTCCCAGTGATCTAGCGCAGGTTGACGGATCAGGCGCATTGTGGGGTACCAAGGGGTGGTGTGGTCGGTGAGTCCCCAGCGCCAATCGGGAACGTGGGGCAGGAGTACGTAAACGGGTTTGCCTAGGGCGCCAGCGAGGTGGGCGACGGCGGTGTCCACGGTGAGCACGGCGTCCAGTTGGTTGATGTGGTGGGCGGTGGCGGAAAAGTCGGTGAGTTGATCGGCGAGGTCTATGCTTTTCCAGGCGTGGAGCTGGGTTTGCTCTTGGGGAGTGCGCTCCTTTTGCAGGCTGTAAAGCTGGGTATGGGGTAGCGCTGCGATGGGCTGCCACTGGTGCAGTTGGGTGGAGCGCTGACGTTGGGTGTCGCTGAGTTTGCCCGACTGCCATACAATGCCCAGCTTTTGCAGAGCGTTGGGTTTGATGGGCTTGGGCAGTGGGGGGCAATCGCCGGAAGCCTGTAAATAAGGAATAGAGGCGGGGATGGTGGCTGGGGTGGTGCGAAACCGGTGGATCATGCTGAATAGGGGGCACCAGTAATCGATGGCGGAGTGCTCGGGGGCGTCCCAGCGAATCGGGTCACTTTGGGAGAGGATTTGGGGGGCGCCGGGGAGGGTTTGGGCGATCGCCACCAGGCTTTTGGGCAGGACCATTATCACCTTTGCCCCCTGGTGTTCTAGGGGCACGACGTAGCGCATAAAGTTGAGGCAGTCCCCTAGCCCCATGTCGCCGTATACCATCAGGGTTTTTCCCCGTAGGGACTCCCCTTGCCATAGGGGAAACGGGACGGTGGTGGGCAGCAGACGAAGCATATCTGGGCACCGCAGCCGCCATTCATATTCTGCCGCACCGTCGATCCAGTTGCCGAGCAGGGATTTGATGAGGGCGAGGTTGCAGTGGGCTTCGGCAAAGTCTGGCTTGAGGGCGATCGCCCGGTGGAAACAAACGATGGCGTCTTCGTAGCGCCCCTGTTCCCGCAGGGCGTTGCCCAAGCCGTGGTGATTTTCGCCGTCGTTGGGCTCCCGCGCTAGCACCTCCCTGAGGAGGGTTTCCGCCTGGAGTAAGTTCCCGTTTAAAGCGAGGACATTGCCTAAGTTGCGTTGGGCGGAGTACCAATTGGGCTTGAATTTTAGGGCGGCTTGGTAGCTGGCGATCGCCCCTTCAAACTCTTTCAGTTTCGCCAGGGCGGCTCCCAGGTTCAGATGTAAATTTGCCTGGGTTTCGGCGTCAGTGGTTAGCTGTAAGGCGCGCTGGTTGGATTCGGCGGCGCGGGCAAAATCGTAGGCTTTATGTTGGGCGATCGCTAGGTTCTGCCAACTGAGAAGATGCTTGGGATCCCGTTGTAACGCCTGCTGCCAAAGGTTAATTGCCGCTGCTAGTTGTCCCTGCTGGGCTTGGGCGATGCTCTGTAGGTGAAGTTCGTCAGCGGTGTCCATGGTTAGCGATCCACCAAAGAATTGAGGGCAATGCTCTGGGCGGCGGGGGTTTGGCTGGGGTTGAAACGGTAAGGAATTTTTGTGCCGCCGGGTTGGATTAGTTGGGGGCGCACAGTGTCCAGCAAATAGGGGCTGCCATAGAGAATCACGCCGTACAGTTGCCCGGTTTTTTGTAGGGCGGCGAAGGTGGTGAGGGCCGTTTGGGTAAGTCCAGCGCTGCCTCGAAACGGGTTGCCCCGTACAAATAATTGCAGCAGCACGGGACCGAGGGGGCGATTCCCCAGCCACGTGGTCAAAGTTTCTGCGCTGACTGGGCTGTAGCTGTCGATCATGCGCAGCTCCGTAAATCCCCACTGGCGAGGCTGGGCGATTGCCGGCGTATGCTGTCCCAGAAAATCAGCGCTGATGCCATCGTCCACCGCAATCCAATTAATTCCCGGCGGCGTTTCGACTGCATCTTGGTTCGCCACTTCTGCCAGCGTGCCCAAATTTTCCATGGACTCCTTAGCCAAGGTTTTCTGGGACGCGTCCTGGGCGATGGGCAAGGTTAAATAGCCATTACCCCGCACCAGAGATTCATTGATAATCTGCCGATCAAGGTCAATATGCTCTTGTGTCGCAAGCTGATTAATAGGATTTGGCCTAATAGGGTTCGGCGCAGTGGAATTTGGCGCAGCATCGCCCTGCACTTTGGCTTTCGCTGTCCAAATTCGCCGCACTGATTCTTCAACGCGATCGCGAGAAATCCGCCCCGCTTCCACCGCCTCGCATAGGGCAGCGATCGCCCCCGGCGGATCCGCTGGCATCAGCAAAATATCCGCCCCCGCCTCCAGGGCCAACACTGGCGCTTCGTTCGCCCCATAGCGATTGGCGATCGCCCCCATCACCAGGGCATCGGTGACGATAATGCCGTCAAATCCCAGCCGCTCCCGCAACTGCCCCGTCAATACCTTTCGCGACAGGGTAATGGGCCACTCTTGATCCCACGCCGGAATTTGCAGGTGCGCCGTCATCACCGTATCCACCCCGGCCGCGATCGCCTGCTGAAACGGTACCAGTTCAATTTTGCTGAGGCGATCGTCATCGTGGGGAATTACCGGCAACTCCAAATGGGAATCCGTCGCCGTATCGCCGTGCCCAGGAAAATGCTTTGCCGACCCCAACACCGGGTAAGGCTCCATCCCGTGCAAAAACGCCGTGGTTAAATCCGCCACCGTCGTCGGATCTTCCCCAAACGCCCGCACGTTGATCACCGGATTATCCGGATTATTGTTGACGTCCACCACTGGAGCCAGGACCCAGTTCAGCCCCACCGCCAACGACTCTTGGGCGATCGCTGCCCCCATTCGCCGCGCCAAATCCCGCGCCTGATCCGCTAAATCCTGTCCCTGCGCATACATCATTCCGAGGGCAAAAGGCGGCGGAAACCAAGTGGCTCCCGCAAATCGCTGTCCAACTCCCTCCTCCACATCCGCCGCCAGCAGCAACGGAATTTTCGCCTCACTGTGTTGTGCCCAATCCTGCAACTGTCGAGTTCGCTGCGCCAGTTCCAGCGCACTGCCCCCCAGCAAAATCACCCCGCCCACCCCCAACTCCTGCACCCAGGAGCGCAACATTTCTGTCTTGGGCTCCCAAACGGGATAGCGAATTTGCTGATCGAACACCATCCCCGATGCCCGCACCACCAGCAACTGCGCCACCAACGTCGGCAACGGCAACTGCTGAATTTTTGCGGGTTCGGATAACGCTGGAATTATCATAGGCTGGCGATTTTGCGATCGCTAAAACACCCACGGTCAATAACCTTAAGCGGCGTCTGAAGCTATAAGTCTATCGAACAAGCTAACGATTAATTTGATAACTTAAAAACTCAGAAACCATATCGGAAATGCGATATTTTTGACCGTTATTAATGTTGTCATAGCCCACCCCAAGCCACAGCATTTCTCCACTTTTTAGTTCAATTCCTAACCGCAAACTGTTTCCGTCACCCCCCCAGGATCGATCAATTCTGGGACCCGCCACATCTCTCAGGGGAACTTCCCGTGCCTTTTTCCCCCAGAGACGACGTTTTTCAAGTTTGAATTGATTTCCCAAGCGATCCATATGGAAAACAGTCACAGGCGACATCAGCACAACCCCCACCCCCGTCAGGAGAAATAAGCCACCAAAAATAACAACTATCCAAGTTAAGTGGGAAAGCTCAGTTTCAAATGTGGTTTGGCTGGGATCGTTTAGGAAAGCGTTAATTTGATTGGCGGTGTCCACATAGGATTCATAACCGCTGGAGTAAACGCTGCCTAGGGGAACCTGAATAGTTTGCCCTGCCCCCTGCGTCGTCGGGCTATGGGTCAGTAACGCGCTTTTCTCCACTACCAAAATATTTCGATAGGTTTCTCCGCCATCGCCAGAATAGCTGGATTCAATATCTGCCTGAACGATTCCGTCAATGGGAAAAGACTTAGTTTCAGAGGAGATAATTCCTGCTCTTTTAAATTCACAAATCGGTTCTGGTTGGGCTTGGCGATCGCACGATAAAGAGGATTGTTCAGTGAGGAATATGATGATTAAAAGTCCAATAGCGGAAAACGCCGATCCAAACAGCCACAGGGCAATTGGGATTATCGAAAACTCAAGGGTGCCACCAGTTTTTTGCTTGATTTTAAGCATCGTTTAATAAGCGTTGCTCGTCTACAGGTATTTTTTCTTCAGCTTATTGGCTTATTATTTCCACCAACACTTCCCCTGCCCACCTTGCCAGTTCCAAAATTAATTCTGTCCCCGATCCTGACTATCCTTGACGGTGGTTTATATCCCCATGGGGGACCCAGCTACCAATTGGGCGGTTAAAAATCTGTGCCAGCGCCCACGGCACCAGTGCAATTTTGCTGAGGCGATCGCCATCGTAGGGAATTACCGGCAACTCCCAAGGGAATCCGTCAGGGAATCCGTCGCCGCATCCCTTGCTCAATAAACATCAGTGGCTTAAAACATCAGTGGCTTACCCCTGAGCCTCGAAGTCATCTTCCCGCAACTTGGCTTGTCCATCGTCTTGCAAAACCCACAGCTCTTTATGAATAACCCCACGGGCATTGTTCATGGTCCAGCCAGACTTAAGAACGGCTTGAGTCTCACTCAAAACGTCAATTTCCGGGTCAACGTATTGCACCTCCGCAAAGCCATCATCAATTAATTTTTGCCAAAACCCTTGAATCGCCTCTGTCCCCGTGAAGGTGCCAAACGGGCGAGCGTGCATCACCGCCGTAGTTTCATATTGACTGGCGCATCCCGCAGCATCACCGCTATTAAATGCCGCTCGCCATTGGGCACTGGCACGGTTCACGGCATCTAAAATAGTTTGTTTTTGAGCTTTCGTCGGCATTGATTTTCTCGGCAATAAACTGTCAACTTGGCTGCGAATAAACGCCTCCTTCTCGGTGTGGATCAATACCCTACCTGACTCAAGACTGGGATGAAAAGCGATCGCCCACCCGTGCCACCGTTGCTAAACCGGCTTCATTGCCCTGCTGTTGATAGAGCTGCTTTGCGGTGGTCAAATCTTGGCGGGCCGCCTGGCGCAATTGAGCTTGTTGTTCGCCGCTGGCTTGCCCTTGCTGGGACCAGTAGGCGATCGCCCGGTTAACGTAAGAGTCGGCAAAGTTGGCATCCAGGGCGATCGCCTGGTTAAAGTTGGCGACGGCGGCGGTTTGGTTACCCTGGGCTTGGTGGGATAGTCCCCGTAAATGGTGGGCGGACGGGTTGTTTGGCTCTAGGGCGATCGCCTGGGTGTAATCGGCGATGGCTTTGGGATAGAGCCCGGAGCGATGGTACGAAATGCCGCGATTGATATAGGCGCTGGCGTAGTTAGGATCGACGCGCAGGGCTAGGTTGTAATCGAGCCGGGCGCGATTTAAATCCCCCTGGGCAACGCTGAGAAGCCCGCGCAAGTTAAGGGCTTCAGCAGATTCGTCATCGATGGCAAGGGCTTGGTTGTAGTCTCGCCGTGCCGCTCTGTAATCTCGCAGGGCGTGGTAAATGGCGCCCCGACGAACGTAGGCGCGGGCGTATTGGGGCTGAAGGCGAATAACCTGGGTGAAGTCGGCGATCGCCCCCAGATTGTCTTTTTTATCAAAGCGCACCAGCCCACGATTAAAAAACGCTTCGGGCAAATCGTCGTCAATTTTTAATGCCGCATTGCTATCCGCCAGGGCTTGATCCAAATTGCCCAAATGGTGATGGACAGCGGCGCGGTTGACGTAGGCGTTGGCGTGGTTGGCTCTAAGCTTCACCGCTTGACCGTAATCGGCGATCGCCGCGTCCCAATTTTCCCGGCTGCGATGCACATTGCCCCGGTTGTAGTAGATATCGGCGTCGTAGGGATTGAGCTCCAGGGCGCGGTCATAGTCAGCGATCGCTCCCTCCCAATTTTCCAGCGCCCGGCGGGTCACTCCCCGATTGATATAGGCGTTAGTAAATTCCGGGTTCAGGTCGATGGCACGGTCATAGTCCGCCTGGGCTTTTTCCACGGCTCGCAGTTGCAAATAGGCGTTGCCCCGGTTGTAGTACACCAGGGCATAGGTGATTTCGGAACCATCGGCGCGGGTGGCGGCAGATTCCGCCTTTAATCGCTCCAATGTGGAGTCAAAATCCTCGACGGATCCGGAAAAATTGCCATTTTCCAAACGCTCTAATCCGCGTTCAAAAAAGTATTGGGCTTCCCCTTGGTTAACTTTTTGGGCTGATTTTGTTTGGGGGGAGAACGGGGATGGTTTTGAGGAAGCTTGGGGGCGATCGCCAATAAACACGCCAAGTCCCGGCTCTACGTAACCCAGCCCCATAAATTCCAGGGGGGGAGAAGCCTCCGCCAGACGAGAAGCGGGCGATGCAGGAGTGTGAATGGGTGGACGGGCGATCGCGGGCACACTAGCGTTCAAAACCAACGCTGCCAGGGGAGCGACAGTTATCCCAAGTCGCCCCACACTTAAGCCACCCTTTGCAAGCTTTACAATGCGCCGCTTACCACGAGAGCTTAGCTGTCCCATATATGGCCACCCTTTTGATTCAAACTTATGGTGAAAGACTTATTATGATTTCGCTTTAATGCGCCTACCTATCCTTCGTGGGACAGCCCCCATAACCGGCATTTAAGCGGGGTCTTCTGAGCTGATTGAGGCGTATCTCAGCTTAACTTTGGCTTCTAAGGGATTGCCGAAAGGTAACAGTTGTCGATGGAACTTGACATATTATTTCGCAGTTGCGCCCGGGTAAATGCCTTCTGTGGCTCCCCTCGGTTTATTACGCTGCCCAAAAGTGAGCTGATTCAGCGGTGTTTGCGATCGCTGGTTAATGCGGTCAATGGGGCGATCGCCTCGCCCACCGTTCCCCACCTCACTATCCGCCTAACGATCCTCGATGATGCCTCCGATCCTGCTTGCCTGGCGGAGCTACAAAAAATCCTGAGCCAAACCCCAATCCCCAGCCAAATTCTCCCCATCACCGGGCGCGGCAACCGGGACTCCCTCCATTCCAATTACCGTTACGGACGCGACTCCTGCCCCGACCTTATTTACTGTGTGGAAGACGATTACCTGCACGCCCCCGAGGCAATGCGCTCAATGTTGGACAGTTACCAAGCACTGCAACAGCAGGTGAACGGCCCCATAATTTTGCACCCCTGCGACTATCCGGACCGCTACCGCCAGCCCTATCCGTCCACCATTTTGCTGGGGAGCGATCGCCATTGGCGCACCATCCTGCACACCACCGGCACCTTCCTGCTCCATCGCCAAACCTTGCTGAATTACTGGGAAAACTACTGGGCGTTTGGCGATCGCTGTGCCGTTCCCGGTCCTGCCGAAGAGGGCACCATCAACGCCGTTTACCAAAAAGTGCCGTGCTTTTCGCCCATGCCATCGATCGCCATCCATTTCCAAGATGAGACCACTTTGCCGCCGTTTATTAACTGGCAAAACTGGTGGAATTTAACAGAAGCCAGCCACAGCCCAGAGCAACGATCAACGTATCAGTTTTAAAGCGGGTAAGCGATCTTCCCCCATACCGCCTCAAGGACCCGGTCGGGGGCTTCAAGAACGGCGACGAGCTAATACAATTAATTTGCGAATTTCATCGAGAATTTACTGGAGAGGCTTTGGTGATGGTTGGGCGAAGAGTTAGTGCATGGTTGTCTTCCGTGGGAGCGATCGCCTTGTCCATGGTGCTAATGCTGGGAACGGTGGCGATGGTTTGGGGAAGTGCTCCGGCGATCGCCCAAGCGGACGATTTCACCAAAGCCAATTTATTGAACCAAGATTTTTCGGGGCAAGATTTACGGAACAGCGAATTTACCAAAGCCAGCCTGCGCCAAAGTGACCTTAGCCATACGGATCTGCGGGGGGTAAGCTTTTTTGCGGCAAACCTAGAGCGGGTGGACTTGACCAATGCAGATTTGCGCTACGCCACTTTGGATTCCGCCCGGTTTGTTAACGCCAATTTGACCAACGCCAATTTGGAAGGGGCTTTCGCCAGCAGCGCCCAGTTCCAGGGGGCAATTATTGACGGCGCTGATTTTACCGATGTGCTGCTGCGCAATGACGCGGTGGATGTGTTGTGCGAGGTAGCAAAAGGCGTTAACCCCACCACTGGCCGAGCTACCCGCGATACTCTTTATTGCCCGTAATTTCTACTGCCCGTAATTTCTACTGCCCGTAATTTCTACTGCCTGTTTTTATTGTCTTTCGTAAGGCTGTCTTTGGTAAGGGCGTACCTGGGGCGTTCCATCAACCAACTTTAATCAATCAAATTTAGTCAATATCTCCGAAGGGCTTGGACTAACTTTGGTGACCTATAAAAGTCTCTGTGTCAAGGGTGCCAGTTTTGGTACTGTCCATTTTTTTGGTGTGCCACAACACGTTTTCCTGAAATGTCGTAACAATTAGAAAAGAGGCGGCTTTTAAGACATATCGAATGGTGCTTAATCGGTGCGCGCCAGGATTGTGATTCTTTGGCGCGCATTGTTATGGGCATGAGCCACAAAACAGTGGTGTGCTGCAAGCCGTCTGCCTCGGTGTTGCACTCAAGTTAAAAGGTATGGCTTTGAAAGCGTGGCGATTTTATGGGCTGATGGGAATCGCGATTGGAATTCCACTGACGCTGATTCATTTTCTTCGGCTAGATATGGTTCCCTGGGCAAGCATAATCCTTGCGGGCTACCTTGTTTTGGAGCTGGTATGGCTTTCGTTGCTGCTACTGTCGGTGGGCACTTCTCGCTACCGTCATCCAGCGGCTGATGTTGACTCGCGATCGCCCAATCCCCAGCCCGAAGACCCTCAAACTGAAAAAGCCCAACCCACCGTTGCCGTTATTATTGCCGCCTACAACGAAGAGGCAATGTTGCCGGAAACCGTAGACGGGGTGTTGGCCCAGTCGGTGCAGCCAGACCGCATTTTAGTGGTGGACGATGGCTCCAGCGACGGTAGCTTAACGGTGTTGGCGCAACGCTACGGGGTGGTCTATCAAGACGGCATTGGGCGATCGCCCCACTATCCCACCTTGCAAGTGTTGGCAAAGCACCATAGCGGCAAAGCAGATTCCTTAAACGCCGGGGTCCGCCTAGCCCAGGACGACGTGGTGATTACGGTGGATGCGGATACCCAAATGAAGGCAGGGGCGATCGCCGCCGTTAAAACCTACTTTGCCGAGGATTCAGAGCTAAAAGTTATCGGTCCTTTGATGCAGCCGGTGTGTGAGCCGGGGCGCTTTGCTAAGGCGATGCAAACCCTCCAGCGCTATGAATATTTACGCAGCTTTAGTACCCAAGCGGCCTGGAGTCGCATTGACGGTACGTTAACGGTTTCAGGAGCCTGCGCTGCCTATCGACGGGATATTCTAATGGCGGTGGGTGCGTTCGACCCCACAAGCTGGGTGGAAGATTATGAGGTGATGGTTCGCATTTATCGCTACTGTCGCGCCCGGCACCTGCGCCCCAAAGTGCTAATTTCACCGTACTTAACCGCCACCACCGACGCCCCCAACAGCGTCCCCGCGTTTATTCGTCAGCGCCGTCGCTGGATCGGTGGCTTTTTACAAACCCTGCTGCGCTATCGCCATATTGTGGGCAAGCCCAAGGAAGGGGTTATTGGCTCTGCGTATTTGGTGCTCGGTGTGGTGGATGCCTGTAGTCCGGTGTATGCGATCGCCTCAATTGGTTTGATTTTCAGCATGGTGTTCGGCATGGTGCGCCTGCCATCAATTATTTTGGTGTTGCTGGGAGCGCGATGGACCCTAGACTTTCTGTTTTCCTGGGTCAACATTACCCGCCATCAACAGTGGCAGCGGTGTCAGTGGCAAGTGGCGAACGAGGGGCAAACTCGCTGGTTTAACCGTCGCGGTGCCCTGATTGAAACGGTGCTGCGTCCCTTTGTGCTGCTGCCCCTGTACCAGGTGAGCTACTGGGTGGGCTGGCTGGCAAATTTCCGCGGGCGCTTAAGTTGGTAAAGTTGCCGTGACGTTTGGCGGCAGGGGACGGCATAATGCGGGTTTTGATTCAGCGGGTGCGATCGGCACAGGTGACGGTGGATGACCAGGTGATTGGCAAAATCGGCACCGGCTTGTTGCTACTGGTGGGGGTCGCCGATGCGGATACGGACGCCGAGCTGGATTGGATGGTGAAAAAGTGTTTGAATTTGCGCCTGTTTCCTGACCCCAGCCGCGACGCCCCCCGCTTTGATTTATCCGTCTCGGAAATTCAAGGTGAGCTGTTGGTGGTCAGCCAATTTACCCTGTACGGCGACTGTCGTAAGGGACGGCGACCGGATTTTACCGGCGCTGGAAAACCGGCGATCGCCCAGCAACGGTACAACCAATTCGTAGAAAAACTACGCACCAATGGCTTAACGGTGGAAACTGGTCAGTTCGGAGCCATGATGCAGGTAAGCCTGGAAAACGACGGTCCCGTCACCCTGTGGCTAGAGCGGGAAGCTGATAGCTAGGATCAAGACGCCTTGCGCTGCTGAATATGCTCCAAGGTGCCCTGGGGAATGGCGGCGATGAGCTGTTTGGTGTAGTCGGTGGCGGGGTTGCGATAGATTTCCTCCGCCGGTCCCAGTTCCTCCAAGCGCCCCTGGTTCATTACGGCGATGCGATCGCTCATAAACTCCACCACCCCAAGATCGTGGGAAATAAAGATATAGGTGAGCCCAAAGTCCTGCTGCAAATCCTTCAGCAAGTTCAACACCTGCGCCTGCACCGACACATCCAGTGCCGACACCGACTCGTCGCAAATAATAAAGCGCGGATTCAGCGCCAACGCCCGAGCGATACAAATGCGCTGGCGCTGCCCGCCGGAAAACTCGTGGGGATAGCGGTTCATCCAATCGGGATTTAAATCCACCCGCTTTAGCAAATCGGCGGCGCGATCGTACCGTTCCTTCGGCGTTCCCTCCTTGTGAATCACCATAGGCTCCATAATGGCTGCCCCCACCGATAGGCGCGGGTTTAACGCACTCGCCGGATCCTGGAAAATAATTTGAATATCCCGCCGCAAGGTGCGCAACGATCGCCCCTTCAGCGCAAAAATATCCTGCCCGTCAAACAGCACCTTTCCCGCCGCCGGCTTAATGAGATTCAACAACGTCCGCGCCAAAGTACTTTTGCCGCAGCCCGATTCCCCCACCAGTCCCAAGGTTTCCCCCGGAAACACCTCAAAGGACACATCTTTCACCGCCGTGGTGTAGCGCTTCACCAGCCCAAAGCCCCCTTTGATGGGGAACATCACCCGCAGCTTTTTCACCTGCACCAGGGGCGTCTTGGTTTTCAACTGCACCAGCCGATCCTGCTTTTCCCCCGCTGGCACCGTTTCAAACTCTTCCAACACCTCCGCCGGCTGAATGGTCCGGTTCGCCTCCTCTGCCCGTCGGGTAAAGTCCGCCACCGTGGGTAAATATCGCAGCCGCTGATCGGGACTGGGGCGGCAGGCTAATAATCCCTGGGTATAGGGATGCTTCGGCGCGGCAAAAATCTGCTCCACCGTACCCATTTCCACCACTTTCCCCTGGCGCATTACGGCGATTCCGTCGGCAATTTCTGCAATTACCCCTAGGTCGTGGCTAATAAATAAAATCGCCATACTTCGGCGATCGCGCAAATCCGCCAGCAACGTTAAAATCGACGCCTGCACCGTCACATCCAGCGCCGTGGTGGGCTCGTCCGCAATCAAAATTGACGGATTCCCCGCCAGCGCCATGGCGATCGTAATGCGCTGAAGCTGTCCCCCGGAAAACTGGTGGGGATATTTATCCAGCACGCTCCGTTTTCGCTGGGCAATGCGGCTGCGCAATTCTGGTCCCGGTAGTTCCCCTTTTGCCTCCGCCTGCACCTGAACCGCCAACGCCGTATCGTCCGGCAACACCCGCACTTCCTGAAGGAGGGCGATCGCTTGATCCTGCGCCGCCTGCTTCGTCACCGGCTGATGTAGCTGAATCGCCTCCACCAACTGAAACCCACAGGTATACACCGGATTAAGGGCACTCATGGGCTCCTGAAAAATCATGGCGATTTGTCCGCCTCGAATTTTTCGCAGGCGATCGCCCGCCAGGGTCAGCAAATCAATCGGAGCCGCATCCGTCCCCACATTGTCACGAAACCAAATTTGCCCCGCCGAAATTTCCGCTGGCGGCATCGGCAACAACCCCAGTACCGCCGCCGCCGTCACCGACTTCCCCGACCCCGACTCCCCCACCAGCCCTAAGGTCTGCCCGGCAAAAAGCTTTAATGAAACCCCATCAACCGCCGGTGCCACCCCCGCATCCTGACGAAACCCAAGACACAGGTCACAAATTTCTAAAACCGGCAATTGAGCGTCAGCCATAGTTATCGTTATTCGCTGCAAAGTCATCGAACGCCTAGCGCCCAACCCTAGGGTAATCGTAGACGGGCATTGAATATGGGGCGATAGTCACTTTTCTCAAAAATTTTCCACTCAAAAGCGGGCACTGAAAGTTGCCTGCCATTAACCCTACGATCTTCGCTCCGTAAGGTTTACAACCTTTGACTTCTGTCTTTTTCCATCAGATTATTATCCACATTGAGCACTACATTCCCCACGGCGTCAGGCTTACGCTTCACGCTAAGACGCCTCTCGATAACGCGTCCTAGTGCAAGATTTCCATATTGGGCTGGACCTTTGCCCGCACCAACATCGCCGTAACGTTATCGTGCCCGTTGTGCTGATTCGCCAACTCAATCAGCTGGTTCACCCCTTGATCCAAATTCGCCCGTGAACTGAGTAGGGGAGCTAGATGGGTCTGCCAGTGGTCTTCTACTAAGTCGTTGTCGCTGAGTCCGTCAGAACACATGAGCAACAGGGTATCCTCGTCAAACTCTAAAAAACGAATATCCGGCTCAATAAACTCACTGTCCCGGGGACCCAAAGCCTGGGTTAGCTGGTACGCATCGGGGCGACTGTAAGCTGCCACCGGATCAATGCCCCGTTGGATTTCCCGCTGCCCCACCTCGTGGTCCACCGTAAGCTGTTCTAGCCCGCGTCGCCGACTAAGGCGATACAGCCGACTGTCCCCCACATGGGCAACGGCAACCTTAGAGTCTTGTACTAGCACCAGCACCAAAGTGGTACCCATGCGCCCACTGCCGGATCGCTGATCCTCTTGGTTTTCCTCAAAAATGGCGTCGTTTGCCGCATGGATGGCATTGCGAATCACCTCTTCCGACGGCAAAACAGAATCTTGCCAGTTGGTTTTGAAGTAATCGTGCAGAGTTTTTACCGCCAATTTACTAGCCACTTCGCCGCTGGCGTGACCACCCATGCCATCGCAGAGAATGTATAAACCTTTAGCGCGAATATTGCGCCCCATGGGCATCTCCAGCTTTTGCACTTCGCTGTAAAGCCCAAAATAGTCCTCGTTGTGATCTCTTTGACGCCCAATATCCGTCCGCCCAGACTCATCTAGACTCGCTAGGCACATGGGTAGCACCACCGTCGGTGCGTCATCATCGCCGTCATCGTCTAGCCCAGCGGCAGCGGCGATCGCCGCCATTTCGTCAATATCTGGCGGCGGTGGCGCTTCACCCACCGCAGGTTCGCCCACCGTCACTGCGCTCACCTTCGGTGCCGCAGGCGGCGCTGGAATGCTAATTCCCATGGACGCATTCGCCGCCGCCCGCTTCGCTAAGGTTTCTGTCGCCGTCGTTGCGTTGCCTGCCTCATCCAAAGATTCAGCAATCATCTGGAGGCGATCGCGAGCCGAATCCGCCGTCAACACATCACAGTCCACCAGCGCCTTTGCCGTCGCTACCACCGCTGCTGCATCAGAACGCCCGCTGCCTTCCAACAAATCTAGCCACGCCTGCCCAAGGTCTTTTAACAATGGCGGGTCACCAGCCTCCGGCTTAGTGTAAAGCTGACAAAATACGAGCACCCGATCCTCATCAACCCGTAAATTTTTAGGAAATAGCAGTGATCGGCAACTGTGAAACGGCTGTAGTGTTTCCCATAGCTCCAAAGAATCCCGCAGCCCGAAGAGTACCTCCAACAGCGGTGTATCGTCTTGACGCCATAGATCACTCACTAGGGGCCAGCTACTGCGATCTTCCAGAAGCAACACCTCTTTACTGGCATCTTCCCAACAGTCATACACTTCTGGTAGTCGGGTTCCTAGCACCTCATCCAAACTGAAGTAGGGCCCCACTGCCCCTGGCAACCCCACCTCCCAGCTAGCAGTGCCTTGGTCCAAAGATGGCGGCTGTATCCCGTCGTTATCCAAAGACAAAAGCTGATCTAAAAACCTTTCTCTGTAAGGTTGGGTATCGATCACAATTCCCTGGGCGCTGTCCCCCAAAGGACCTCCTTTGAGCTCCCCTTGCAGTTGATATCGCTTATACAAACTATCCATCGATGGGATGGTAGCTTCCATTGCCAATAGCTTTTCACGACGCTCTGGAATTTCTTTGCCGCTCCAAGCCTCGTCCCCCGGTGCTGGCGTAACCACTGCCAATAGGCGATCGCCCACCGCCTCCGGACCTTGGTCGTGTTGCCCCAGGGGCAAATAGGCTTGGTCATTACCGCTAGGAGAAACGCGATGATTAAAAGCTGTGCCGCACTGCTGACAAAAATTGTTGTTGTCAGGATTTTTAAATCGACACTGGGGGCAAATCAGCATGGGACACGGTTTCTTATGAGTTGAGGACGGCTGGACAAAGAATACCCAGCGCGATGGCACCCGTTTCGAACCTATCTTAACTGCCTAATTTAGGAACGGCCGACCAGAGCGATAATCCGTAATTTCAAATGGCAGTTTTTGCAAACATTCGCCACCATCACTGCCTATGGCCGATGCCAATGACCGTTCCCAATGCCGCCGCCCATTCAATTCAATGGGAAAACTAACAATAAAGGTCCCCTCTTATTTTCTGAAAGAAGGAACCTTTATTCGCCCCCTGCCATCAGCGGTCAGCTACTGAGATTTTTTAACGGTCTAAGACTCTTCCTGGGGCTGGGAAAAATCACGATCGCCTTGATAGTTGGACAAATCTGCCAAGCGAGCTAAATTTTGCACCCCCGGGTAAAGCTGCCCTTCCACTTCCCAAGTTGGGAAACTGCGTACACCAGCCTGCTGACAGGCCTGAGGTTGAGCCTTCGCTCCTCGAGGATCGCACTCAATGTAATTCAATTTTTTCGCCGCCGTTTTACCAAACAGCTGCTTTTGATCGTGGCAGTGGGGGCACCAGTAAGCGCCGTAATACACAATGCCTGCCTCATTGAGATGGCTTGCCAATGATTCGGACGCCGGGGTCGATTCCGTAGTAACCACCGGCGGTAGGTTGCCATCAACGGCAATGGTGGGGCGATTAATGCTGGAGTAAACCGCCGCTGTGGTGGTTAAGGTTAATACCGCCGCCACAAAGCCAATAAACAGGGGCTGCCCCAAATCCTCCCAGCGCCGTCCCAGGGACGCGATAACAAACATACCGGCGGTGAACAGGGCAGAGGCTATGCAATAAATGCAAAATTCCTGGATTTCTGCCACCAGCAAATACATCAGGTAGGCGCTAAAGCTAGCCATGGCTGCTCCGCCCAGGAACAACCCCCAGCTGCTAAGGCTTTCAATTTTATTGCGCAGATTTTTATCTAGCGATAGCTTGGCTGCACCCATGGGAGCTAAGGCCATAACCCCCATTCCCAGATAGCCCAGCACACCAAAAAGAGGAAGGGGAACGCCGTAAATTTCGGCGTAGCTACTGTTCAATACTTGATCGCAGCCTCCAGTGGGACAGCCAACGGCAGTGCCTGCCACTTTAGCCACCGTTAGGTAGGCGGTCAGGGAGGCACCAGCAGCGGCAATGCCCGCGATCGCCCAGCGGCTCCACTTTTCCATGCCAATGGCGGCATTACGGTTACGGCGACGTCTCATAATCTTGACTAGTTGTAACTAATTCGTCCTAACTAACTCACTGGAGCTATCGTTAACGACCTTTGAAATTTCTAAAGTCGCTTTCCCTACGGTAACAGTTTCCCCATTTAAGGTGCGGTTATTTCTTCCCCCTGGCGTTTCCTGGCATTCACAACAGTTCCACTGTGGTCCATTGGGGCGATCAGCAAATTTAAAGATCACACTGCAGCCAGAGTTCACCCCTAAGAAACCAAGAAACCCGCCTCCCAAATCCACGAATTTTCCGAAAAACCTACGACGACAATGTCGTTAAAGGGGGCGCACTGAGGTGACCATTGCTGTTACCCAACGTGGGTGGCCCTTGGTAGGGCAAACTTGTCGCTTCCATAAATTGATGGACGCGATTGGGGTCCACCGGCAGATGAATTTTGCCGCGTCGCTTCAAGGAGCTAGCCACAATGACTCCATCAGCAATAGAAAGCAATTGCGCCACATTATCCACATCAGCTCCGCTTCCTACAAATAAAGGCGTTTCCCCCGCCGCTGATCGCGCCACCACTAAGTCGTCCACGTTGGGGGGACTGCCCGTGGCCGAACCGGACAAAATAACTCCGTCCGCCAAACCCCGATCAATGGTGTCCCGCACCGCCACCGCCATTTGATCTGTACTCAGAGGTTGAGCGTGCTTCACCAATACATCCGCCAAAATTTTCACGTCGCAGCCCAGCTCCCGCCGGTAGCGCAATAGATCGTAAGCGCATCCTTCGATAACCCCCTGATCCGTTGCCATTGCCCCCGACAGTACATTCACTCGAATAAAGTGGGCACCGACGCAACTGGCGATCGCCATCGCCCCCAACGCATCATTCCTAAGAACATTCACTCCCACAGGGACCGGCACCAAGCTTTGAATACGCTGCACAATCACCGTCATGGCACTGATGACAGCCGGATCAACAGGGCCCTTGGGAAAGGGGGCATCGCAAAAATTTTCCACCAAAATCCCGCTGATTCCCCCAGCGGCCAACGCAGCCGCCTCCTGCTCAGCACGATCAATCACAGTCTTGAGGCTGCCACCCCACCGAGGAGATGTTGGCAACGGCAAAAGGTGCACAACGCCAATGCTGGGCTTTGGAACTGAAAACAAACGACTCAAATCCACTGAACCTTTATTTTTTACGGATTAATACGCTACCCATACCGACGGGCTTTTACTAGGGACCGTGGTTAGTTAAACCTCAAAGCCAACACTGGTCAGAGTTTCGTCCCTAGCATCTTTCGTCCAAAAGGGTGTGTATCGTTGACTGCACAAGACTTTTGGCTTCTCGCTGATTACAGCCCTATCGAACTTTAATTTTCACAATAAGGTTTCGGCGTAAACAACGCTCAAGTAAAGGTGTCCCGGCTTAAGTACGTTAAGTAGAACGCACTCAAACAGAAGGTGCTTTATCAATGCGCTGAGTAAACACCGCCAAATTTAGAATGCCCGGATTTATTGTATCGACCTATTGACAAATGTACTGACAAGTTGGCTTTGCCCTGTTGTGACGTGGATTATCACAACGGGTTATGGACCTCTTTCCCTAAGGGTTTGAGGCGAAAAAAACGGGATAAAAGGCATGGAAAACATTGAGGAACTCTCTGCCGTTACAAAGTCCTTTCGAGTTTCTAAATTCCGTAAGAACTGTTGCCAATGAAGCTTTAAATTCAATGACTGAATGGGTTACTACCGCTCAATGCGTATTGCCTTGAAGGAAGCTTATGGCTACCTGCTACTGAAGTAGACATTTGGAAAGTGGGTTCTGCCCATTAAGCGGAGTCGGTGTGCAAGCTTGTCCTGCATGAAGCGTAAGACGCTACCTTTCCCACCTCACGAAACTTCTGGACCTGGATTAACGACATGTCTTGAGAACGCCAAGGTTTTTTCTCTCTAAACCCTATACCCAAGGTCTCATAACTAACTAAAAGAGGCTTTTGGGAAGCATTTTCCTATGTTGATTCGTAAGCAAAGGAACTTTTAAAAAATCAAGAAAATACGAGACTAACCACAAATTAGAATTTTTCAACTATTCTGAAACGTTAGATTTTTCGAGTGCACATGGGGATAACATAAGCAAGGTTTACTGGGGGCTAGTCAAGAACATCACCGGAATTTTGGCGATTGGAAGGCGATCGCTGAAAATTACTTGTTCAATCTCCTGTTGCTGCCAGTTGCTGACGGTGGACTGCGGAGGTCTTTGCTCTCAGGCGTATTTTTCCTGGCTTCCCCGCTCCAGAATTCTACGGCGTTTACGTTCCTGCAAATTCGAAGGCTAAAATCTATGATTCCCAGAATTCTTAGTATTTCTTCGGATAATACTTAGACTTATGAACGTTTTTAATGTAGCGTTTAGTACTGGCTTTTGAAGTCGTCGCCGATGGGCGCTAAGTCGCTAGGCGCAAAGAGCGCATCTGCTCCGAAAGGCGCATGCCGACCATGATGAGAACGCGCAATATTACTTAATTTCAAGGTTAAAAGATTTACTTTTTTTGTTGAAATAGAATTGTGCCTATTATTATTAAGCTAAGAAAGAAGGCTAGCTAGTTTTTGTCAGCCCTACGATCTGCCTGTTCGCCCTTGTGGCGGAAGTGGATTATGAGTTCTTAGATAGTGATGCTGCCATTAGATCTAAGGGTGAATTCGACGGCGGTGTGATAAATCTTTCAGAGAATAAGGACCTGGCTGCAACTGGGTGACGACAAAAAATGCTAACTTCTTGCTAACTTACGATGCGGGGGTGGGGTATCATCGTTTGCTATTTCGCTGCTAGTTCTTAGCAATTCACCTTGACTGCACTGGAGAGATTGGTTTTGGTTCCTGACGATTTTCTGCTCTACATCACCAAGCAACACGGCGTTTCTAATACGGAGTTGGAGGTGCTTTCCGCTGCGTTGAAAGGGGAGGCGATGAGTTCCATTTCCAATCGCTTGGGAATCCGTCCCGAGGCTGCCCGTAAGCGGCTGGGGGAAGTGTACAAAAAGTTTAAAATTGGTGGCGCTGGTCCCGGTAAATTGGCCAAGCTGCAGCAAATCCTGGTGTCCCAGTACCAGAGTTATCAAGCTGGGGGTGGGGCGATGGTGCCCAGTCAAGACGTGATTGTGGAGGAGGAAATTCCCGACTCCACGGAAGACTGGGGTGAGGCTCCTGATACGAGTAAGTTCTTTGGGCGCAGTGAAGTTCTAGGTGATTTAAAAAGCTGGGTGAGTTCTGGAGATTGTCGACTAATTGCCCTGTTGGGGATTGGCGGTATCGGTAAAACTACCCTGGCGGTAAAGCTGGCGCGGGATTTGGCAGAGGGGGATGAGTTTCAGTTTGTGGTGTGGCGATCGCTAAGAAGGGCGGCGTCTCCCCGGGAAACTATCCATCGGCTTATTCGATTTGTGGCTCGCCAAAAGCGAATGTCCATTCCTGATCGCGCCCACGACCGTATTTCTCTGTTGCTAGACCTACTGCGTCAGAATCGGTGTTTGGTGGTGCTGGACAACTGGGAATCGGTGCTTCAGGAGGGAGAGATTACCGGGCACTAT
The DNA here is from genome assembly GCA_937883785.1 of uncultured cyanobacterium. Lineage (GTDB taxonomy): Bacteria > Cyanobacteriota > Cyanobacteriia > CACIAM-69d > CACIAM-69d > CALGDE01. The sequence continues at coordinate 39,330 of CALGDE010000133.1, forward strand.
AAGGAAGGCATGGAAGAGTATCGGGATTTATTGCGACGACTGGGCGAGGAAAGCCATAACAGTTGCGTCGTGATTACCAGTGCCGAGAAGCCGAAGGAAATTGCAATTTTAGATGGACAGTCAATGCCGGTGCGGGTGCTGGAAGTGCCGCCATTGACCCCTAAGGAAGGGGGCGAGATATTCCGTGCCAAGCGCCTTTCGGAGGAAAAACTGTGGCCGGAATTGATTGAATCCTATCGTGGTAATCCGCTGACCCTGAAAATTGTGTCCAATACGATTTTGGAACTATTTAGTGGCAAGGTGTCGGAGTTCCTGAAGGAATCCACCCTGGTCTTTGGAGATATTAAAGAGCTGCTTCGTCAGCAGTTTGAGCGCCTGTCGGACTTGGAAAAAAGTATTCTATATTGGCTCTCCATTGAGCATGAGCCCATTTCCCTAAGTCGTTTGCGCAATGACTTGGTGTTGCCCTCTACCCATTCAGAGTTGTTGGAGGCGCTGGAGTCTTTGGGGCGGCGATCGCTAATTGAGCGGGCACCGGGGGAAGGCAGCGCGTTATTTACACTGCAGCCGGTGGTGCTGGAGTATGTGGGGCTGGACTTAGCGGAGAGAGCCACGGGAGAGCTACAAGATTTAATTCGCACCCAGCGGGTGGAGCGCCTGGAAGTATTCCGTAACCATTCCCTATTGCGTGATGAGGAAGATGGGGAAAGTGGAGGCGAGGGTGTTCCGCCCCTGGAGGATGTGCTTAACCGGTTACGGCGCAGTATTCGCAACGATCACCAAATGGTGGAGTTTTTGGAAATTACGCTGGAGATTCTGAAGGGTAAGTTCCCACTAGAAGTGGGCTATGCCGCTGACAATGTGGAGAATCTTCTGGGGAGTTTACGCCAGGAGATGAGTAGCTACGCTTAGGGCTGTCATTACTTGAGCTTGCAGTTCTGTGGCAGTGGAGGACATCCCCCAATAGGCTTTGTTTTGAAAGGGCGTGAACTCTTAACTATGTAAGGCTTCTGGCACTTAATTGATGACACGCCCTAGGCACAATTGGTATATGGCTATGTGTTCCCGTCAGCTTAGCGAATCAAGGACTCTAGCTGATGTTGTAGGGTGTCCGTCAAGTTGGCGATCGCCCCCTTTCGGTCTTGGCTGTAGGCATCCTGGCGATCGCTCACGTTAATGGGCTCTCCTACCCGAAGCCAGGCACGCTGGGCTCCTAGCTGGGGTGGGTTGCTGGCGGAGTTGCCTTGGATCCATTGGCTAACGCGCCACACGATGAGCAAGGTTTCGGCGAACCGTTCGGCGGTGGGTTTTTCCCGCACGTATTTGCCGGTTACCGCTGTAAACCGTTCCACCAAACGCATATGCCCCATACGGGAGCTGGCTTCTCGGGCGACCCAGTCCGCTAGCCCGCGCTCCACCGGGCACATATCTGGCAGGTCGGCGCGATAGATCCTATCCCAGCCTGCCTGTTCTAACCGTCGGCAGCGATCGCCCACGGTGCCCCGGGGTTTGACGTTGAGATATTCCTCCGCCACGGTCAAGGTGGCGTCCAGCAGGTTTTGCAAGCGCTGGGCGAATTTTAAGTTGGGGTCCGTTTCGGTGATTTCCGGGAGCGATCGCCGATAGAAATCCCGATAAAAATTTTCCATCAAATCCAGCATGGACTCTCCCAAACCGTACAGCCGTCGATAGCGAGTTTCCGCGGCGGGCATATTTGGCTGGGGCGAGTGGGTAATATTGAGGTCCGCTTCCAGGGAGCTGAGCAACTGGTCAATGGCGTCCCAGGGGGGATTGATGTAGCCGTATTGCAGCCCCACGGGCACCACGATCACCTGTTCCGGGCGATCGCTTTTTCGCAAATCTCCGTCGCACCAAAACGCAAGCTGGGCTACGCCGGGCTCCAGGGGGCTGACAATTTCGCTGTGGTTATTGGTGGCTCCTTCCGGGGCAACGGTGAGGGGAAATTGTCCATCGAGCAGCAGGTCGCGAGCCGACTTTAAGCCGGGGCGGTCCACTTTCCCGCGCATAATTGGGGTGCCCCCCAGGTGGGAAAACAGCCAGGTGGCGATGGATCCGGCCCACAGGGGAATGCCGCGATCGTACATAAAGTGGCTGTGGGTGGGACCGGTGAGGGGGATATTGCCCTGGCGAGCTGCTTGGGGAATGGCGCTCCAGAATAGGTGGGCGAGGCAAAATGGGTCGGTGGTTTGGGGGTGGCGAAAGGCGACAATTAGGCGGATTTTTTTTGACTGGAACTGGTGATAAAGCTGCGTCAAGGTGCCTACGTTTTCCGTATCAACTTGGGCGATATTTAGCTTATGCTTCAGCCACCAGGGCAGGGCGCGGTTGACAACCCAGCGTACCGGCTCGGAAAAGTTGGGGGGAATAAATTCGAGGGCGGGCTGCACGCTGTTGACGAAAGCTTCTGGCATGACTGGGGTCCCGGTGGCGTTGAGAGTTGTTCGTTGCCCCATAAAGCCGCCGATTTCGCGGAACTTTACTGGAAACGTTAGCTCAGTCGCCTCCCCCCTTACCAAAGGGGGGACTGAGGGGGGATCCTTACCATTCCCCGTCACCAAAAATTCTGGCTGTGGGCTTTAGCTTTGGAGGATCCCCCCAACCCCCCTTGGTAAGGGGGGCTTTTCGTTGAACTAACGTTTGGAGCGTTTTTTCTATTTAAGGGGGCGGCAGCGAGGATCGCCACCAAAACGGACAGATAACCGGTTGTCTGCCCATATTCCCTGCCGATGCGGCATCCAATTTATAAACTGCCTATGCCCTCCGATAGCGAGGGAGTCGCCCGAACTATTCTTAAATTTCACAAAAAAGTTGGGGATGGGGCGATGGTTAAGTTTGCGCGGGGGAAGGGGGGCGCAGTGGCTGTGGCGATCGCCGTCATGCTAGGTGGGGGGATTTTTTGGAAAACCCACTCCAGTTTCCAGGCGGACGAGGGGGGGCGATCGCTCCAAACCCCAGCCCTGCCCAATATCGACAACGTTACCGGCACCCCACGCTTCCACGCCCGCCGCAGTCCTAAAGGCTATACCAAGGGCAACGTGGAAAGCATTAGCTTTAGCCCCGATGGGCGCACCATCCTTTCCGCCGCCGGGCGTGCCACTGTCAAACTATGGGACAAAGCTACGGGCAGAGAATTGGTTACGGCTGAAGAAGGTCGGCTGCTCCAAACCCCAATCAACGGTATCCGCTTCAGTCCCGATGGCACCACCTTTGTGGGTGCTGTGGCTGCCCACTTACGCAGCAAGTCCGGCGACGAAGAGTTGGCGGTTGTTCACCAATGGAATGTAAAAACCGGCGAAATAGTGCGCACTTTTGAGGGGCAACATCGCTCCATTGATGAGGTTAGCTTTAGTCCCGACGGCACTATGATTCTTTCCGTTTCTACCCACGGCATTGCCGAGCTGTGGGATGTGGAAACTGGCGACCTGATACGCAATATTGAGTTTTGCTATGGGGGCGATTGCACCGTGGAGGAGGCTGAGTTGCAGGACCATATGGGTCATCGGGGATTTATTCACGACGCCAGCTTCAGCCCCGACGGCGCCACCATCCTTTCCGCGTCCCTGGACGGCACCGTTAAGCTGTGGGACCCGGATACTGGCGACCTGGTGCGCACCTTGGGGGAATATTCTGACAACGAGGACGACGGTGTTATCAGCGCCCATTTCAGTCCCGATGGCACCATTATCGCCGCTTCAAATAACTCTATGATCGAACTATGGAACGGGGAAACTGGCGAACGGTTATATCGGGAGGAAGACTATAACTTTGTGACGGGTTCTGTGGCGTTTAATCCTAATGGCTCCACGATCGCGATCGCCGCTGACTTTTCTTTCTCCAGCAAAGTCAAAATTCTGAGCGCAAAAACTGGAGAAGTGATGCGTACCTTCGATGCAGAGCGACTTTCCACTGGGAGTTTGGCGTTTAGCCCCAACGGCAACACCCTCGCCCTGGGGAATTCCACTGGCATTGTTTCCCTGTGGAATCCCGAAACGGGGCAAAGATTGCGCACCTTAGCTCAGGATGGATCTTCTGTGGATGCGATCGCATTCAGTCCCGATGGCAATACGCTGGCGATCGGTCAGGGGCGAGCTGTGCGGTTTTGGAACCTGGCAACTGGCGAAGAATTAAGCACCGTTGCGGCCCATACGGGAAGTGTTTCCAGCGTCGCTTTTGGTGATGACGATAAAACAATTATTTCTAGCGCCGGAAACACGACAAAATCTTTTGATGCGATGACGGGAAAAGCACTGTCCCAAGGGGAGGATGCTGCGTCTTCCAAAGCTCAAAGCCAAAATGACGACTTCCCTGCCATCATTGCCGACAAACACCTTGCAGAAGATCGGCATTGGGTGCCCGTCATTAGGGACCAGTCTGGCAGGGTACTGCGCACGTTCCAGCGCCATGCTGCCGAGGCGGCGGACGTAACCCTAAGCCCGGGGGGTAATCTGGTTGCTGCTGTTCACCGGGACGGGGTGGTGAAATTGTGGAATGCTGAAACCGGTGCTGAGGTTCACCAGTTCCAGCATCGGAACCTGGACTTTGCTTGGGGAATAAGCTTTAGCGCAGACGGTAAGATCCTCGCGTCTTTATCTGGTGAATCGATTCAAATTTGGGACGTGGAAACGGGCAAGGCAATCAGCACTTTGGAGGACACCGGTTTTATCACTTCCGATCAGGCGACGTTTAGTGCTGACGGCACGATGGTGGCGGCGTTTGATAACACTGGGCTCATTATGGTTTGGGAGGTGGATACGGGCAGGCTATTGGGGCTGCTTGGTGAGGCGAGCGGGGAGTCTGGCTGGGCCACCGCTTTGCAGTTTAATTCTGACGGCTCGGCGATCGCGGCAGGCTACGAAGACGGGTCAGTGAAGGCGTGGGATCTTAATCGCGATTCCTTAAGGCAAATGTTGGATGAGGCCCAGAGCCGCGTTTCGCAAATTAGCGTTGAAAGTACGCGATAAAGAACCGGGTGAAAAATTGGCGGACACGTCAGGGCGGCGGGCTATCCATTTAAATGGTGTAGTATTAACCGTTGAATTACTCGTTTTTTATGTGGCGGATTGGTGGGCGATCCGACGGAAAACCGCCACCTAAAACCGCCGGAAAACCCCATGAACAGCATCGTCAGCACACTTCCCAAAGCGACCAACGTTAAGCCGGCAAAAATTACGCGGGTGCTGCCGGAGTCGATCGCCGAGGAGTTGGGCTTTGAACCGGGCGATGCCATTGTGAGCATTAACGGGGAGCGACCGCGCGATTTAATCGACTACAACTTTTTGTGCGCCGACGAGTACTTGCGCCTAGAGATTTTAGACGCAAAGGACCAGCAGCATATTGTTGAGCTGGAGAAGGATTTTGATTCGGAGCTGGGGCTGGAGTTTGAAACGGCGGTTTTTGATGGGCTTTTACAGTGCAATAATCGCTGCCCCTTTTGCTTTATTGACCAGCAGCCGCCGGGTAAACGGGAGAGCTTGTATTTAAAAGACGACGATTATCGCCTGAGTTTTTTATACGGGTCGTATCTGACCCTAACCAACTTGACCCGCTCGTCATGGGACCGCATTGAGCAACTGCGCCTGTCGCCCTTGTATGTGTCGGTGCACGCCACGGAGCCGGCGGTGCGGGAAAAGCTGCTGAAAAATGACCGGGCGGGGGAGATTCTGAATCAGCTTCAGTGGTTTCGCGATCGCCGCCTGCAAATCCACGCCCAGGTGGTCCTATGTCCGGGCATCAACGACGGGGCGCACCTGGAAACCACCCTGCGAGATTTGGCGAATTTTTACAATGCGGACCCCAATCGTCCCCAGTCGGCCCAGTCGGCGGATTTGGGAGCGCGGGCGGCAGGGTTGCGATCGCGGGCTTGGGCATTGGGTGAGGGCGGTGAGGGCAGCGTGGCCAGCTTTCACGATGACAGCCAAACCGACGATGCTCAGGATAAGGGCAACGAAGGTTTTGAGATGGAAGCGTTTGATGATTTTGAGGGCGGAAATTTTGATGGGGGGGATGGGGATTTCGATGAAATGCCCGATGGCCCTGCCTATGAAGCCGCCTATGAAAATGCCTATGAAATTGGCGACGACGAAGAGGAGTGGGACGACGAAGATTGGGATGAAGGCGAACTTAATGACAGCGACGACTGGCTGCCCCCTACAGTGACCTCTGTGGCGGTGGTGCCGGTGGGATTGACGCGATTTCGTCCCGATTTAGATGAGCTGGATCCGGTGTCCCCTGCCAAGGCTCGTGAGGTGATTGGTCAGGTGCAGGCGCTTCAGGCGGAATTTCGCGAAGCCCTGGGATCCACTTTTGTGTGGCTGGCGGATGAGTGGTTTGTGATTGCTGGTCAGGAGCTACCGCCCCTGGAAGCTTACGAGAATTTTCCCCAAATTGATAATGGCGTAGGATCCATCCGCCTCTTTGTAGACCGCTTTGAACAGGCGATCGCCCAACGCATCAGCACCTTAACCGCCGAACAGGGACCGCTCCAGCTCCCCCAGCCTCGGCGCTATACCTGGGTGGTGGGCAATATGGTTAAGCTCGCCTTCGCCCCCCTGGTGGATCGGCTCAACACCATCGACGGGCTGACCGTAACCCTCGCCGCCCTAAACTCCGACTACTGGGGACAGCAGTTTACGGTAACCGGCTTGCTTACCGGCAGCGATCTGCTGAAAAATCTTCAGGACACGGACCTAGGCGATGGCATTTTGCTGCCCTCGTTGATGTTGAAACACGGCGACCCACGCTTTTTGGACGATATGACCGTCGGGGAATTAAGCGACTCCCTAGGAGTTCCCATTACCATCATCACCGACGCCGACTCTCTAGTGGACAATTGCCTGGGGCGGACCACCAGCGGCAAACCGGGCAACCACACCCAGGGCTAGACACCAGCGTTGGGTTTAAACAATATCCAGTTCGCCGCGGGATAAATTCAGCTATACTACTTGCACGCAAAATAGTGACCAATGTCGCTGAAATGCAGTTACGGGATGTAGCGCAGCTTGGTAGCGCGCCTGCTTTGGGAGCAGGATGCCGCAGGTTCAAATCCTGTCATCCCGATTGTTATGTTGTTATATTTTTCCCCTAGCGTAAGCAACACTCAGCTAATCGCCGTGTGGCCTATGCTCAATGCCTCCTGCGAGTCTATTTCCGACTAATGGTGTCCAGCGATGCCTTGGTTTGCCAAATAATGATTCCGGTAAACGCCAAGGTGAAAGCAATTTGGAATACGAAAATGCCGGGATAGGTCTCAAAGGTGATCATAAATCTGACGGTATTTGCAGCTAACGTTTATTTAAAGACAGGCTTAGCCGGTCGGGACTAACTAAGCTCCCACGATTGTAGCTACGCCGTAAATTTTCGGCGAGGTCGGGGGGGGAGCGGTCGGGGACGATCGCGCCCTTCACAGGTACTGTCCACCGCGTTAGCCCGTCGGGTTACCTCCGTGGTGGACTGGTTGCCGCCGCTGCGGGGAATGGGACGAGGGGGACGTTGAAGCACCTGGTCCGGGCTGGTGGGGGGAGTAGGGCGATTTCCAGCCCCTGGATTACTAGCCACGCCTGCTTTACGAGGTGTATCCGCAGGCATTGCCTCAGGCTGCCGCTGTTGGAAAAAGTGGCGACCCCCCATCTCCATTGATGGCTCCGCCGCACTGGGCAAGCGATGGGGCGCTATCTCTTGCCCAGGCAGGGCAGCCCCCTCTGGCAAGGTGCCCAATAGTCTTTCGGGATTAAAATTCAGCCCCAACGCCTCCACCATCTGGTCAGGATCAGAATTTAAGTCTGCCAATAGGGGCAAAATCTGGGTCAATTCAGGGTTCAGCACTGATATGGTCGCCAGGATAAAGCTGGAGGAGGGGCGCCGTTGATCCTTGTGGGTAATCCAAATCTCCATGCGAGAGAGCCAGTGGCGATTATCGCGATAATAAGTTAGCCACATCTGGCGCAAATTGTGACGCAGTTGCTCGGGGTTCATGGGGAAACGGTATTCCTTGTTGAAGTCTCAATTGCTGGAGACGATGTTCTTCCAGTATCCGAGGCAGATCAGCTTCCGCTTCGCCAGCAATTGTTTGCTAATTATTATTTATTTGTGAATTATCCCTGGATTGGGGCTGAGTTTAACGACTATGTGGCAAATTAAACACAATTTATCGGCACATTTTTACGGACACGCCTCCGAGTGTTTATAACAGTGCTAAAGATTGCGATCGCAACAGCGCCAAAACAAGTTCTAAAACAGCGGAGCAAGCCCCATTATGTCGTTCGAGGTTATCCTCATTTTGCTGCTGGCTCTGATTTTCTTTGCCCAGTGGGTCGATGGCCTGCTGCGGGAACGGAAGAAGCGCCTTTCAAAAGATGCCCAGTCAGCCGCATTCAAAGCAAAAATCAAAGCTCAAAAAGAGTCCTTGAAAGGCATCCTTGGCGAGTTCCAGAAAGATCCCCTCGACGTTCAACTCCAGTCCGAGTTGTTGCAATCTATGGCGGTACAGGGTAACCCAGGTGGCACTGGGCTAGCCTACAACGTCGTTTTGGCTGCCTTGGCAGAAAATCCCACCGCCGGTATTTTGAAGCAGCTTGCCCTTGACGCAGGGCGAATCCATTTCAGTGAAATGCGTGGTGGTGAAGCTAGTGTGGACGACGAACAGCGAATTATGAACGATATTGCGGTGCGCACCTAATTGTTTGAGCTCTTATAGAGAGGGTTGGGCAAAAATGACTGCGTGGGCATGTCAGTGGCGAAGACAAACCCCAGCGTGCCTGACTAGCCAATGAATACTGAGTGAGGATGATCCCTGTGTGTTTTTATCCAGAATTGATTAGGGCGTGTTATCGATTAAGCGCCAGAATCTTTGCACAGTGGGGAGTCCACCTCCTTTCACGACAAAGCATATTGGGAGCTGAGATTGGGAGCTGAGATTTTTGTGGTTACTGGCTTTGAGGTTTGAATTTTGAGATTTAAATGATGACAGCCCCTAGGACCTATGCGAAACGGGCATAACCTCTTCCCCGCTTCTTTGGAGAGGTGGGGGATGGGCATAGGGCTTTTTTGCGCTTCTTGCCCCTTGCTTGAAGGGATGAATTCGATGAATTTTGAATGGGTAAAAAATAAACAATAAAAACGCGAAACCCTGATGTTTAGGGTTTCGCGATCGCCAAAAACCGAACAGTAATCAGCAAGATAGAGGGCAACTAAGAGCGTTAAGTAAGAACCCCGAAGAGTTAGTTGTTTTACTCCCTAACGGTTTGCCATTTGTTTCGGCGCCAGGGCATAGCCACGCATTAGACTACCGATTGTCTTCGCAGTGATTTTTAGCTGCACAAAAGGATTTGCCGGCACCACCGTCTTGTACAGGTAGCTTTCGAACGTTAGCTTTTGTACATCGATATCAGAGCACATTTCCACAAATGCTTCCCGAGTGGCATCGGACCGGTAGAACACCCGTTGCAGCACGTCTAGTACCAGATAGGTCAAGCCATACTCGCGATCCCAACGCTTGATGTACTTCTTCAAATCTGCCTCAGTGGGAACTTTTGCCCCTTGCTCAGACATTTCCACAATGGTCTCAGCGCACATGCGTCCAGACTTAGCCGCAAAGTAAATGCCTTCACCGGAAGACTTGGTAACAGTACCGGCAGCGTCGCCCACCAGGGCAACCCGACCTACCACACGCCGAGGACGGGGATGCTCAGGAATAGGATGAGCTTCCACTTTGATGATTTCGCCACCTTCTAGGCGCTTGGCTGCCCGCTTGCGGATACCCGCCTGTAGCTTCTTGATGCTGGCTTGGTTGCCGCGCATGGTGCCAGTGCCCACTGCCACGTGGTCATACTTAGGGAATACCCACGCATAGAAGTCGGGAGACACATCGTCGCCCACGTACATTTCCGCCAGGTCTTCGTAGTAATCCATCTTGTCCTGGGGGATGCGAATGCGCTCTTGGAACGCTACCGCATAGTTGTAGTCGCCGGCGTCGATCGCCTTAGCTACACGAGAGTTAGCACCATCGGCACCAATCACCAAGTCCACCTGAAGGGTTTTGGCTTCACCCTGGATCTTGCCACCAGAATGGTCGGCGTAGTGCAAGGTGTAGGGATCCTTATCGTTAGTAGGCAGCTCCAACTTATGGACCGTGCCATTGATCAGCTTGGCCCCCAGCTTTTCGGCGCGATCGCGCATAAACCCATCAAGAATTTCCCGACGGCACATGCCAATGTACTCGTCATCTTTCAAGGTGCCACCGATGTCGACTTCCACGTTAGACGGGGAAATCATCTTCATCTTCCGCACGCGACGATCAATAATTTCTGGCGGCAATTCAAACTCACCCACCATGCACAGGGGAATTGCACCACCACAAGGCTTGGCGTTGTCTAACTTGCGCTCGAAGATGTAGGTCTCAATACCCGCTTTAACTAGCGTCTCGGCGGCAGAGGAACCCGCCGGACCACCTCCTACAACAGCTACCCGTAACGTCACAGGCGTTCTCCTAAATGTCTGGCTTTATCGACAATTGGTGACAAATCTATCACAGCCCTTCGGCGTCCCATTACGAGACTTAATGCTCTGTCATGCTCGCGCAATAGAGTGTAACGAGAGGGGAGCAATGGCTTGCAATTTTTGCGAATTCTCTATCCCGTTTTGCTCCTTCGGAAATCCTTGCTTAGCAAGAGTTGCGCTAAATAACCTTTCCTTCCAAACTGGTTAATAGGCTCGAAAGTGGATTCCAGCAAAAGCTTAGTCAAAACAGACTAGTGGACAGCAGCTATTGCCTATGCACGGTTGCTTGAAAAATTGCTTGAAACAACATTGAAACAATCACAAAGGGCAGAGCACCGTTAGCTAGAGGCACTATGAGCGAGTTTTTCAATAACGTCCTACGCTACCCCCGCTTCCTAATTTCCTTTTCTTTGGGGGTAGTTTTAACCCTGCTGTCTCCGTTCACCCGGTTAATGCAGGACCGGAAGAGCGCTGTTTTGGTGGTCAGCTTGTTTGTATCTTCCCTGATATTTATTGTATTTACCCTGCGGGCCATGCTGGGACTGAGCGTTGTTGAGTTTGCGTCCTAAAGCGCGTCATCAATTAATTGCTAGAAGCTTTCCGCAGTGAAGAATATATCCCCTTTCAAAACAAATATATTAGGGGCTAAACTCTTCGCGGCTAATCGCTTTTAGACTTAAATGATGACAGTTCCCCTAGGCTGAACTGGGCTGATCTAGCCGGTTTTCTGGGAACGCTTAGGGTGGTCCTAAACTTTAAAAATTGCCCAGGTAATTAGCAGCAGAAAAATAGCAACACCCCTTTTGGGGGCAAGGAGAAAGTATGGCTACCAGTCGTCGTGTGGCCCGCGTTTCTGAACTAGTTCGCCGGGAAGTTAGTCAAATGCTGACTCGCGGCATCAAAGATGATCGCGTGGGTGTGGGTATGGCTAGCGTTACCAATGTGGTGGTATCGGGAGATCTACAGCACGCCAAAATTTACGTCAGTGTTTACGGCACCGAAGAGGCAAAGGCGGCAACCATGGAGGGGCTAGCTTCGGCTACGGGGTATGTGCGTGGGGAGCTGGGACGGCGATTGCAGTTACGGCGCACTCCTGAGGTGGTCTTTATTGAGGACCGTGCGCTGGAGCAGGGGGATCAGGTGCTGAATTTGTTGAGTAAGTTGCGGCGCGATCGCGAAGATGAAACGCCCCAGGCAGAAACCTAGAAGCTGTGCCCAGTTAAATTTCAAATCTAATGGCGGCAAGGGCTACTGCCTGGGGCGTTTTTGGGTCTAAGAGGGCTTAGCTTTTACTCACCACGGTGTGAAGCTTCTGGCATCTAACTGACCATGGATACTGACCATAGATGAAGACTCCAGCCCCCCTTGTGGAAATCGCTCCCCCCGGGGAGAGAGACTTGGGCGAGGATTCTAGGAATTTGCGTGGGGCACTGATAATCCTAGCCGCCTACTCCGCGCCCGATTGAGCTGGAGCCACGGGGGCAGCGGGCTTGGGAGGCGCCGGTCGTGCTGCCGGGGGGGCAGGTCTCGGCGGTGCCGGGCGCGCTGCTGGCGGTGACGCTGGGCGGGCGGGCTTGGACGGCGGTGCCGGTCGAGCGGCAGGTCGAGGCTTTGCAGGAGCCGCGGCTGGGGGAGTCGCTGGTCGCTGAGCAGGCTTCGGCGGCGACGAGGGACGGGCGGCGGGTTGCGTCGCCGGTTGTGAGGTGCTGGGACGATTAGGGGCGGCTGGGGCTCCACTGGTCCCACTGTTTGACGGTGTTGTTGCCGTGCCGCTGGGGCTAGGAGCAGCAGACGGTTGGGCGTTGGTGGTGGGAGTGGATTCACCGCCACTGGCACTGGTTCCCGTATTGCCACCGTTGCTGTCGTTTTCCCCTTGGGCTGTGGCCGGGGTGCTCGACGGTGATGCACTGGGATTACTGGTGTTAGCCGGATCCCCCGAGTTTTCTCTCTGCTCCGTAGCTGCGGTGGCGGGGGTTGAATCACCAGGATTGGAATTATTGGGACCCGAATTGTCGGGCGTTGAATTTTGTGCCGAGTTAGATCCTGATGGCACCTCCACGGAACGACGATCGCCCCGCTGGCGAGCATTGCGATTTCGCTCAGAACCGTCAATGGTCAAATCGTATTCAATGGGAACGCTGGCACCGCCGCGCACTCGCTGAAACCGCGATCGCCGCGCTGCCCGTAACGCCTCCCGATCAATAGCGGCGTTACCACTGGACTGCACCAGCGTCACCTGGCGCACACTGCCGTCGGGATTAATATCAACTTGTACCCGAGGCTTTCCTTCTACGCCATCCCTCAGGGCCCGAGATGGATACTTAGGCTTATAGCAGCGATCGCAGGCAACCGTACGGGAACCTTCGTTTTCGCCGTTTCCATTCCCTTCCGTGTTATTCCCTTCCGTGTTACCAGGGGTTGAACCTTCACCGCCCGAGTTCTCGCCCCCGTTGCCGTTGCCTTCAGTATTTGCGCCCCCTAAACCACCGCCAAACATGCTTCTAAAGGCATCTGCGTCAAGCCCTGGAAGTCCCGGACCTCGATTATCGGCGTCCTCATCTTCATCTTCGGTGTTGTAGTTGAAATCTGAATCCACATCAGTGTTGTTATCAAGCACAGGCTGCTCTGGCTGCGGCTCTGCCGTGACAATCTCCGTCGCTGCGGGAGCTGCTGGGGCTGCCGGGGCTGCTGGCGACGGATCATTAGTACGATTGTTGACCTGGGTAGGCGTTTCCGGGGGCGGCTCTTCCTCCTGTTCCGGTTCTTCGCCAAACACGAACAGCTCAATGGGAGGGGCCTCAGATCGAGTCCGTCCAAACCCAAAGTTTCCATATACGGACGTAACGCCGTGGAATCCTAACGAGCCCACAAGTCCAACCAACAAAATTTTGCGCAGTTTTGACTGCTCCTGCTGCTGATACTGATCGCAAATTTCGGAAAGACTCATTAACAACTCCTGCAGCATTTACAGCAGCGCAAGTTTATGTTTGTGTAGCTTGCCCCATGTTTATTGAAATCGTTTCAATAAGTCAACACCCGCAAGGCAGTTTTTAAGTCAACGCCTCATTATCTGACATTTGTGCTTTGGGAAACAGTGTCCTTGACATTCACTCTCAATAGGGGATATTTTCTTCTGAGTCTTCAAATTCAACTTCCGTTGTTCTGCTTTTGCTGTGACAACTTTTCTGCCGGTTGAGTTCTGAATCTGCTTCTTTTCCCACAGGCGTCCCTTGATGCCCAACCTTCACGCCGCTAATGTCCATGCTCCTCAGGGTATGCAGACGGTGCATGGTTTGTGTGTCAATCGCCCTGAAGTCTTTGTTCCTCCCACGGGTTTGTTCCGACCTGTCCTACCTCGATATCCCAACTCTCATGGCATTTCCGTCTTTACTAAGAATCTTTTTTATTAGTGGCTTGCCCCTGGCCGGCTTGATGTGGAGCACTGCGGCTTTGGCTGAATCCTCTGCGGATACTGTTCAAAAAGCCTCCGACTCGTCAATTAGTTCATTAACGCCATCAGATCTCGCTGAAGTGCCCACTGCTACAAATGTGGCCACCGGTATTTCTGAGGGACGTGGCCATCAGGGTTTCCAAGCGGAAGCAATCAGCGCTGATGATGTGGAAACGGTGGACTCGGCGATCGCCGAGGATATGGCCCCAGAAAATATCACCCTAAACAGTGCTGTCGACAGCGGTGATTCTGACGGCGAAGGACGTGAAGGGGCGATCGCCAGCCTGACCCCCGAAACCTTGGACAACGCCAGCACCGCCCAAACCCCTGGAGAGGACGACACTGCTGCAAACTTACTGGGGCAGAACGCCGCTGGTGACAGTGCTGATACGGCTGACTCCGGTGCCACTGATTCCGACGATTCCGATACAACCGTTGCCCAGGGGGAGTCCGTTGATGGGGCTGCGGCTGACGGTGACGGGGTGCTGCGATTTACGGTGACGGGTACCCGAAACCCAGTGCCAGTGGATGATTTGCCCGCTACGGTAACGGTATTTGAGCGAGACGACTGGGAATTTTACGAAGCGGATGGGCTCCAGGAACTGCTGCGCTATGAGCCGGGGGTGTCCGTGGACGGCTCCCTGCAGCGCTACGGTGCCCAGGACATCAACATTCGCGGTATTGAAGGTAATCGGGTGCTGTTCCAGGTAGACAACATTCGCCTACCGGAATCGTTCACTTTTGGTGGATTGCCGCCGGGAGGGTTCCGCATCGGTCGCGGCGACTATGTGGATTTTGCCACTTTGCAGGCGATCGAGGTGCTGCGGGGTCCGGCGTCTACTTTGTACGGTAGCGATGCCCTCGGCGGTGTGGTGTCTTACCGATCGCTCCAGCCCAGCGATCTTTTGGAAGACGAGGAAGACACCTTTGCTGGCGATATTTCCAGCACCTACCTCAGTGCTTCCGGTGGATTTAACAACGTAGGTCGCTTTGCTGGGCGCATCGGTCCTGCCACCGGGGTATTTGTGGTGAGTCGCCGCGACGCCCGTGAGCTGGACAATTTTGGTCCCGTGGAGTTTAGCAACAGCATCGACACCGACGACACCAACGTCTTTACAAACCTGGTTTACGAAATCAACGACTCTAGCCAGCTCAACGTAATTTTCGAGGAGATTAATCGCTCCACCAAATACAAAGTGGCCCAAGGCAACCGCGCCTTCTCCGCCCGCCGCGCCTCTCTAACCCAGCTACGCAGCACCGGTGAAAACCGTATTGAGCGTACCCGTTTGAGCTTAGGCTACGAGTACGACGATGCCGATAGTGAATCGTTTTTGCAGTTTGCTCGGGCGCAGATTTACTACCAAAACGCTGATACCACCGAGGAAGTGTCAGAGATTCGCCCCCAAGGTTCAGCACGGCTATCAGAGGAGCCCGTTCGCCGCGACAGCTTTAATGAATTCGAGTCCGATAGCTTCGGTGCCGATTTACAACTGCGCAGTGATTTTGAAACGGGGGCAGCCCAACACCGGTTAACCTACGGTATTGATTTCTCTCAAACGGAAAATTCCCGTCCTCGCGATCGCACCCAAACGGGCTTGATTTCCGGCATTACCACCCGTAATTTCGGCGTGTCCGGTACCTTCCCCGAAAAGGACTTTGCTGACGGCGAAACCACGCGGCTGGGAATTTATGTTCAGGATGAAATTTCCATTGGCGACTTTGAAATTATTGCGGGTCTGCGGTTTGACCACTACGACCTAGACACCAGCAACAGCGATGAATTTAACGGCGAGGCGGTGGACCTAGATGCCTCTGCTCTGTCGCCCCGCATTGCCTTGCTATACCGGGCAACGCCGGAGCTGTCCCTATATGGTCAATATGCTCGAGGCTTCCGCGCGCCCCTTTACAGCGAAATCACCAGCGGTTTCACTAACTTTGCCTTTGGCTACGAAACCATCTCTAGTCCTGACCTGGAGCCGGAAACCAGCGATAGCTTTGAAATCGGTATTCGCGGGAACTACCCCCAGTTTGACTTCGGCATTACCGGCTTCTACAACACCTATGACAACTTTATTGCCACCGGTCAGCTGGTAGGTCGCCGCCAAATTGGTCCGGATCGCTCTATTAACCAGTTTCAAACCATCAACGTGGATGGAGCGCGAATTTACGGCATTGAGGTGAGCGGCGAATATCGCTTTAGCCCCGAGCCTTACGGTTTCAGCATCCTCGGTAGCCTGTCCTACACCGTGGGCGATGACGAGGAAAATGACGAGCCCTTGAACACCATTGATCCGTTGAAGGCCGTTTTGGGACTGCGGTACACCTCCCCTGATGATATTTGGCGGGCGGAGTTTATTGGCACTTTTGCCGGAGAGGCTCGCACCCCCGATGGGGACCAGTTTGTTCCCGACGGCTATGCGGTGTTCGACCTCATTGGTAGCTACAATCCCACCCCTAACTTCGGCGTTAATGTGGGCATTTACAATATTTTCAACAACGAGTATTACCAATACTCTGAGGTGCGAAATATTGGCGTCCAAGACGGCGATGACGGCGTTGAGCAGTACACCCAGCCGGGAATTAACGTGCGCGTTGGTCTTAATGTGCGTTTCTAAGGGCGCGATCGCGTAACCGTTCTTTCGCAGAGTTTGTCATACCAAGCTCTGCGCTTTTTTATTTTTGATTGGACTTTTGTTTCCTTACTTACACTCAGTTCTTAACTAAAAAGGGTTTAACCATGGGCATTGTTAATTATCAAAATGACCAGCATCAAAACAATCGGCGGTGGAGCGTGCGCTGGCGATTGGGGGCGATCGCCCTGTTAATGGCCGGTATGGGGGCGATCGCCTCCTGCTCTGCCGACTCCACTGCCCCAACCGACTCGAATCCTCCCGCCGTCGAAGCCGCCGCCACTGAAACGGCCACTGAAGCCGCCGAAACCGCCAGCACCGGAGAAACGGACAACACCTCCGACATCAAAGTCATCGTTACCCTAACGTCCCTAACCGCTGACCTGGTGCACACCCTCGACAAGGATAAGCTCGCCGGCATTCCCGGCAGTTCCCTGATGCGAGAGGACAGTCGCTTTGCTGGACTAGAGGTGGTTAGCGCAGGACGAGCGGAGCCCAACCTGGAAAAGATTGTGGCCCTAAAGCCAGATTTAGTAATTGGAGCCGCTGGATTTCACGACAAAACCTTAAATCGCTTGGAAGAGCTGGGGGTTAAAACCTTAGCTACGGACGTAAACGGCTGGGACGGTTTAAAAGCCCTAACCACGGATCTAGCTCAACAGATGGGCGCCGACCCCCAGCCCCTGTTGGGGCGCTACGATGCTTGCCTCGCCAAAGCGCCTGATTCTGCCCCCTCCGCCTTAATCTTGGTAAGCCGCCAGCCCCTGCTGTCCCCCAACAAAAACAGTTGGGCAGGAGACTTTCTATCTAAATTTAATGTGAAAAACTTAACGGCAGATTTACAGGGAAAAAGTCCCTTTGACGGCTACATCACCCTGTCAGAGGAGAAAGTTCTAACCTCTAACCCTGAGGCACTGCTGGTGGTGAACACTCAGGATAATTTATTGGCCCAGCTCAAAAAAGATGCGTTTTGGGGAAAATTAAAAGCCACCCAAACCGACGCTGTGCATACCTTTGACTACTTCGGCCTAATCAACCCCGGCAGCGTCGCCAGCATTGAAGCCACCTGTGACAAGCTCAGCCAATTACCAAGTTCTGACGGATAACGGGTAAATTGATCGCCACTGGGGACGGTTTTCTGAACCCCGGTGGTGTGGATTCCTCGGTAAACGTCCACAGTGAGTCCCTTGGCAATATGGGAAATATTTTGCAAGCGTTTTGCACGGGGCAATCGTGCGAAAACGTCGCAGATTGATGAAATTTACGCAGGACTTTGGCAATGACCGGATATTTGGAAACAACCGCCGACTTTTATCGGGAAGTGGCCGTAACCCCAGAAGTGGGGCTGTGTTGTGTACAGGGAGGATCATTAAAGCTGCCTGGGCTTAATGTTCCTGACCGCATGAACGAAATGAACTACGGCTGTGGCACAACGGTGCAGCCTCAGGAGCTGGTGGATGAGCCGACGGTGATGTACGTGGGCGTGGGTGGCGGTTTGGAAGCTCTCCAGTTTGCTTACTTTTCCCGGCGTCCCGGCGCGGTCATTGCGGTGGAGCCCGTGGCAGAAATGCGTCAGGCAGCGCGCGAAAACCTGGAAGAGGCGGCGCGGCTTAATGACTGGTTTGACACCAGCTTTGTGGAGATCCGTGAGGGGGGAGCTTTTGATTTGCCTGCCGATGACGGAATCGCCGGCGTTTATGCCCAAAATTGCCTGTTCAATATTTTTGAGCCTGCAGATTTACAAAAAGCCCTGGAGGAAGCCCACCGTGTGCTCCAGCCTCGCGGTCGACTGATGATGAGTGATCCGATCGCCGCCCGCCCCATTCCTGCCCACCTGCAGGCTGACGAGCGGCTGCGAGCCATGTGCTTATCCGGGGCACAAACCTATGAAAGGTATGTGGGCGCACTGGTGGACGTGGGATTTGGCCAGGTGGAAATTCGAGCGCGACGCCCCTACCGCATGCTAGATAAGGTTACCTATAACCTGGACGAAGACTTGTTGCTAGAAAGCCTCGATAGTGTAGCGTACAAGGTTCCTGTTGCCCCTGATGGAGCGTGTATTTTCACTGGACGCACTGCCATTTACACCGGATCCGAGCCCCTGCTAAACGATGGCAAAGGCCATACCTTGCCTAAGGGGATTCCTACCGGTGTTTGCGACAAGACCGCCAGCGCTTTGGCGAGCACGGATCCCGATACGGTGTTAATTACCCCTCCCACCTGGCACTACCAGGGAGATGGTTGCTGCTAAGCGTAGCCCTCCCCAGCCCCCCAGTGATAAAGGGGGACTGGGGCTATGGCATAAATTAGGATTGGGATTCGCGTTTTACTCGGGCTTCTTTAAATAAGCCGTGGGCTTCCTGGAGGACCTGAGGAATTTTCTCGGCGTGGGGACTGTTTTGTAGGCAGGCAGCCAGGTTGAATTCCCCGAGGCGATCGCCGCGCTGTCCGGGAAACCAATCGCCCCCATTCCCCAGCAGGTTGTAGCGCATTTTGGCGTACTCCGTTAAATCAAAAGCCTTCGCCAAATTCCACAGCCACACAATGGTTTTGACGCTGATTTCCCCTGGCACATGGTGGGGCTCCGGCAAACCACGGTGCCAGGATCGCTTCCAGGGCTCTCCCTGACCGGAACCCAGCGCCGTGTCAAAGGCGTCCACCATTGCTCCCTCAAGGCGCTGCAAAATCGGCGGCAAAATTTCAGACACCTGGTCCAGCACATCCAGGGTTTTTAGGTGCTCATCAAAGTCACTGGGCTTAGACGCCCCCAAACTTAAGGTGTGAACCTGGGGATGGCTCAAACAAAACAGGTCGTTGAACACCATGGGACTGAGGGGACTGCACAGTTCCACTAACTTGTCTGGCGGTTCATTCAGCATGCCTCCCTTGTTGGTGGGGCTAATAATAAACACGCCCATATCCAAGTCTGTGGCTGCCTGAACTGCCGCCCAATTAAATTGATTGATGTAGTACCAGTGCAGGTTTACATAATCGAATTGCCCCGATTTAATGGCGTCCACAATAATATGGGTGGGACCGTGGGTGGAAAAACCAATATGTCGTAACTTCCCTTGCTCTTTCCATTTCAGCGCTTTTTCTAAACAGCCACCGGGACGTAATGTGTTATCTAAATCCTCTTGGGTATTAATTCCGTGGATGCCGAAAAGATCGATATAATCCACCTTTAAATAGTCAAGAGATTTGTGGAAGTTCTCTTCGAATTCCTCCACCTTTTTTCGAGGTCCAACCTTCGTTTGAATAATTAATTTGTGGCGAGGAAGCTGAGGTAAAATCCACCCAAGCTGCATTTCCGAACTGCCATAGCCCCGCGCCGTTTCAATATGATTAATTCCCAGGTCCACGGAGCGACGAATAACCGCTTCTAGATTTTTTTGTCCTTCGGTTTTAATGGTGTCGGGCTTTAAATCAGTCCACGCCTGCTGGTAGCGCATGCCGCCACAGGAGAATACCGGCATGGACAACTCGGTCTTACCAAAGCGTCGGTAAAGCATAGGGTTTTGTTTTTGCTGAGCTTTTAAGATATTTTAACGAAGCATCGCCTGAACAAAACATCGAAGGATGGTTAGCGTGCCCTGGGATGAGTCCCCCTGTGCCTGCTCTGTGCGCCTCCGTGGTGGCGATCGCCTGCGGATGGACCGGCGGACGAGTCTTAGAAGCCAGTGGGAAATTCACGAGAAATTTACGGGGAATTTATCCCGAAATCTACTTAAGAAATTAAGTTGCAAAGGGGGCACCTGTTGTCCCCTATAGGGCTAGGATGGGAGTAGGCTCTCAGACCGATTAGTCAAAAAAATTGCTTATAAAAGTGTCGTTGAAAACGGTTGTGCAAAGAAAATTACAACCGCCAGTAACGTGACACCGTGTTAATTCGATAGGGGCAAAAGATATCGTTTCTTTTCTTGCCCTGAATTTTATTTTTTTGCATTTGACTTGACTTTTGATGGATGTGTCTAGATTCCCCAGAGGGTTTCATGGTGAAAGATATTTCCAGATTGATATTTTTAGACTACTTACTGCGTGTGTGAGGAGAAATAAGTGTTGAACTTGACGGAGTTAGACGAACTGGAAGACTCAGTTCAAGCCTTAGTTAAAAACGCCCAAGAAGAAATTGAAACGCGACGCCTAGAAAAACAGCGCGATGGTTACTACCAAGAGGCTTTAGGGGAGATTAAAAAACGGTTGGACGGGTTGCTAGCGTCGGTGGTTGAGGCATTGGATCAGCTTCCAGAGGCAGAATTTAGCGACAGTGTTAATCGTCGGCAGCTTCTGGAGACCAGGGCAAATATTGAGCAGCAAATAGAAGACGCGCCGATGAAAGCTGCGGAAATAGCGGATCGCCAGTTGATTTTGCAGGAGGAGCGGTTGCTGGAGGAAAAGCAGCACAAGCAGGATCGAATTTGGCGATCGCAATTAAAAGAAGACTTGCTCGACATGATCCGGGAGCAAACGGACTTTTTCAGTGCCACCGATGCCGCGATCGCCGTTAAGGGCTACATAAATGATTTGCGGGCGATCGGGGGGTTAGAAGAGGTGGTGACCACCCTGATTGAGCAAATTAATACCTACAGCGAAGAGGGTGCCGTGGCTCGAATGCGCGGCAGTTGCGAGCAAACCCTGCACTTTATTTACGACAAGGCAATGCAAAATCGGGCGCGGGTGGACCGAGGTCCAGAGCTACAGCCTCGCATTCGTCATCGGTCTAGCGAGCGGCGTCCGAAGCTGTATACCCAACTTGCGGGGAAAGTCGTGATTTTTGGTGGGCATGATCGCCTACAAACGGCGGTAAAAAATCGGTTGCGGGATTCTCAAGTGGAACTGGTGTGGTACTCCACTCAAAGCGGCGTTAGCTTAGCCCAGCAAGGGGAAAGTCAAATTGCCAGCGCTGATTTGGTGATTATTGTGACGGGCTATGCCAGCCATTCCTTGACGGAAGGGGCAATGCAAACGGCTAAAAAACTGGGTATTGCACCTGAGATGGTCAACACAACGGGCATGACCAAACTGTTAGAAACTATCGAAATAGGGCTGAAAACCAGACAGTTTGCCGACCGAATGAACACGGCATAGCTGACCCTTGGTAGCGCTGCGTGCAAATTGTATGCCAATTGATTGTGTGCCAATTGTTCTAACAGCTCTGATTCTGCTCAACGAAGTCTTTATCAATGACCTCAGTTCTACGAAAAGCCCTCCTTGCAAGATTCGCTTGATAAAGGGGAAGCGGATTTGAGCTGATTTTCGTGCCATCGAACTGACATCAATGATTTAAAAGTCCGCTGACGTAACGCTGTAAAGCAATTTTCTGCTGCTTAGAGTCAAGTGGCTGGGATTGGATCAACGTATCCAAACTGATGCCATTGACCAGTGCTAGCAGCACATTGGCTTCGATCGCCGGATCAATATCAGAGCGAATAATCTGCTGTTTTTGCAGTGCTGCTAATTCTTGGATAACGACTTTCCGCAGCTCCCCCGCACTGTGTCGATGCTCCACCATTAAGTCTTGCCGTCCTACGGCATAGCCCAGAAACGCCACCCACACCTGCAAGATTTCTTGCCGCGTCTGATCCAGCGGTAAAAACGACAACAGCATGGCCACCAACCGGTCCACCCCTGACAAGTTAGTGATCGCGACGTCCATTTGCCCCCGCAACCGCTCCGTTACCTGATGCAGGGCGAATAAAATCAACTCTTGCTTATTGCGAAAATAGTGGGTGACCACGCCTGTGGTGCAGTCCATCTCCTGGGCGATCGCCCGCATGCTGGCGCGATCTAACCCCTCCCGAGCAATTACTCGCCAAGCGGCTTCGGACACCTCAAGGCGTCGATCATTTTGAGCGGCGATATTTGCTGCCTCTAAATACTGTCGTTTGAAGATACTGTCGCTGGAAGCAATTTCGAACTTCTATGGACAGTTTATCACAACAGTTGTTATATTCATTGCATAACAACTGTTGTGAGGTAGTGCCTATGCAGTTCAGTGCTTGGCATCGTTCGGCATTTTCGCCGTCGCAAAAGCCTGGGTGGCTAGATCGACTAATCGGTTCGGGGGCGACTTCGGCGGAGTTGGCGGTGCAGTTTATTCCTGCTTTCGGGGCGGCGATCGCGGCTCCGGTTTATGGGGCCACGCTGGCAATGGATTGGAGTTCTTGGCAGCTAGGGGCGATCGCGCTGTTGGGGTTTGACATTGTGGGAGGGGTGCTGACTAACGCCACGTCAGCGGCTAAAGGTTGGTATCACCGTCCGGGTCAACGGGCGCGGCATCATTTTGGGTTCGTGGCGTTGCACCTTTTCCACATTGGGCTGGTGTCGCTGTTGTTTCGTGGCGCAGACGTGTTCTTTTTCGTTGGGGTGTCGAGTTTTTTGCTCGGGGCGGCGGCGTTGATTTTGGCCAGTCCTTTGTATTTGCAACGACCGATCGCCTTCGGGATGTTCGGCTTGGCGCTGCTGGGCGATCGCTATTTCCTAACGCCAACGCCGGGATTGGAGTGGTTTTTGCCGCTGTTCTTCCTAAAGCTTTTGGTGAGTCATTTGCTGAAGGAAACGGCGTATAAACCGGGCGATCGCTAAGTACGTTCTGCCTTGGAGTTTTGTCGGCTTTAGTTTGAATGATTCGGCTTGTATTGTCTGATTTTTTGCTAAGGAGATTGATGGCTATGTCCCTTAAGATTCAACACTGGACCGCTATTTTGTTGGGAGTTTCGTCGGTGTCCCTGAGTGTATTGGTGCCTGGCGGCCCCATCGAAACTCGCAGCTTTGCCCATATCAACCCCTTAACGTTGGGGGTATTCAATACGTTTCTGACCATTTTGGGACCGGGCAGTTTGCTGTTGGCTTATTTCGTTTGGA
The DNA here is from genome assembly GCA_937883785.1 of uncultured cyanobacterium. GTDB lineage: Bacteria > Cyanobacteriota > Cyanobacteriia > CACIAM-69d > CACIAM-69d > CALGDE01. The sequence continues at coordinate 62,790 of CALGDE010000133.1, forward strand.
AATCGGAGCGTTGGGCGCTGTGGGGGTCGGCATTGTGCGGCTTATCTTTCTTCGGCGTTTATGGTTTGGATTTGGCTCAAATCTTTCCCGTTTCGCCCGATGCGATGCCGCTAGCTTTGTTCGCGATCGAGGTGTGGGGAACAGTGCTGGCATTTCCTTTAATGGCAATGTCACTCCAGGCACTGAGGGACATTAGCCCGATCGCGATCGCCACCCCTTCCAATGCCAGCGCTTTGCTTCTGGATGCACGCTGGTCTCAGGTACTGGTGACCCTCTGTCTAGGACTGGTAGCGCTGGGAATTATTGTCTTTGCAACGCAATCAGCGATGGGGCTTTAGGCATCGTTGACGCTCGAGATTATTGTCCAAAAGAGATTGCTTACAAACACCGCTTGCACGCCATTGGAGGACTCTCATTGTGAAGATGCAAGATGCCGTTTTAATTGCTGGAGGCTATGGAGTTGTTGGTCGCCAGGTTGCAGCTTTGATTCGCCAGCGCCACCCTCAACTGTCGCTAGTTATTGCTGGACGAAGCCTGGAAAAAGCTGATGCACTGGCTCGGGAGCTGGGGCACGCTCAAGGATTCCGGCTGGATGTGGATCGTCCAGATCCGCTACAGGGGGTGCGATTTCGTGCAGTGGTTGCGGCGGTTAATGATCCAGAGGATTATCTACTGTGGGATGCGGTGCAACATAGCATTCCCTACATGGACATTACCCGATGGCCGGAACGACTGCGGGCGTCAGCGGCGGGACTTGTGGGAAAACCTTTAAAAGCGCCAGTGCTATTTGCTTCTGGTTGGATGGGGGGCGTTGCTTCGATCGCGACGGTGGCGATCGCCCGAACTCTGCTGAACGTGGAACGCATTGACATCAGCGTTTTATTCTCGATGCAGGATAAGTCGGGACCCAACTCCGTTGAATATATGGACCGTTTGGCAACGCCTTTTGCAACGATGATCGACGGTCAGTTGATACAGGTGAAGCCCTTCACTGATCCACGTACGGTGACCTTTCCAAGGGGATACACCACGCCGGTCTACCGCTTTGACACTCCGGATCAGCTGACGTTGCCACAAACCACTGGAGCCAGGACGGTTGCTACCCGTATCGCCTTTGATGACGGGCTAGCAACGGGACTTCTTCGATTTTTAATCCGCTCTGGTCTCTGGACGCTGATCAGTGGCGATCGCTTCACGGGACTACGGCGATCGCTGCTACACAACCCCGGCAGCGGTGCCAGCCACGAAATCCAAATTGCCGTAGCAGGTCGAGATCTCCATGGCACTGAAGTGGTGAAAACTGTGATGATCGTCGATCCACAGGGGCAAACCCATTTAACGGCTTTGGGTGCACTAATCCAGCTAGAGCGATTGCTTGGTTTAGACGGAGCAACTTCATCAAAGGCAGGCGTTACCTATCCGGATACCAACCCACAAGTTGAGCATGCGCTACACCTTTTGGACTCATTTGGCGTAACAGTTTCAAGGGTAGGAAAGCGCGTCGAAGATGCTGCGACATGTTTGCAGTCCTTTTCGACAGACATTAACTGTGCCTAGGGCGTGTCATCAATTAGTGCCAGAAGCCTTACACAGTGGGGAGTCCACGCCCTTTCAAAATAAAGCATATTAGGGGCTAAAACCCTTGTGGTTTCTGGGCTTGAAATTTAAGTGATGACTGCCCCTAGCTTCTATTCGCTTTGATTAGCGTTTTGATTAACGTTGGCTTGATCGTCTAGCAGTTTAGGGGTGATTTTTCGGGCTAGGCGATCGCCCTGACGGCAGGCAAGTTTGGCGGCACAATACTGACAGGCGTTGCGATCGCGATCCGGCTGCACCAGGTATTGTCCTTCGAATAAGGTGGCTTTTACCCGCTCCGCCAAGTTAGCTAGCTGACTATCTTGGTTGACTTTATCTTTTTTACTTTGATCAAGTCGTTCACCCTTTTTAATGCTGAAGTAAAAGGCGTCGGCAATCGCTTCGTCTTCGGGCAATTCTGATAGGTTGGGATCGTGGGGCGCAACATCTTTATATAGCGCCAACTGCACATCCAACTTTGCTTTTCCCTCGTTGTTTTTTGCCCCTTTGGGAAAAGATTTTCCAGTTTTGTAGTCGATGATTACCAAGCCATTGTCGCCATCTACAGTGGGGCGACGATCAATACGATCCAATTGCCCCGTAACGCGCAATCCATGCCATTCGCCGTCAAATTTTGATTCGCCTTTCAGGAACTGGGTGCCCTCCGGCATAAACCATTCACTGGCGATCGCCCGCCGCAAAATCGCGGTCATTTCTGGGCGCTGGGATTGCCAAGTCAAAATTGTATCCAGCCGCATTTCTTCCGCAGCCAGCGCCACCGCCTCCTCTAGTTTTTCCAGACACTTTTCCGCCGAATCCAAGCGCCATAGGTCCAGCAAAATTTCTAAGACCCGATGGTAAAAGGTGCCGCTTTTGGCTGCGCTTAGCCCGTCGTCCGCCTCCGGTAGGTCCCGCGATCGCAACAGCCGTTCTGCAAACCACTTAAAGCCGCACTGTCCAATGGCGGTAATTTGAGAGGCGCTAAAGATGCGATCGCGCGGCTCAACGCCCAACCCAATGGCGCCATCGTATTCGTCAGCCGGACCCACCATTTCCCGCTGCTTTTCCACCGTCCACGAGTGGTGAACCCGAGACAGCACCTGGATTTTATCCGCCGTAAAGTCTGGGGTTAGGGCGTTGCGATTTTTTAAGTGGGGCAAAAAGGCGCGGTAGGCTTCGGACCAGCTAGCGGGTGGATTATCAGGACCGGGAGCAATACGGGCTTCAGCAATGCCGATGCGATCTAGAAAGGCGCTGGGGAGTTTTTCCTCTTTGCCCACCAGTTTGGGATAGGTGACCGTTAAGGACTTCCCCGCGGCGGCGACGGCGTGCTGAAAGTGGAGCCATTCCCGGCGGGCTAAAGTAGCGGCGCTATCCAGGGGAAAACCAGCGCGGGTTAGGCGTTTGCGATCGTAAAAATCCACCACTGGATCGTTAACGACGGGCTCCGGCAGCGTCCCCTCCATCGCCCCCAAAATAATCACATGGTCATAGCGGCTGCCCACCATTGCTCGCGGCTGGTGCAACTCCACACCGGCTCGACCAGGCTCTGCCGGTACGGTGGTTAGGCTCAGCACATCGCGAATTTCATCAGCAAACTGGGTAAGGGTGAGGGTGTCCTGCGCCGTAGATTTAGCTTTGGGCTGAGGGGTCTGGTGGAATTCCTGGAAGCGTTCCAGTGCCGCCAGTTGGTTTTTTAGGGCATTGATGGCGCTGGTTTCCCGGGGACAGCTTTGGGCTCGCGATCGCAGCTTGGCTTTAAAAATCACGTCGTCCAGCCAACTTACCCAATGTCCGCGACTTTGCTTTGCTGCCCCCGGCTCTAGCCAGGTTTTTAAATCAATGCCGATCGCCGCCCAAGCCTCTAGCCCCTCCGGATGCCGCCGCCGTGCCAAATGCCACCAATCGTCGCCCGGTTCCGCTGGTTTAACCCCTTCAGCATCAATATTGTCAGCTTTAATATCTTTAGCTGTATTTGCATCTTTAGCTGTATTTGTAGTTTCTTCGGCTGCGTCCCCCTCTTTTGCCCCTTCCGCCAAGGCAGGATCCACCACCACCCCATAGCCACAGAGAGGATGGCGCAGGATTTTGGCAGTGGTTTCAAAGGGAAAGTTACTGGTGGCCGCCTCCAGCAAGTCTCGCACCCAGCCCCCCGCTCGCGTTGCCCCCAGGGGAATGCTAAACAACAGTCTCACGGGGGTGTTATAGTCCCACGCCACATCCGCCAGCCATTCTCCATAGGTACGCTCGTCCCGCGCCACCAGTGCAATCTGTCGCGGTGGCACCCCGTCCATTAGCCACTGTTTCACCTGTCCCAATGCCCAGCGCACCTCGGCAGCCCCGTTGGCAAAGCTGTAGGGCTGGGGCGTAATTTGCTCCGATGGCGATGTTTCTGCCAAATGAACAATTTCCCAGCCGGCTTCTTGGAAAAGAGCGATCGCGTCCACCGCCGCCGCATCCAAACAAATTCCGCTCCCGGCTGGCGCCGCCTGGATAATAAACCGCGCCTCATCTAGCGTTACCCAGGGGTAGCCGTAAATTAATGCTGGGGGCTGGTTGCCCCGTGGCTCACCTGTGACATCGATTGTGACATCGATATTTTCAGAAAGCTTTGCCGTGATGACGTTAAATAGCTCCGCTTCATCAATTAGCTTTCGCGATCGCAGGGCCGCCCGATAGGCGATCGCAATTTGGGCAATTTGACGCGATCGGGTGGAAACGGTGGCACAGTTGCGCAACTTTTCCAGGTTCAACCCTCCTCGAAAGTACTGACGCACGGTAGGCAAAATGCGCTGAGCGGTGGCAGCTAAGTCCGTGGTTTTCTCCCAATACTGCCCCACGGCGGCACGAATCAAGCGGTGGGTAACGATTACCGACCCAGTGTTAAACGGTGGCAAATGGAACGCTGCCCATTGGTCTAGGGATCGCGATGGCACTCCCAACGCCCGCGCTGCTTGGGGAGAGGGCGTAATCACCCCATGTGGTTGGCTATTCTTTTCTTGCTCTTTAAGCCGGTGCTGAACCTGATTTAAACAGGCGGTAGCATCGCCAATCCAAACCGTGCCTTTTCCCAAAAACCGCTCTGATTTTGACGGGGGCTTTTTTCGACGTTTAGGGGCTGATTTTTTCTGACTTTTTGAGCTGCTGCCGTTTTTATCGGTGCCGTTTCTATCGGTGCCGCTGCCGGGGGCGATCGCCATAGAAGCCTCCACAAACCTTTAGCTTCTGACTTGATAATGGCAAACCCCGGGGGCAATGGGGCAAGGCAGCCCTAAATTAAGTAACTATCGACAAATTAAGTAACTATTGGCGACCGACGGCGGGGGCTAGGGAGTCAGGACGAACCCGACCTCCAGCAGCATTTTCTTCACTATCCTCCTCGGCGGGCGAAAAACTACTGTTGGCGCCGTTGTTGTTCACTTCTCCCTCAGGCTCATCGGACGCCTCCAGGGTTTCTGGTGCTTCAGAGGTGGGATCCTCCGGCACTTCTCCCATGTAGCCCCCCTGTTGCCACATCCCAGATAGCGATCGCCCGTCAGCGTAGGTATAGGTGCCTTCCCCGTGGAAGGTGTTATTTAAAAACTCTCCTTCGTAAACGCTGCCGTCAGCGGTGCTGTAGGTACCTTGTCCATTGAACTGCCCCCCCGCAAACTTCCCTTCGTAGCGGTGACCTTGAGCAGCCTCAAAAACCCCCTGCCCCTCAAATAAACCGTCCACAAACTCCCCTTCATAAAACCCACCAGCGGCGTAGGTGAGCCGTCCTGTCCCGGTGCGCTGTCCGTCCACAAACTCCCCTTCATAGCGATTGCCTTGCTCCGTCAAGCACTGACCCTTGCCCGTTAGCCGTGCCTGCTCCAGCAGCTCATCGCAGCTTTCCACGTCACTCTGGGCCAACAGCTCGTCATTGGTGCTGACCTGAGCGATCGCCGGCACAGACCATCCCAAGGCAATGGCTGTGGCGATCACCCAGGGATAGCAGGGGCGCAGCATACGATCCTCTAAATTGCCCATCGAATTACGGATTTTGCCGGACGCTTTTGAAACAAATTGAAGACTAAAGCCGGGAAACGGGGTGCTCATGACGCATAATCAGTCAGTGAATAAAGCAGCGTAAAAAAAATTGGCGACAGCGCTAGAACGTTAAACCATTCTTAATTTTTATCGTATGCGAGAAAGACTTAATTGGTCTTCTCTTTTGGGTCATCCGATAAACTGTCACCAACCGGGTTGCATTGCAGCGTTGACGTTTGTTGCGCCCCTATATTGCATGCATGCGCTGCCGATATTGCTGTTTTCAGCATTGCAGATTGCAACAGATTTCAGCCATCGACACAGGGTGTATCGTTAATTGCTGTTAGAAGTTTTACGCGGTGGGAAGTGCCGGCTCCGCCCAAAAAGTAAATTAGTGGGGCGGTAACGTCTTAGCGCTAGGCTTCGAAATTTAGTTTTCGAGATCCAAATTTTCGAAATTCGTTTTCGAAACTTAGTTAATGACCGCCTCTAAACCCGCCAAAACTACTCCTAATTCGCTAGGGACACTTGCCTTTAGGGCGTTTCCTATGTTTTCTTCGCCGTCGTTCACCGTTGTTATTACCACCTACAACCGACTCCCCTTGCTTAAACGGGCAGTGCAGTCGGTGATCGCCCAAACGGTACCCTGCGAAATTGTCATAGTGGACGACCAGTCTACGGACGGCACCGATGCCTACGGTAAAGTGTTGATCGCAACCCATAGCGACCCTGACCATCCCATTATTTATCACCGCCAGTCCCAGAATCAAGGGCATTCAGCGGCGGTTAATCAGGGGGTTGCCCTTGCGAAGGGAGACTGGATCAAACCCCTGGACGATGATGATTATTTAGCGGACGATTGCATTGCCCAACTGGCGATCGCCATCGAACATCACCAGAATCGCTTTCAAAATACCAGCCGTCCCCCAGCGGTAATCTGCTCCGCCCAAGCTGCCCAAGTTAACCAAGAGGGCGTGGAACAAAGCCGCACCCAGCGCACGGGACCTGGATACGCTTACTTTATTCCCCAAGAGGATATTCACTACGGCATGTTGATGGAGGTGGTGCCCTTCGGCACACCGGCTCAAGTCGCTTTCCAGCGACAGGCATTTTTGGCCTCTGGGGGATGGGACTCGAACTTTGACACCAACTGCGACGATATTGATGCTTGGTTACGCATTGCGCAACATGGCGACGCGATTTTTGTGAACAGCTGCCTGGCCTATCGAACCCTGTGGGAGGGGGCTTGGAATCAGAAATTTCCCCTTCAGGAACGGTTCGACACTAACTGGCTAATTAAGAAAAAAATCCATCGCCTGGTGCCCGTGCTCCACCAGCAGCAAATTCCTAAAAGGGATGCGTTAAAAGCCTATCTGCGGCTGCACTGGGGGTTGGTGGCGCTAAAGCAGCTCCAGCTAGTGAAAGCGTGGCTGATTTCCCGATCCGCTTTGGGATCCGTTGATGGATGGTGGCTGCTGGTACGGGCGCGATTCTCCCGTCGTTATTCGGCGCTGCTGCGCGATCGCCCCGCGTCAGAACCCAGCTTAGCAACGGGAAGACTGCTCCAGATACGGCAGGGACAAGGTAGAAATACCCAATGGTCGCCCCTGAAAATTCGTTGGCTAAAGCTCAAGCTGCGGTGGCACCTAAGTCGCTCCATTGCCCAGCAGCGTCGGTGGGGATTGGCGTTGCGGTTATTGGGTACATCGGTTTTCGGTTGGGCATGGGGCACCGGCTACACCCTCCTTCAGCGCGTGACCCGTCCCATTCGCCAGGGGGTTGCCTATGTGTCACGGCCTATCTTGCAAGCCCTGTCGCGGCTTTTTCGTCCCGTTCCGTTGATAAAAACAAGAAAAACAAAAACTCCCCAGCCCTCCTTTGGGACTCCCATACGGTCCCGGCGACGAACGCTGTTGTGCGATCGCCCGTTAAAGTTAAACCTTCCTGCCCCCCCTCGCCGGAATGCTCCCCCGGCGATCGCTCCCGACTCCCTATCCTTCGCCCCTCGCACCAACGACCCTTTTACCCAGTGGCTCCAGCGCGATTTAGTGGTCACCAGCCGCCTGTATACCGCTTTAAGCCCCAATCAACGCCAAAAAAGCCCTTTGCTAAAGGATATTCGCGCCTACATTCGTCTGCGCTGGCTGGGAAGGGCTTTAGGAGAAGGCAAGCTGATTACGGCGGCGAAGGTGGGTTTGCCTGTGCTGTGGCGGCTGGGGGGCTGGCGATTGTTACTGGGCGATCGCTGGCAAGGCGGCGACCTTCAGGCCCCTCCCGTGCGCAAATTTGTCTTAATCGAAACCCTAACCTCTGATCGTGCGGCTTCCCCTACTCCGCTAAACCCCAACGAACCGTTGCACCAAAAGCGATCGTCGTAGGCAGTCTGTAACACGGGTGGTAGCATGGGCTGAAGATTAAGGTGGCACCTATTCGCCACAAAAAACTCGCGTACTATCCTATCCGCACAACCGCATGGCACAGAATAATAAAGGTTTCGGCTTTGGCTTGGGCAAGATGAAAGAGCTAGCCAACGCCGTCCAAAAAGCGCAGCAAGTTCAAGAAGACGCAAAAAAGCTCCAGGAAGAACTGGAGCAAATGGAAATTGACGGTCAAGCTGGCGGCGGAATGGTAACGGTCACCATGAGCGGTAACCAGGAACCGAAAAAGGTGGTCATTTCCCCCGAAGCTCTGGAAGAAGGCGCAGACGTATTATCTGACTTGGTATTCGCCGCCATGGCCGATGCCTACCGCAACTCTACCGACACCATGCGCACCCGAATGGAGTCTTTAACCGCTGGTTTAAACTTGCCTGGAATGTAATTGATACGCTCAATTCTCATCACAGCGCCCCGCTCAGGTTAATAGCCTGGGCGGGGCGCTTTCAGTTTGAAACCCTATTCTTAAATTGTCATCTGGACAACGATTTATTATTCAACCATGGCAATCAAAATGCCGAGGATCTTTTCAATTTCACTGATGTAATACGTGTCTCGATCAATGTACGCAGTTTTATCCCTAAGCTTCAGAAACTTCCATTCATCTCCCGTTGTAACAGCTCCATAAATCCAGGTAATCTCCCGGTTTTCTCGCTGATTAAAAAGTTGGGCGGCGTACATTTCTGCAATGCATTGCCCTAGGGCGGAGATAATATTTTCGTTCTTTGCTTCAGCGATCGCCACCACCGGAGCATCCAAATAAAGCTGTTCTTCAGACTGACCCAAAATATAGCCACAAAATCCAGAAAGCCCCTGATTCTTATCTACATTAAAGTCAATTCCCGAGAATAAGCTAACCTTCCGAGACGCCCCTTCTTGAACCTCAAGCAGAATATTAATAATGATCAGTTCAGACCTCGCTTTCTCTGTGTTAATTGCTAAAGCGAGGGGCAAGTTACGATCTAGAGTCTGGGTTAGGTAATCGCTAACCGGTGAATTTCCTACCTTTGAAAAAAGCGATTGACCCTCTATGGTTTCAAGACCAAAAGCCTGTTTGACTTTTTTAAGGGTGAATTCGCTGTAGGACATGGAACGCGATCGCAATCAATGATAAAGCAGCCATTAGGTCAACATTAGCAACTTACGATGAATGCGCTTTAAAGCCAGTTGCTGACCACTGACCTTTTCTAATAACCAGCGAATTAGCTCAGGGCGGAGAACAGTGCCGTCGTTACGGCAAAGTCCGGTGAATTTCAGCTTGATCGCCGCAACGCCGTTGTCAGAATTTTCATCCTTAAGAATGGCTAACTCTAAAAGCCAGGGACGAATATCCACCACCTTTTTCTTTTTTTTCTTGGTCAACTTTTCCCATTCCCAACTATCCGCAGCCAGCACCGAGTCAATCCAGTGTTGCCAGGTGTCGATGGTGACCGTTGGGGTTTCGGCGGGCACTGGGTTGGGGGTATCGCTGTCGTCATCGCTGGCGTCAGATTCGGATATGGGGGCGATCTCCACCTCAATTTCATAGGTCGCACTTTCCAAAAGCTGCGACGCCGCTTTGCCCTTCACATCAATAGCTTCCACTGAATACAAAGGCAGAGTGTCCGGCAGTTCGGTAGCTAAGCGATTCCGAACCGCTTCTGGATCCAGCTCTTCCGTCAGATCGATATCTAAAATTTCGCCGCTGCTGGTGATGCCCAATGACAGGGCGTTGGCGGGGACGATACGGGGACCGGGGTGGTAGCCGCCGGTGAAGGAGATGGGCAGTTGGGCTCGGCGGATGGCGCGATCAAACAGACGCATTAGGTCCAGGTGCCCCAGCAATGCCATGTCGTCTTCTTTGCCGAAGCGGAATCGAAGGCGCTGGGCGCGGGTGGTGTTGGGTTTGAAGTGTCCGGTAAATTCGGGGATTTCGGGGGGCTTGACGATGATGTTGTGCCCAAAGTCGAGACCGCATACGCCGCAGTGGGAGCAGGCGTCGAAGGAACAGTCGGGCACCACCGCTGCCGCCAGGGCATTGCGCAAATCATCCACCAGCCACTGTTTATCGATGCCTGTGTCTAGGTGATCCCACGGCAGGGGCGCTTGGGCGATCGCCTCCCAATCCATTTCCACACCGGTCATGCGCTCCTCGTCCGTCTCCCCCTCGCCCTCTTCAAATAGCTTCCATTCCCCCGCTTCCACCTGGCGATATTTCCAGCTTAGCCCCGCTTCTTCAATGGCTTGAGTCCAGGCACCGTGGGCTTTTTCCACGCTTTCCCACCAGGCGTCCATGCCAGCGCCCAGCTCCCACGCCCGCTTAACGACGGCTCCTAACCGGCGATCGCCCCGCCCCACAAAATCCTCCATGGCGGAAATTTGATAGTCGGTGTAATTGGTTTTCAACCCGCGAATGGTGCGTAATTCTGTCGCCAACATGTCCCGTTTTCGCTGGAATTCAGCGATAGAAACCGAATGCCATTGAAAGGGGGTATGGGGCTTGGGGGTGAAGTTGGAAATGGTGAGATTAAACTCCATACGGCGACGGTTTTCCATGCGACATTCCCGCTGAAGCCATCGCACCGTTTCGGCAATTCCTAATACGTCGGCGTCCGTTTCCCCCGGCAAGCCAATCATAAAATAGAGCTTTACTTTGTCCCATCCTTGCTCGCGGGCGGTCCTAATTCCCCTCAGTAACTCCTCGTTGGTTAGCCCTTTATTAATAATGTCCCGCAGGCGCTGGGTGCCCGCTTCCGGCGCAAAGGTCAGGCTGCTGGTGCGGATTCCGCCGACAATATTGGCGATATTTTCGTCGAATCTATCCACCCGTTGGCTGGGCAAAGACAGGGAAATATTTTCGTTAGACAGGCGGTTTTTAATTTCCAATCCCACCGCCGGCAATGCTAAATAATCGGAACAGCTTAGGGACAGCAGGGAAAACTCATTAAACCCGGTTTTTTGCATCCCCTCCACCACCGCATCCACCACCTCGTCGGGGGCCACATCCCGCGCCGGTCGCGTTAGCATTCCCGGCTGACAAAAGCGACAGCCTCGGGTGCAGCCCCGCCGGATTTCCATGGTGAGGCGATCATGCACCGTTTCCACGTAGGGCACCAAGCCGATGGAGTAGGCGGGGATTGGGGTGGCGACCCGTCGCAGGATTTTTTCCGGTACGTCGGGGCGGGTTCGATGCACCGCTCCATCAGCGCCCATGGCATAAAACTGGGGCACATATACGCCGGGCACCTGGGCTAAATCCAGCAGGGTTTCTTGGCGAGTGAGCCCATTTTCCTTGGCTTCGTCCAGCACAAGTCCAATTTCCGGCAGCACCTCTTCGCCGTCCCCCAGCACCACAAAATCAAAGAAATCTACGTAGGGCTCGGGATTGGATGTGGCCGTTTGCCCTCCCGCAAAAATCAGCGGTCCACCCCAGTCGCTGCCCTGGGCCAACCCGTTGCGCTCCTCCCAAGTGAGCGGCACCTGAGCCAAGGTCAGCATTTCTAAGATATTGGTTGCCCCCAGCTCATAGCTGAGGCTAAAGCCCAAAATGTCGTAGTCCGTTAGGGGGCGCTTATTTTCCACCCCAAAGAGGGGCGTGTTGCTGGCTGTTAGTTTTTCGCACAAATCCAGCGCGGGCAAATAGGCGCGATCGCACAATTGTCGCGGCTGGGTATTGAGAATGTTGTAAAGGATCACGTGCCCCAGGTTCGACGCGCCCACCTCGTAAATTTCCGGATAGGTCAACACCCAGCGCACCGTGGGCGCGTTCCAGGGCTTGTGGTGGGAGCCATATTCCGTTCCCAGGTAGCGCCCCGGCCGATTGATATCAGCGGTCAAAAGCTGATTGACGGCGGTTGGCGACTTGGCGGTTTTCGGCTCAGTGATTGCAGGTGCTGCCATTGGGGCGATCGCTCTCTAGGGGGGGATATATTGAGACCACGGGGGAGTCCCATTAGTCCCATTGATTAGTCGAATTGATCATAAATCAAATGCCATGGAATCAATGCGTACCCCGCCGTCATCCTACAAAACGACTAGAAACGAGATAATTCTTCCCCTTGCCCGTGATCTCCAGCGATCGCCCCATCGCCCTGCCCATGACCAACGGTGCCTAAAAACGACTTTTCTCGAGCCAGACTCAAAATGATAAAAGCCTTAAAAAATAAAACCGTGAGACTTACGGCTCTTTTGTTTCTGATGGGAGGAGCCGGATATTTCTTGCTAGAACGGGCTGGTTTTTTAATGCCCCTTAACGATCTACCGGCGGTGGTTTGGGGTTCGTTTTTTCCGTCGGAACAAGCTTTTCATCCTTCGTTAGATGAGCTTGATAACGACGCGCTTTTAAACGGGGACATTTCCCTACAGCAGCTTTTAGAAAGAGAAGCTGGGGAAGGTGACCTGACAATTCTTGTGGAAAAGTCCAAGTATCGGTTAACTATTTTTAATAATCTCAAGCCCATCAAGTCCTATCCCGTGGTATTTGGCGGCTCTCCTGAGGGGGACAAGCTTCGGGAAGGGGACCAAAAAACGCCGGAGGGGGTGTACTTCGTGCGCGATCTGTACCCCCATGTGGGCTGGTCAAAGTTTATTTGGATTGACTATCCTCGACCCCAGTCCTGGCGCGAACATTTTCAGGCGAAGCTGGTGGGGGAGCTAGATTGGACCGCTACCATTGGCGGGGAAATTGGTATCCACGGTGTGCCCCAAGGATCGGAGGGAGATATTGAAAAGCGCTCCAATTGGACTTTAGGATGTATCTCGCTAACCAATCAAGATGTGGATGAGATTTACGAGTTTGTTGGCAGCGGAACCTTGATTGAAATTGTTTCGTAGCGGTTGTTTGGTGGCAGCAATTTTGTAGCAGCTTTAAATCCCGGTTTTAAGGGGACGCAAACTCGGGCTGTTTCTTAAGCTGGGCGGCTGCTTTTTGAATTGGCAGCAGTAGCTCTATGGGCAGCTCAAAGCGGTTTAATCCGGTGCGATCGCCCGCCCGATGCTTATTGCCAGGACCGTGATAATCACTGCCCCCCGTCGCCAACAGATCGTACTGATCGCACCATTCCTGTAGCTGCCGCTGGTCGCTAACGCTGTGCCCCGGATGGTGCACCTCCAAGCCCATCAACCCAGCCGGCACCAAAGCTTTCAAGACATTGCCAACTTTATCTCCCTTGAAAAGAAATGCGTGGGCCCACACCGGCACCGCTCCGCACTGGCGCAACATTTGAATGCCCTCTTCAGCGGAAAAGGGTTCGTAGGGCACGTAGGCAGCCTTGCCGTCCCCCAGTAGCGATCGAAACGCATCGTTCACCGACTCCACGTGCCCCCCATTCACCAGCGCCTGGGCAATGTGGGGACGTCCCGGCACCGCGCCTGACGGTAGCTTCGGCATTTCAATGGGATATCCCAGCGACTCCAATATCTTCACCATTTTTTGCGCCCGTCGCCAGCGCCCCGCCGCCCGCTCCAACAGTGGACCATCCAACGTTTTGGGATCGGGGTAAAAGCCTAGGATATGGAGCGATCGCCCCAGGTGCATCGTACTCAGCTCAATGCCCGGCACAATCGTTAAGTCATAATCCGGTCGGTAGGTGTCGGCGGCGGCGATCGCCTCTTGCCAGCCTCCGCAAGTGTCGTGATCGGTAATGGCCAACACCCGCACTCCCCGTTGCACCGCCTCCGCCACCAGCTCAGTGGGCGTCAAGGTGCCGTCGGAAAATGTGGTGTGACAGTGAAGTTCGAGCATTGGCAGCAAAGGCGCTTAAACCGCGGTCAAAAGTTTGGTCAAAAATTGAGGTGTACAACCATTCTAAGGAGATTTACGAAGAGGTTTCTTTCTCCCAATCCTTGGAAACTGTTACATAGCGAAATAATAAGGCGTCACAGTTTAAGGATGCTGAAGTGGCGTTACACTGGTTGCAGCGGGCAAACTCTAGCAAACTTTGATGCTACGAATCCTTTACCGTCGTAGCTTTTAGCCAGTGCCCCTGAGAAACCTTGGTAAAGTAATGAGAAACACCCGATAAATCCCACTATGAGCGTCATTAGCCAAGTCATCCTAAAAGCAGACGATGAACTGCGCTATCCCAGCAGCGGTGAGCTAAGCAATATTTCCAGCTTTTTAAAAACCGGTGAGCAACGGGTGCGCATCGTCAGAACCCTGACCGAAAACGAAAAGAAGATTGTTCAGGAGTCCAGTCGTAACCTGTGGCAAAAGCGCCCGGATTACATTGCCCCCGGCGGAAATGCTAACGGTCAACGGGAGCGAGCTCAATGTTTGCGAGACTATGGCTGGTACTTGCGCCTGGTAACCTACGGCATCCTAGCGGGAGACAAGGACCCCATTGAGCGCATCGGCATCATTGGCGTGCGGGAAATGTATAACTCCTTGGGCGTGCCCGTACCTGGTATGGCGATCGCCATTGAGTGCTTGAAAGACGCATCCTTGGCGCTGTTGAGCACTGAAGATGCAGCAGCGGCAGCTCCCTACTTCGACTACATCATCCAAGCCATGTCTTAGGGGTCGTAATTTAGAACGCCCCTTATTGGGACAAGCAAAAATCAAAAATCCCCCGGCGGGCGCAATTACTGCTTCCGTCGGGGAATTTTTGTTGGGGGACGGGATGCCGCTACCGCCTCGGGGAGAAAGCTGCGAAAATCTTGTGGCGAGATATTTGAAATGCGTGAAATGCGGGAGAAGTGGTTATGGCGGAATCGATGGTGAGGGTGGCGATCGCCGGCACGGGCTTTGGACAAAAGATACATCTGCCGGGCTTCCAAATCCACCACCGCACCACCCCCGTTGCCATTTGGAATCGCGATCTAACCAAAGCCCAGAAGATTGCCACGGAACAGGATATCCCCCACGCCTTCGATGATTTTGCTGTGATGGTTGCCCACCCTGAAGTGGATGCGGTGAGTATTTCCACGCCGCCGTTTTTACATTTTGAAATGGCAAAGCAGGCGCTAACTGCCGGGAAGCATATTTTGCTGGAAAAGCCGGTGACGTTGTCGGTGGAGGAAGCGCGGGAGCTGCAAGCTTTGGCGAAAAATTCCGGGGCGATCGCCGCCATTGATTTTGAATTTCGCTATGTACCCGCATGGCAGCGATTTTCGGAGCTACTGGCAGAAGAGTTTGTGGGCAAGCGGCGGCTCATCAAAATTGATTGGATGGCGTCCAGTCGGGCAAATCCAGACCGGGCGTGGAATTGGTATGCATTGCGATCGCAGGGCGGCGGCGCTCTCGGGGCGATCGGCTCCCACGCGTTCGACTACATCAGCTGGTTGTTCGGTCCCGTTGCCCAACTGGCGGCAAACTTGACCACTTCGGTAGAAAGTCGCCCGGATCCAGTTTCTGGCGATCGCAAGTCAGTGGATTCCGATGATATTTGTAATTTGCTAATGACCCTGCACGATGGCACGCCGATTCAAATGTGCCTAAGCTCCACCACCTATCAAGGTCGCGGGCATTTTGTGGAGGTGTACGGCGAAAAAGGCACGTTGATTTTGGGCAGCGACAACCAGAAAGACTACGTTCACGGTTTTACGCTGAAATTTGCCCCCGCTGGCGGTGAATTTGAAACCTTGGAAATTCCCGAGCGGCTGGAATTTCCAAAAACTTACCCCGATGGGCGGCTGGCTCCCTTTGTGCGGGTGGTGGACGCGTGGGTGCAAGGTATTGGTGAGGGCAATGGCATTGCACCGTCCCTGGAAGAAGGCGTTTACTCCCAACTGTTAATGGACCTAACCCACAAAGCCAACGACACCAAATCTTGGGTCACTGTCGACGGCCATATGCCTTAGTTACAATCGAATCCCACCTTTTACCCTCGTAGACTCCTTCGAACTGTTTTATGGATGATTCCTGGGTTATCAAAGAGGCGGTTTCCCATATTGAAGCAGCCATAAACTTCGATCCGCGCACAGGGACAGTTGCTTTACGCAGCTGTTCTGAAACTGGCGCTTTTATCCAACCCAAACACTGCGACGCTTTTTATCCCGTTCAACGTAGCCATAGTTTTTTTGGGTGGGTGTATCCCATGGCGGGCGATATATGGCGAATCTATTGCACAACAAAAACTGGGCGATGGGAACGGTGTAATACGTGATTGCTGGCACTTCCCAATACTGCTTCTGTAAGCCCAGTGCGACCGCGCCGCCCCATTACGATCGCATCCACGTCCAAATCCGCCGCCACTTGGCAGATACTGCTTCCCACATCACCGGTCACGCTGTGACTACTCGCCGATATCCCCTGGCGATCGCACTGACTGCAATAATCCGCAAGCGCCTCCACCGCCACTGCCTTCTCTCGATTCATCCGCTGCACCTGGGCTTCGTAGGAAGATCCCATCGTCCTGGGATAAGGTCCTACTTCCGCCAATGCAAACGTGGATACCTCATTAAGCACCGCGTAATCTACACAGTGCAGCAGCACCAGCTCTGCCTGTTGCCCCTTCGCCAGAGTTATCGCTGCGTCCAATACCTGAGTCGCCGCCTCGCCGTAATCCAGCGCCACTAAAATTTTTTGTAGTTCCATAGCCGTAACCCTCCAGAGTTTACCTACGCACCGGCTAATCAGGAGTCGTCATCGCCACTATTGCGGCAATGGATCATCAGAATGCACCATCGCAATGGAGCATCGCAGTAAAATACCTCCCTAGCTTCACCTTGACATAGCCCTAGGTGAGCAAAGGATTAATCAATAAAAATTGACAAGAGGCTAGCTACGAGATGTCGATTGGCATGCCTTGGCGATCGCCCCAGCCACTGCCACCTAACAAATCAGGCGCTCTAAAGAATCAACGCTCGGAATACGCAGCACATCTGAATCGCGGCAAATCAAGTTTTTCTTTTCTAGCTTTGTTAAAACTCGCGTCACCGTTTCCCGCGCTAATCCGCTTAAGCTACTTAACTCTCGGTGGGGCAAATTAGGAATTTCAATACCCTTTTCACTAGTACGCCCCTGTCCGTCGGCCAGGAACAACAAAATATCAGCCACCCGCGACATACTATCTGACTCTCGCAGTCGCAGCCGTCGGTTTACCTGCCGCAGCCGTCGTCCCATCAGCTGGGCCAAATGAATGCCTGCCTGGGGCTCCATCTCAATTAATTTCAAAAAATCCTGAGACGGGATGCTGCCGATAGTGGTGGGCGCCAGGGTAATCACATCCGTGGACCGGGGTACTTCATCCAACGCTGCCATTTCCCCAAAAATTTCACCTTTACCCAGAATATTTAGGGTGACTTCCTTGCCATCAAGGTTGTAAGTGCGTATCTTTGCCCAGCCTTCAAGAATGAAATACACCGAGCCGCCCCAGTCATTTTCCAGAAGAATGACCTGGTTCGCCGGATGCTTACGGGCAACTACGTGAGCCGTGGCTTTCTCAACGGCTTCAGGAGGTAAATCCTGGAAGAAAGGCGCAGACTGAGTCAACAGGTCTAAGTCTGCAGATGAGTTTCGAGATGAATTTCGGTCGTCCATGCTGTCGCGGGATAACTCTGATTAAGAATACTTCACGACAACGACCGCGAAGCACGCTGGGCAATTTAGTGTAAGCGATCGCCCAAGCCAATTTCGAAAATAAAGGTCGCAGCGTTTCGGAAGCCCATACCAGTCGTTACTTCGCCGTCAATTTCTAGGCATTGCTGGTTTGACACCACTGATTTATTCCTTTCGACGCTTACTCACGCTTAATCAGAATATCAGAATAACTATTGAGACAAAATAAGCAGGTAAGAATCCTAGCATTGCTTGAATTTTCACACCGTCGCTTTACTGAGAGCACGTAGCCTTATTTGTTGACGTTGCTTGACTGCCGATATCCCCTCCATTGTTCAGTTGTTAGTCACTGACGCAAGCGTCGTTTAACCAGAAATTCTATTGAAGTTTGTTGTTCGGAAAGTGGTTTGGCAACACGCTCTACCTGGTCATGTGTAATTCAGCCTTTGGTTTTTGACAGTTGTCCAGGAAGCCTACCCCACAAGATCCCCCGTCGCAATTTTCAGGACTTACGCAAAACCCTCACAGGATTAGCTTGGTAAAGGGGGAAGCCGCTACAACGTTTGTTTTTGGGCTCAAACGGCATGTCTTAGGTGAGTCCTGTTATGGAACGCCCTAAAAACGGAACGATCCCAAATCATCCTAAAAAGTCTCCATAGCCTTATCTAGTCAGTGTTTCCGGTGATTTTTTATTGCCAGTTGTTGCCGAAAACTGCCCAATTTAAAAATTTGCCGTTAGGGTAGTGGCAACCGTTATTAGGACCTTTATCGTGACGCTCGACCGGGATTCTCAGCTTAAATCGCTTGTTGATGACATTACGGCGCTGTTGACCTCCAGTTCAGAGGGTGGCGATGGGGTAGATAGCCAGTTTGCCGGGCGCACTCGAGAGGTGCTGGGGCGGGCACAGGCTGCACTGTCGGAAGCTATGGCAAAGGACGGAGCGCCAGTGGTGCAATCCGTTGAGGCGGAAATCCAGAGATTGCGAGAGGAGGCCCTAGACCCATTGAGGTCGGATTTAGACGGGCTGCGACAACAGCAGAAATCTTTGTCGGCAGAGGTGGCGCAGCTCGAGCAGCAGCGCCAGTATTACCAGTCTTTAGCCCAGCAGCAATCCAATCAAAGTCAAATCCTGGATGATTTGGTGCAGCCTTTGGGCGATCGCCTGGAATCGACGGTTACGGAACAGGTTAATCGAGCTTTAACGGAATATCAGAGGGAAGGCGGTGCTGGCACCCCAAGCCAGGGGCAGGACCAGTCCAACGCTGTGCTAGAGCAGCTTCAAAGCACCTTGCAAACGGTTTTTGCCGCCTTGCAAACCAATACCCAGCGCTACGAATCCACCCTTCAGTCCTCGATGGATCGTATTCAAACTTTGGGAGAACAAAGTGAGGCGATTTTAGAGCACTGGCTGGAGCGTATTAGGAATACCGCTGGCTCCAGGGATACTGGCACCGGCGTAGCGACGGGCAGTGGTGTGCTTGCGGATCGCGCGATTCCGTCCAACGCCGTAGATTTCGGAAACGTGGCAGGTGCAGATCTCAGCGAAACAGATCCAGCTTTGGCTGGAGTCCCTTATCCAGGAATGGACTTGCCGACGGCTGCTCTAGCTGAAGAGGAGTCTGTTAGAAATGATGGGTTCGATGGCGTTATAACTCGGTCCGCAAAATCTCTTGGGACTGATGCAGATGACTCTGACGCAGGCGATTTTGTTGACGATAGCAACCCCTTTGCATTGGGCGGTTTGGATTTGACGGATTTGTCGGCTGAGCCTCCGATGATCGCTACCCCGAGTAGTGCTGACACTGACGATATTGATTTCACTGATCTGGATGGTGTGGGTTTGCCAGACGATCAAGACGGCAGTGAGCTGTTGGATGACGGTCTAGAGGGCATTGATGAAGGAGCGGGGCTTGATATTTCTGATCCTGGGGCTCAGTTGCCTTTGGTGGAGATGGACTTGGAAGGGGCATCGGAGGTGGATGAGGACGAGGACGAAGACGCCACGGTTATTCAGTATGTGAACGTGGATATGCTGAGCCGGCGGCGGGAGGAAACGTTCCGTATGCCCGATGTGCTGGTTAATTTGAGCAGTGATGAGGGACCGCGTTTGGCGGAAGATCTGACTGGAGGCGAGGAAAACGACGACCTGCAGTGGCAGGATGATGAAACGGCGACCCAGTATTTAGATGAGGATTTGTCGGGGCTGCAAAATCCTGACAGTGAGGGTTCTGCGGAAGTCGCCGTGAATTTGGCGGAGCCCCCAGAAGAAGATGGCGCCGATGGTGGGGCAGGTTTGCCCATTGGCGGTATTGCTGCAGCGGCGGGGATAGCGGCAGCTGGGTTTACGGCGGCCAGCGGAGGTGATGGTGATGATGACGGTCTATTCCCCGTGACTCCTGAGGCAGAGTCGCCGGAGCTGGCTGTGGTGGAAGAAACTAGCGGTTTGGATGCGGACCCGGCGGCGCTGGATGAAGCCCTTGATGAGGCGCTGGCTGATGTGGATGTGACGACGGATGTGGAAGGGGCTGATGAGGTGGAAGTTGAGCTGGAAGGCGATCGCGACGAGCGATTAATGGAAGAGATGATGGCCATCGGGGTGACGGATCAAATTGACGAGGCGATCGCCGGTGAGTCTGATGAGGCGCTGGAGGCCTTGATTGGCGAGGAAAGGGATGAGGCAGCAGAATTGGCAGCGGTGCTTCCTGAGGAAACGGAGTCTTTGGGGGATGAGGAAATCTCCCTAGATGATGCAGTGGAAGATTTGGTCATTGATGGGGGGATGGCTGAGGATGGCGACGAAGTGGAAATGATGGAGGGGCTGCCCACCGTTGATGAGCTGATGGAGGAGGGGACAACGGCGCGATCTCTTGATGGCGGGGGCGAAGTAATCGATGACGCTCTGGAAGACGTGGACTTAGGAGCTAGCGATCTGGATCAGTTGGGAATTGGCTCCAATGAGGTGGATCCTTTCGAAGGATTGGAAGAGCTGTCTGACGAGGCAATTTCCAACGAGACAGCGCTGGATTCGGCAGATGATGGTGAAGTTGACGAAGGTGATAGCAGAGGCATTGGGCTAGGAATGACCGGCGCAGCGGCTGCGGCAGATTTTGCGGCGTTCTCCACAGGGGGAGGGGATACTGCTGAGGACACTGTCACAGATGAGGGAGATTTGGATTTTGGTGACGAAGATGGGAGCGTTGCTGATGAAGGAGATTTGGGTGATTTAGGGGCAGATTTGGATACAGGTGATTTGGAGTTGGGAGATCTGGCGTTAGACACCGCTGATGATGCCAGTGCCTCTGAAGCGCTTGTGGAGGGATTGGGGTTGGACTTGGAAAGCCCGGAAATTAGCGAGGCAGACAGCTCTGGAGGGTTGGAGCTGGATGGAGAATTGGGCGAGGATTTGGCTGACCTTGGGCTAGATCTCGATGGCGACGTTGAAGGTGCCGATGGTGGAGATCTTGATGATTCCATCGCCAGTGAGCTGGAGGCTGATGAATTAGCTACCGATGACTTGGATATTGGTGGCTTGGGCGTTGACGACGTTACGACTGACATTGAGGGAGATCTTGGGGACGACCTTGGGGACTTGGGTGGTGGCGAAATAGCGGACTTAGAGATGGGCGTGGACGCTGAGACGATTGCGGATTCTGGTGATTCGGCTGGTGATGACTTGGGTGAGTTAGATGGATTGGATCTGGCGGCTGATGAGGCAGAGTTCGACGGCGGGCTTGGCGATGAATTGATTGTTGGTGGAGAGGCTGACGATGGGCTGGGGATAGATTTAGACGCTGGGCTTGATGCCTCTGACGGTGGTGGTGTGGAGGACGATTTAGGTCTTTCCCTGGGTGAGGATCAGGATGATGACCTGAGTCTGGAAATGGGGGAAGCGGCTGAAAGTGGCGATGGCTTGGATGTGGACTTGGGGATTGACTTGGACGCTGACGATGATTTAGCGGGATTAGAGTTGCCTGAGAGTTTGCCTGAGTCGGCGGATGGTGAGATTAGCAATTTGCTGGATGAGGCAGTGGAGGCTGCTGCTGCCATTGACCTGCCGGGGCTGGATGATGGTGATGGTGATTTGGATGATTTAGGGCTGGAGGGACTGGATGAAGGCGACGGCGATGAGACAGTGCCGGTGGACTTAGAGCTGGAGGCGGTGCTTGGAAACTCTGGTGAAGCTGCTGAAGGGATGATCGCGGAAGAAGCTGCTTCCGGTGAGGACTTGGGATTAGACTCGGATCTAGATTTATCCGGCTTAGGCGACGGATCGGCGGACGAGGGCGAGCCGCTGGACTTGGATGAGCTGGGGCTGGATGTGGCGGCAGACGCTGAGGAAGATTTGGGCTTAGGGGCGCTGGGTTTGGATGACGCTGACGGTGAGGGGACGGAGGTAGCCGCCACTGCTGAGGCGGATCTTAGTGAGGATTTGGATTTGGATCTGGCTGGATTTGGAGAGGAGTCAGCAGATGAGGGCGATTTAGACTTTGATTTGGGCGATTTAGGACAGGCTGGAGAGGGTGAGAGCGGCGGCGATGATCTAGGACTGGAGGGGCTGAGTGGTGCTGACGCTGAGCTGGAGGAGGTGCTGTCGGGCGAGGCTGAGGCTGAGGCGATCGCTTCCCTGGATGAGGCCCTAGACCTGGGTGATCTATCGGAGGAGACAGCGGCATCAGCGGAGTCAGGATCTGACGATCAAGATTTTGATTTGGATTTGCTGGATAGCCTGGCGGATTTTTCTGAGGAGTCGCCGCCGATGGCTGAGGTGGATGCGGAACTGGATGCGTTCTTTGAGGATGCCCTGGGGCCGGACGCTGATGGGGTGGAAAAGAAGAAGGAATGAGCCAGGCGATCGCCCCCGAGTCTAGTGAATCCGAGCAGTTTGCACCGGTGGCGGATCCGTGGGATGCGCCAGAGGAAGCCGAGCCCGGTGCTAATTGGTACCTGGGCGTTGATATTGGCGAGTCGCGCATTGCAGCGATGCTTTGGTGTGAGGACACGGGGGAGCTACACCCAATTCACTGGAGCTGGCAACCGGCGGCGGGCGCTGGCTGGGGTCGGGCAATTAGCCACCAGTCTACGTATCCGGCGGCGATTTATTTAACGCCGAACCAGCGTAATTTGGAGCGGTGGGACGGGTCAGCGCGGCGATCGCCCACCATGCCCTGGACGGGGTTTGCCGCAATTCAAGCGGCCCGACAACAGCCTCGAGGGTTATTGCTGAGTCAGTTTAAGCACGCGTTAGGGCGAGCGGTGTCCTGTTTACTGCCGCCGGATTCTAGTTTGGAGCCGAAGATTGCCTGGACTGATACCCAGGCGATCGCATTTCACTGGCTGGTGCAGGGATTGACCGGGCTTTTGCGACCGTTGGGGGTGGCGCGATCGTCGATGCCGAACCAGTGGGCGGCGAAGCGACCCCAGTTTTCTTGCTCGGTGCCGGGATGGTCGGTGGAGCAGTTTCGCGGGGTGATGGGGCAGGTGCAGGGGGTGATGGTTAGTCAGCCGGCGGGGGCTGCGGAGGCGTTTAGGTTTAATGCGCGGGAAGCCATATTGCGCTCCCAGGTGGCGGATGCGCCGGAACAGGTGATGTTTTTAGATGAGGCGGCGGCGGCGGCGATCGCCCGGTTTCCCGAGGATCCCAAAGCAGGAAACAACGCCGGAACCTGGCTGGTGGTGCAGACGGATGTGGGGCGAACCCAACTGGCGATTGTTCGGGTGCGAGGCGAGGAGTGGTCTACGGCAACGCACCAGTTTGCCTATGGGGCGGGGGATGTGGATTGTGACGGAATCGCGCAACTGTTTTGCAAGGATCCAGAAAAGCGTCGCCATTTTGGACTGGGAGATTTGCCAACGCCGGTACCGGGCAAGGTTGATGAAGCGCTGCGGCAAAAGTGGCGATATCGGCTTCTGGACTGGGGGGATGGATGCAGTTTATTAAATTTGGCAGGGCAATTAGCGCGGGCGAAGGAAACCATGGGACTGGCGCTGGGGGAGTATCAATGGACCCTGTCGCCAGAAGAGTGGCGAGCTCAGGTGCTAATGCCGTGGCTGGATTGCTTAAACGGGGAGCTAAACCATTTCTTTAGCCGCAGCGGGGCTGGTCCTACGACAATTAGTGAAATTGTGGTGCTGGGGTCGCTAGCGCAATCGGAAGGGGTGCGGGACTGGCTGCGGCGGAAGGTGCCGGGGGTGGAAATTGTGGAGGGCGATCGCCATTTAGTGTCGCGGGGGCTGGCGCAGGGATTTTCACGGCTGGAAGGGTGGCAAAATCCGCCATCCCCTTACGACTCACTGTTTTTGCTGAGTGAAATCTTGCAAGTGGCGCCCGACGAACCGTTGTCGCTGGATCAGTGGGGGGAGCGGCTGGAGCGGCGGGGGATTAATCGGCGGGCCTGTTGGGAGCAGATTGGGGGGATTTTTGAGGGGACGTTTCCGCCGGGATTATTGCCTGACGATAGTGCCACCAGCCCGATTCCCGCCAGTTCACGCACTCATCCTGGGTATTTGGCGCTTCAAGAAAAACCATTATTTGTGCGCCATGGGGACGGAAGTTATCAGATTTACCCTGAAATGGCGCTACGCTGGCGGCGGTATCTTGGACCTCTCCTGGCGCGATCGCAACAGGGTTTAACAGACCCATATCCAGTAATCCGTGATTGACTGCGCCACCACGCCTTATCAATTAGGCTGACCGGCGTTGCTGAATACCGACATGTTTTTGCAAAATTCTGAACGGAATTTTGTGGCTTTCAGCAATCGATTTATAGCTCGATTTAATGATGCCTGAATTTCTTGATTAAGAATTACTTAATTAAGAATTACCTAATTAAGAATGGCCCAGCGATGCATAGTGACCGGGCTGTGAAACCATGGATTGTCGCCTTGGTAGCCATGTAACGTTAATACCCGCCCTGTTCCTGGATCGGCCTGAATCCACTGATCATTGCCCAAATACACAATCAGGTGTTGGCGATCGCCCGTAACCGCAAAATCTCCCGGATTAAGCCCTTCGTAGGGCATTGTTCGGATAGTACTGTTGGTCTCAGTTGGCCGATCAAGAGGTACGGCATAGTTTCGGTATCCTACAGCCAACGCTTCTGCTGATGCGTCAAACCACCAGTGAAAGAGAGCATTACGAATCAGACCACCGTTTAATCGCGTTAGTCCTTGGCGCAACATCGCTTGCTGCAATGCTCGACGGGGAAGACCAGAACAATCAATGCCCGTGTGGGTTTCTCCACCCCAGTGATAGCGAGTGCCTTCAAAATGAGTCAGGGCTTGAATATAGTCTTTTCGCAGGGCGACCCCATCCACGGGGCGATTTGGCAAGATAAGCGGCACAAAACCAACGCAAATACCACCAATCACCAATATGCGGCGGAAGCGATCGCGCCAGTTCCATAGTAGCAACGTCAATATTGTCGTGATAATAGCCCCGATGGTGATGAGCCGTAGCACACCACTATTGACCGGATGGAAGACCGCACAAAGAATCAAAGGAATGGCCACTGCCAATGCAAGCCAGCGACTCCATTTTCGATAACGGATGTTCATCGTGACAAACTTAGTAACCTCAATTTCAGTGTGGATACACAAGCCCACAGTTGAGCACTCACGCTAGAACTGTTCGCTTAGGATCTATACTGCTTGCCCGCCCCATAATGAACAGCATACTGCGAAGATTATGCAGACGAAATCTAACACACACTACCGATCAGCTTCCTTCGTTGCTCGCGTATAAACATGACACAAAATCCATTTCCTAAAAAGCATTTAAGGCAGGATCTTCTGCAACTCTTTGTCTCATATTGCTTTGATGGGGCTAAGCGCCAAATCACCTTCGCCGATTTTATGGAAACGGCGCTGTATCATCCCGAATTTGGTTACTACGCATCAACAGCGCGGCAAATTGGTCCCAAAGGAGATTTTGTTACCTCGCCCCATATGGGCGCGGACTTTGGGGAATTGATCGGCGAACAACTGCGGGAATTTTGGCGACATTTGGGACAGCCGGAGCGCTATGACCTGGTGGAAATGGGGGCAGGGCAGGGGCTGCTGGCGAAGGATATTTTGGGCTATCTGCGGCGGGAGGACCCGGCGTGTTTTTCGGCGGTGCACTATCAAATCGTGGAAACGGCGATCGCCCTGCGCTCATTTCAGCAAAAGTTTTTGGAGCCACAGTTTCCCGAGCTGGTGGAGGGCGATCGCCTAATCTGGTGTGACCTAGATGATTTAGCGGCGGAGAGTATTACCGGCTGTTTCTTTTCCAATGAGCTAGTGGATGCGTTTCCGGTGCATCGGGTGACGGTGAAGGACGGTAAGCTGCTGGAAAATTATGTGGCGCTGCGACCGGGGATGGATGGGGAAGAGCCTGACCCAGAGGGTCCCTTTGTGGATCGGTGGGATGAGCCTTCGACGCCGGCGATCGCCCAATATTTCCAAAACTTAGAAATTGACCTGACGCAGTCGCCCTATCCCGATGGGTACGTGACCGAGGTGAATTTGGCGGCTCCGAAGTGGCTAGAGAAGGTGGCGATCGCCCTGGGCCATGGCTACATCCTCACCGTTGACTACGGCTACACGGCCCAGCGCTATTATCAACCCGCCCGCACCGGGGGAACCTTGCAGTGCTATACCCGCCACGCCCACCATGACAACCCTTACTCCAACCTTGGGCGCCAGGATATTACCGCCCATGTGGATTTCACCACTCTCGAGAACACTGGCGAATCCTTGGGTTTGACCAACCTGGGATTTACCCAGCAGGCGTTATTTTTAATGTCTTTGGGGCTGGGCGATCGCCTCAATGCCTTAGCCACAGACGAGTACCCCACGGGCAATCAATTGCAAACCCTGCTGCGCCGTCGAGACAGTTTGCAGCGGCTGATTGATCCCCTGGGGCTAGGAAACTTTGGGGTGTTGGTGCAATGTAAATCGGCAGCCGATTCCACAACTCTGGAAACCCTGCCCCTGCGCGGGTTAACCGTACCGGAGTGGGGCAGTTAAAGGGAATCAGGCTGGTTAGACTAAGTAAAATTCCGCTAAAAGATTCATATATTTAGAACGCCCATGTTTTTTGGACTTGGAAACGGCAAGAAAACCGAGATGCCCGCGGCCAACAAGGCTCTGCCCGGTCGCAGCGAGCCCATGCCCGTCAACAACAAGCACTTTGTAAACGGCAATCCCATCAAAGGACCGTTTCCCGAAGGTCTAGAGCTGGCAATGTTTGGCCTGGGCTGTTTCTGGGGAGCCGAGCGTAAGTTTTGGCAGCAGGATGGCGTCTTCTCCACCGCCGTGGGATACGCTGCGGGAACGACTCCCAACCCCACCTATCGCGAGGTGTGCTCCGCTATGACCGGACACAACGAGGTGGTGCTAGTGGTATTTGACCCGAAGAAAATCTCCTACGATCAGCTACTCAAAGTGTTCTGGGAAGCTCATAACCCGACCCAAGGAATGCGCCAGGGTAATGACGTGGGGACTCAATATCGTTCCGGTATTTACACCTACAGCGCTGGGCAGAAAGCTGCCGCTGAAGCTTCAAAAGATCGATTCCAGGCTGCCCTTGCTAGCGTTAATGGCGACACAATTACCACTGAAATTATTGACGCTCCCGAGTTCTACTACGCCGAAGAATATCATCAGCAATATTTAGCCAAAAATCCCAATGGCTACTGCGGTCTCGGTGGCACAGGCGTCACCTGCCCCATGCCTGCCGAAGTATAAGTTTCAAAAGCTTCAAACAGGGGGCATTTACCCCAAGCTGATGCAGGATTAACTTGTCAGTTTTATTGATCAACGACAGCATCAACTGATTAAGCCTCGGTTGATGCTGTTTCTCTATGTTTTCTCCTGTTTTTCTAACTTTATGATCGACTTTTGGATTAATAGAACAGTCAGCGATCGCTGAAGGTCATCGTTCGCGAAGGGTTGGCAAGGCCAACAGTGGGGATTCAGCTTCATTACGGGACTCAAAATTGTCCTGTTTTTTATCAGACTGCTTATGATGCTGGACTTGTGATGCTATTGCAATCTTATTTAAGCAGTGCCAACGCTCGCTTAACTTGTCCCTTGAGCTGCCCTTTAAATTCCTCAGCTTTGTCACGAATTGGCTTTCTGATATCCAGATCCAAATCTCGTTTTCGCATGAATAGATCACGTTTAAGCTGAGACGTCGACGTCCATCTTTCGTAGTAGCTGTAGACTTCTTTTTTCAGAAAGGCTTCCCACTGATCAACAACAGCTTCAGGCTGAATATGCTTGGATCGTCTCGCTCCGTTTTCCACCATTTTCTGGCGCAGTGTTTGATCGCCTCTCAAGGTCAGCAATGCATCGATAATTTCCTTGGAAGATTTCGCCTCAATATAGTCAAGGGCGCTTTTTCGTTCTGACTGAAAACTGGACTCGGCGCCTAGAATCGCTGGAGTTCCTGCTAACCAAGCATTGAAAAGTTTGGAGGCTGGCTTCCAATTGTAAGTGCAGCTATCAAAGCTACGCACCGCCACTATAGCGTCTACGTCAGTGTAATCGTGCCAGCGATCGCGACTCACAATTTTCCAGCGAAATCCTAGTTTTTCAAGCTTTTCCCGCCACTCCGGTGTACGTAATTCAGGGGCAAGATTAGTGTCGAGCCCCATATAAGCAATATTTTGAAAGCGATCGCCGTGCACCGGATCGCGCGGCATTAAACCGGGATGGGGAAAATGGGAAATAAACTTATTTCTCCACGTTCTGGAGGAGCGCTGCAGTATCGCTTCATGGACATTGCCCACTAGGTGAATCTGAGCATACCTAACCACCGGACCATCGCCCTTTGCCACAACCAATACGCGATCTTTTCCGGGCTTAATATCTCTATCGACGAACTTCCCGGCGCAAATAATAATTCCTTCTGATGGAATTTCCGCAGTTAACTCGCAAGGAACACCTCGAGATTTTAGGTAAAGATAGGGCTGTACAATCCAGGCAAAAAGTCCGTCAGACTTTAGACTTTCATGGGATTGAACGTGCCATTCCCATAACTCTGAAAAACTCCACTCACCTGCTGAATATCGCTCAAGAACTGCAACAAGATCCTCTTTAATCTCCCAGTAAACTTTAGGTAAATAAAAGTAAGTTTGTGGAGCTTGAGAGTTCATTATTCCTGCCCAAAAATCGAGAGAATGAAGTCCTGCACTGAGTTTACCCACCCTTGCTATGGTCAAGCTTTGAGTTGATCGAAGTCTGTTGGCGCTTCAGACCTGAAAGCAGTTCCAGGCTCAGTCCCTGAATTGGCAATGCACCTCATTACCTGACTCTGGTTTTGCTTTCAACAGGGCCAGGTATGCGACCGGACAAATCAGCGATCCGCCAAAAGTTAAATCGGCAAAATTGGCGGAAGATGCACAGGAGCTTTATTTGGTCTTTACAGACTTTCGTAACCATTAAGACCCTCGCGAAGGTAGAAGGAAACCAGCTCCAGGTATTAGTCCTCGAATAGCCATGCTTGTAAGCGCTTTAGCCCTTTTGAGTCAGGGCGTCGCTCCAAACCTTCTTGCAAATTTTCCTTCACCTCATCGCGAGACTCAGTGTCCACAATCATGATTTGCTCGGCAAGTTCCACGTGATCTCGTACGCCTTTTTGCTTGTCTTCTAGCAACCCGGCGGCTAAGTTAACCCGAGCCTGCGCATCTTGAGGGTTAAGCTTGACGGCTTTTCTGGCGGTTTTTACAGCTAGGGCGCTCTTCCCAGCCAGTAAATATAGCCATGAGAGACAGGTCCAGGCAGCGCTGCTTTTGGGGGAGCGATCGCACACTTCCTTAAAGACCGGAATTAACTCCTCAGCCCCTTCCCCCTCTTGATAGCGTTTTATTCCTGCCTGAAACTGCTCTTCAGGAGACAGGACTGGGGTTTCGGGGGGGGTATCTGCCGTATCTACCATTGTCTTCGAAGCTTATGAGTAATGAGCGTAATAATGGGCGTACGCTATGGTCCCATTTAGGCAGAATACTGGCAACTATTTAGAAATAACTAAGAAGAGGAATATTGAAAATAGCTTTGGCAAAGGCTCGATAAGCCTGCTCCGTTTTCCCCTTTGGAAGCTTTACATCACGGGAGAAGTGGTTTTGGGCTTGGCGTAAATGTAATTAAATTCAAACACCAGCTTTTCTGAAAAGTTGCCCAGGTAAGTAATAGCCTCCAGGTCGAAAGTTTCAAAGATAAAATCCAGGGCTTCGGCGGTGGTTAACTTCGGACGACGGTAGTAATGGTTGCCTGCGGGGTCTCGATTTAGTCGCTTTTCTTCGGCTAGTTTGGCGCGGGTGGGCTTGATGTAACGGTAAAACAGCATGGCTTGGGTGGAATATTTCCCCTGGAGCTCAAAGAAGCGCTGTTGCTCCATAAAGCTCATGCGAAAAATCATCTGGATAAGCTCGACCCCCACAATAAAGGTGAGCAGCATATTGAGATAGTCCGGGGTGGGACGTTCGGGAATGATGCCGGTGAGCATGTAGTAGCGGTAGTAATATTCCCGTACGTCGGCGTCTTCAATGGCTTTTTCAATGTGAAATGGTTCCAAAATGTTCTTGACGCGGCGGTGAAGGAATTTTCGCGATCGCTCGGACAAGATGGCAATTTCCCGTTGAATCAGGTCATTCAGGGCCTGGTGTTGCTGCTCTGGGGAAATTGTTGCGAAAAGGGTCAGTGCATTCAGCACAAACCGGCGAGTGCTGGCGTCTCGGGTTTCAAACTCGTCCAAAAACGGCTGCGGCAAGACCCGCGCTCCGTCTAAGCGTCGCTCTCCAAATTTACGGCTCATAAAAAGTTTGCCACCCAGGTTTGCTGTGCAAGGTTGGCAGATAGAAAAAATTGGACCGTGTCCGGAGGGTAGAACAGCTTTGGAGGCAGGCAAGCGCTAATTTTAAGCGCTGATTTCAGACCGTACTCCCTCGCCATTAACGTTCTTCCGCTGATTTCTTGTGGCTAACCCCAGGAATCGTAAGGCGATCGCCCGTAGGTTTGCCCAAGGTCCTTAAGGCGATCGCCCAATTCTGAGGTCAATGCCCCTTCCGGACAGCGCCACATCCAATTTCCCTCTGCCAAACCAGGGGTATTCATACGGTCAACGCCGCCGAGCCCGAAGCAATCTTGCAGGGGCACAATTGCCCACCGCGCCACCGAACTAAAAGCCAAGCGAATCAGATCCCACTGGATCCCCGCTGAACCGACATACCCCAGATAGTGATGCACCCTGCCCTGTTCCTCTGGCGATCGCTCGGAAAACCAACCCACGGTCGTATTGTTATCGTGGGTTCCCGTATAGACCACACAGTTAGGGTTACTGTAATTGTGCGGCAAATAGGGGTTACCGTGTCCAGAATCGAAAGCAAAATGCAATATTTTCATCCCTGGGAAGTCAAAATTGTCACGTAGTGCTTCCACTTCCGGCGTAATAATACCGAGATCCTCCGCAATAATGGGCAACTGCCCCAGGGCACTATTAACAGCTTCAAACAGTGCCATCCCCGGTCCGGGTAACCACTCCCCTTTTACCGCCACCGTTTCCCCGTGGGGCACGGCCCAGAAAGATTCGAAGCCGCGAAAATGATCAATGCGCATCCAGTCCACCAGGGTCAACGTGTGGCGAATGCGATCAATCCACCATTTGTAATTAGTTTTGTCCAGCGCCTCCCAGTCATAAACAGGATTGCCCCAAAGCTGTCCCGTTTCACTGAAATAATCCGGCGGCACCCCGGCCATTTGGGCTGGATCCAGGGTGTCTTCCAATAGGCAAAATAAATTGGGATTTGACCACACGTCGGCGCTATCAAAGGCCACATAAATGGGAATGTCACCAAAGATTTCCACGCCGTTTTCATTGGCAAACGTTTTTAGGGAAGTCCACTGTTCGAAGAAGACAAACTGTAGAAATTGGTGGAAGGCGATTTCTTCTGAATATTGACGGCGGGCTTGGGCGATCGCCCCCGCATCCCGCCTGGCTAGCCCCCTATCCCACTGGTTCCAAGCACAGTCTGGATTGTGATCCTTCAAGGCCATAAATAGGGCGTAATCTTCTAGCCAATCACTATTTTCGGAACAAAAGGCTTCAAATTTTTCTAAGTTAGTGGGGACCCCTTCAATTAAATCTTCAGGGTTTAGCTCATCAGTGGTGGATTCCTGTTGATAGTTTTCCTTTTCATTAATGTCCTCTGCCAGTTTTTCTAAAAGAGGATCGGGGTTGATTTTAAAGGCTTCAAAGGCTTTTTTAAAGAGCGGAAATTTCAGGGCAATAATATGGTCGTAGTCAACGCGATCGCCAGGTAAATAAGGATACTCGTCTAAATCTTGATTGGTAATCCAACCGCGATCCCGCAGTCCTTCGGGACTAATGAGCAGCGGGTTGCCGGCGATCGCTGAATAGCAAAGGTAAGGGGAGTTGGCGAATCCGGTGGGACCCAACGGCAAAATTTGCCATAGCTTTTGTTTCGCCGCCGCCATAAATTCCACAAAGCGATAGGCTTGTGGTCCCAAATCGCCAATACCAAAGGGACTGGGTAGGGATGTGGGGTGTAGCAACAGGCCGCTAGCGCGATCAATAGCCATAAACTTACCGGTTAAAGAATCGATTTTGAGAATCGCAATCGCAACAAATCCGACCTTAGCACCGGGTATTTTGGGCGTGAGTCTTGGTTAAGCCGCCGTTGCGAATCGTCGTAGATCGCATTGTTCTAAGGGCGAACGAATCTGTTTTGATACAAATCAAGCAAGGCAGAGCCCTTCGATAAAATCACCAACATCAAATCGCCAACATTTTTAACCATCCATGAATTCATGCCACAGCCAACCCTATTTATCTTTTCTGGGCTTCCCGCCACTGGAAAAACCACCTTGGCAAGGGCGCTGGCAAAATCCTTAAGAATCACCTATCTACGCATTGACACCATTGAGCAAGCATTACGGGATCTCTGCCATGTGCCGGTGGAAGGCGAAGGTTATCGTTTGACCTATCGTATTGCTGCCGATGCTTTAGAACTAGACTTGTCGGTTGTGGCAGACTCCTGCAATCCCATTGCGCTGACTCGGCGAGAGTGGGAGGCGGTGGCAACGGAGAATAGCGCCAGGTTTATCAATATTGAGGTGATTTGTTCTGACCAGACGGAACATCGTCAGCGGGTAGAAAGCCGCCGAACGGATATTGCAACCTTGCGACTGCCCACTTGGCAGGACGTGGTTTCTCGAGAGTATGAGCCGTGGTCGGGCGATCGCCTCACCATTGATACTGCGGGGAAAACCGTTGATGCGTCGGTGGCGGCTTTGTTAAAGCAGCTGTAGGGCAGAAACCGTTTTTTCTTCGCCTAGGTTTATCTATCAGCAGCCATATCCGACGGTAAAGTTACCGTCACCGTTGTGCCTTGGTCCACTTTGCTGGCGATTCCGATGGTGCCGCGATGATTTTTTACAATGGTCTGGGCGATCGCCAGCCCCAGCCCCGAGCCGCCGACGATCCCCCCCTCCGCAAATTGCTGCCGACTGCGAGCCGGATCTACCCGGTAAAACCGGTCAAATAATTTATCCAGTGCCCCTTCCGGAATCCCTGCCCCCGTATCCCGCACCTGAATTTCCACGGTGTCCCCGTCCAATAGCCGCCGCAGTTGCACGGTCACCGAGCCCCCAGCCTGGGTGTACTGCACGCCGTTGCTAATTAGATTGGTCAACAGCCGCGCCAGTTGGTCTCGATCCCCTTGCACCCCATAGCTCACTAAGTCGTCCTCGTCATCTTCCAGCTCCCACTCCAACTGCACGCCCTTGCGGTCAGCGATCGCCTCTTGTTCCTCTACCACCGACGCCACTAACAAATCCAACTCCACCAGCTCCCCCGGCCGCTCTGCGCGCACTCCATCTTGCCGCGCCAAAAACAATAGGTCTTCCACCAGCCGCCCCAGTCGCCGCGTCAACCGCTCCATGGTCTCTAGCTGGGTACGCTCCATAACCGGTTCTGAGTCTGCCAATGCTCCCTGCACCTGGGTTTGCAGGGTGGCAATGGGATTGCGTAACTCATGGGACGCATCCGCCGTAAATTGCCGCAATTGTTGATAGGACGCCCGCACCGGCTCCATGGCTAAGCCTGACAAAAACCACGCCAATCCCCATACGGCGATCGCCATCACTGTCATCCCCACACTCAGCTCCAGCACCAGCTTCTGCACCGGCTGGGACACCTCAAACCACGGATGGCTCACCCGCAAATAGCCCAACAACTGCCCCCGTAGCTTCACGGGCTCCGTCACCTGTCGCAGCACAATGGACGACGTAAAACCGGAGTCGCCTCCTTTCACTCCCTCCGCAATTTCCTCCGGCGATCGCCGCGCTTGGGGGGGAGCCGTCACCGTTTCCCCGTTGGGGTTCACATGGAGGGGCACCTGGATGGGATAGGCAAAGGTACTCCACAGCAGCTTGCCCGCCGGATTGAACCACTCCAAGTCGATGCGATCGTCCTCCACCCCATCCCAGATCTCGTCCCCATTCAGCAGCGCCGTATCCCGAAAGCTCGCCTCCACATCCACCGTCTTCGCCCCCCCGTTAACCGCCGGGTCAATGGCCAGCGATCGCACCACCACCTCCACCACATGATTCAAAGTGTCATCCACCCGCTCAATCAACGTCCCCCGCGCATAGCCATAAAACCCTGCCGCCACCAGCAACAGCAACACCGCCGTCACCGTCGCATACCACAAAGCCAACCGTCGCCGCGTCGCCTGAAACATTTACGTTTGCCGCCCCTGAGAATTGCAGTCAACCCCTAAATCTTCTCAAACCAATCCCGCTGAATCGTCACCTCTTCCACCAATTCCACGCCCACCCCCAAGCGCAATTCCTTGAGTTTCTCCGCCAACGTTTCCCCATCAATCAAATCAATCGGTGGAGCCCCATCCCGCAACGCTTCATCCTTTGCCGCCTTGGTGAAATAGCCCGTCGTAATAATCAACCCCCGGTCCGCCCGTCCAATCATCGCCCCGCGAAAATCTCGTACCGTAGACGATGAAACGCCCCCCTGGTAACGCTTTGCCTGAAAAACAACATGAAAGGAAATAATGCTACCCACCCGCAAAATACCTTTCCCATCAATTCCCCCATCACCCGTCTTCCCCGTCACCTCAACATTAATAAACCCCAACTCCCGCAACAGCCGCTGACACAACCGCTCAAATTGATCGGGGGCGATCGCCTGAACTGTCTCAATCAGATTGACTCGCCAGGAATTATCCAACATCTCCTCTGAAGCAGAAGCCTCATCAGCTAACTCCCTAACCTCGATATCCGCAGAGCGAAGCTTTTTCGCCTCTCGTTCCTGCCGATCAATTTCTCGTTTGACCTCTGCCGGGTCCACCACCTGCACCTTTTGTCCCTTAGCAGTGAGACTCCACACTCCCCGCATCGAGTTATCCAGTAATCCGTAGCGTTTCAAGTACGTCCTTGCCCATCCCAAGCGATGATTCAGTCTGGTCACACCACCCTGCAAAGAATCATCTCTCTCTTCCTCGCTAAGCTCTAGAAGCTTTATCACTTCTGCTTCAATTTCACTTATGGATGCCGATTGCCCTAAAGCTCGAATGGCTTGGAGAGTCGGGTTGAATAAAGCGTCGTAGGTGTAGTTAAAACCTGCCATAGATGCTTACCGGGGTAAGTATTTCTGAATTAGCAGCCCAAAAAGTTGGCGTCTTCGTAGACACTCGCGATCGCCCCTTGCTGAAGATAATCATTAACGGTGTAAGACCAACTGGCAGTGGAAACGATGGCTCGGGGAAACCTTCTAAACAGATGAATTGATCCTAGCGCTCCACCTCAAGGACGGTAAGCCGCTCGATCTATTGTTGCCAAAACTTGTTAAGCTTTCTTACAATTCGAGATTTGACTTGGAGATTTTGAGTAAAGAAGATCCCGAGTAAAATATTCCATTTCTTAGGTCCCTGGGCGATCGCGCCCAAATGATGCCTACAACCTGTTCATCATTACCCCAGACTGCTGAGTCGCCCCCCCCTATGAGCGCCCCGATCCGTAACGTTGCCATCATTGCCCACGTTGACCACGGTAAAACGACCCTGGTCGACGCACTTTTGGAGCAATCGGGCATTTTCCGCGAAGGGGAGGCTGTCCCCACCTGTGTGTTGGACTCGAACGACTTGGAGCGGGAGCGCGGCATCACCATCCTGTCCAAGAACACCGCTGTTCGCTACAAAGACATCCTAATTAACATCGTCGATACCCCCGGTCACGCCGACTTCGGTGGTGAGGTGGAGCGTGTTCTGGGCATGGTGGACGGCTGTGTCCTCATTGTGGACGCCAATGAAGGCCCGATGCCCCAAACTCGTTTTGTGCTGAAAAAGGCACTGGAACAGGGTTTGCGCCCCATCGTAGTGGTCAATAAAATCGACCGCCCTCGCGTTGAGCCCATGAGTGCTGTCGATAAAGTGTTCGACCTGTTCGTAGAGCTAGGCGCAGACGACGACCAGTGCGACTTCCCTTACCTATTCGCGTCCGGTCTGGCTGGCTTTGCTAAGAAAGAGTTGGATGACGAGTCCGACAACATGGAGCCCCTGTTCACCGCGTTGCTGGAGCACGTTCCACCCCCGGTCGGTGACCCCGAAAAGCCTTTGCAGTTGCAAGTCACCACCCTGGACTATTCCGAGTACCTGGGTCGTATCGTCATCGGTCGTGTGCACAACGGCGTGATCAAAGCCGGCCAGCCTGCGGCATTGACGAAGGAAGACGGCAGCATTGTAAAAGGCAAGGTTGCTAAGCTGTTGGGCTTTGAAGGGTTGCAGCGCATTGAAATTGAAGAGGCCGCCGCGGGGCAACTGGTCGCCGTTGCTGGTTTCGCCGACGCCAATATTGGTGAGACCATCACCTGCCCCGATGATCCCCAGGCGCTGCCTTTGATTAAGGTGGATGAGCCCACGTTGCAGATGACCTTCTGCGTTAACGATTCGCCCTTTGCCGGTCGTGAAGGTAAGTTCGTCACCTCTCGTCAGTTGCGCGATCGCCTAATGCGCGAGCTCGAAACCAACGTGGCATTGCGGGTAGAGCCCACCGATTCTCCTGATCGCTTCTCCGTCTCCGGTCGGGGTGAATTGCACCTGGGCATTTTGATTGAAACCATGCGCCGGGAAGGCTACGAATTCCAGGTATCTCAGCCCCAGGTAATCTTCCGCGAAGTGAACGGTCAACCCTGCGAGCCTTATGAGCAGCTAGTGCTGGACGTGCCCGAAGAGTCCGCCGGTGGTTGCATCGAGCGATTGGGTCAGCGCCGCGCCGAAATGCAAAACATGGAATCCCCCGGTAACGGTCGCACCAACCTGGAATTTATCGTTCCTGCCCGTGGTTTGATCGGCTTCCGGGGTGAGTTCATGCGCCTAACCCGCGGCGAAGGCATCATGAACCACAGCTTCTGGGAGTACCGCAAGATGTGTGGCGATTTGGAAACCCGTCGCAATGGGGTCTTGATTTCCTTCGAGGAAGGCACCGCCACCTTCTACGCCCTTAAGAATGCTGAGGATCGCGGTCTGTTCTTTATCGAGCCCGGCACTAAGGTTTATCGCGGCATGATTGTGGGCGAGAATACCCGTCCCCAAGATTTGGAGCTGAACCTGTGTAAGACCAAGCAGTTGACCAACCACCGGGCAGCAAGCGGTGATGAGCTGGTGCAGTTGCAAACGCCTATGGAAATGACCTTGGAGCGGGCGCTGGAGTATATCAGTGCTGATGAGATGGTTGAGGTGACTCCCGAATCCATCCGCCTGCGGAAGATGCCCAAAAAGAAGCTAGCTCGCCGTTAAAGAGAAGCTGCTGATTCAGTGACTCGATGAATCTCGAAACTCCTTTTGTCCTTGCTTTTGTAGAAATTCTTGGGCAAGGGGAGTTTTTAATGGGGTGACTTGGGACATTGCAATCAGGTTTTGACTTGCGCCAAAGCGTCTGCTTCAATCCCTGAATTGCGAAACAACGATATGATTTAAGTGCGGTTATTGAGGAGTTAGTCAGGAGTTCACTATGTTTATTCTGCCTGGATCTGCGGTTCGTGTGATCAATCCTGCGGATATTTTCTACGGTTATCAGGGGCTGGTGCAGCGCATTGTGGACGGTAAAGTGGCGGTGCTCTTTGAAGGCGGCAACTGGGACAAGCTAATCACCTTCCGCCTGTCAGAAATTGAAGCCGTGGACGCTACCGCTGGACGTAAGAAGTAATTTATTGATTGCAATAGGTCAAACCCATGCGTTTGCCCCTGCCTCAGTTTGCCGCTGGTGATCGCGCCCCCAACCATATCGGCGAAGTAATTGCCAATGCCACCACCCATTTTGTGGCCCAATGCCTCGCGCCCGACACGCTAGATTTTCCCGCCGCGCCCGCCTTTGGTAGCTGGGTTCGCGCCCAGGATGAACAATCAGGGCATTGCATTCTCGGCGTGGTCTACCACACTGCCACCAGTCCCATTGACTCGGTGCACCGGGCTACGGCGCTGGGATTATCTATCGATCAGCTGCGAGAACAGCAGCCGCAAATTTTCGCCATGTTGAAAACGGAATTTGAGGTGGCGATCGCCGGATACACCCCCGACAAACTGCAAGCAAATCCACCTCCCACAAGCTTCTACCACTACCTCCCCGCCCGCCCGCCCCAAGTGCACCAGGGCGTATATGGATGCGAGCCGGAGTTGGCGATCGCCTTCACGGAAACCTTCGACTTTCTGCGCACCCTACTGCAATTCCCCGGATTGCCCAACGACGCCCTAATCGCCGCCGTACTGCGCAATATTTATCAACTGCGGGGAGGCGATCGCCCATGGCTCATCCAAAGCGGTCGCCAGCTCAGCATTCTCCTCAAAGACGACTATGACCGCCTGCGAGCAATTATGGGACAAATTAATTTGTCTGCGTGACGCTGAAACTTACTGGAAATGCCCTTTATTTCAGACTTTCTCAAACTTTCATGGAGCTTTTCCTCTCCTTTGTGTAAACAATGACGAAAATTTGTCAGTTTGTTGCAGGCAAAACGGACAAATTCGCACCTTTCTTAAGGTGTATGACAGTTTGACAGACTTATCTAGAGCAAAAAGAAGCTAGACTTATAATTCCAGTTAGAAAACAGCAGAGTTTCTTTGCTGTGACAATACTTTTATAAACTTTTGTGACAGCCCCGCCGGAGTTTAATGTCTATGCCCCGTATTCTCGTAATTGACGATGACCCCGCCATTGCAGATTTGGTGGCGGTCAATCTGGAGATGGCGGGCTATGACGTCAGCCAGACTCCCGATGGCGTTAAGGGCCAAGCCCTGGCGCTACAGCTTCTGCCGGATTTGATTGTGCTGGATATTATGCTGCCCAAGGTTGATGGATTTACGATCTGTCAGCGTTTGCGGCGGGACCAGCGAACGGCAGATATTCCCATTTTGATGCTTACGGCGCTGGGGCAGACCCAGAACAAGGTTGAAGGCTTCAATGCTGGCGCGGACGACTACCTGACCAAGCCCTTTGAAATAGAGGAAATGCTGGCGCGAGTGCGAGCGCTATTGCGGCGTACGGATCGGATTCCTCAGGCCGCTAAGCACAGCGAGATTCTCAGCTACGGTCCGCTGACGCTGGTGCCGGAGCGTTTTGAGGCGATTTGGTTTGATGAGACTGTTAAGCTGACTCACTTGGAGTTTGAGCTACTTCACTGTCTTTTGCAGCGTCATGGTCAGACGGTTTCCCCCAGCGACATCCTAAAGGAAGTTTGGGGATACGACCCGAACGACGATATTGAGACCATTCGGGTTCATGTGCGCCACTTGCGGACAAAGATTGAGCCGGATCCGCGCCACCCGAAGTATATTAAAACCGTTTACGGTGCGGGCTATTGCTTAGAGTTGCCCGCATCGGCAGATCGGGTGGTTGGCGAGTCGGCTTAGTAAAAAGCGCCTAGTTGCTTAGCTTGTCCAAGGCGGCAATGATCGCTTCCGGCTCTGCGCGCTGAGTGTAGTCAGCGTCAGCGACAGCTAGGGCGATCGCCCCGTCTTTCCCGATTACGTAGGTGGCAGGAATGGGCAGTTCGAATGTATCGTCGCCGTTATGGGCGGGCACATCAATACCGAAGCTGGCGTAGATGGGGCGCAGTTCTTCTGGCAGGGTAAACACCAAACCATATTGCTGCGCCACCTGATTTCCCACGTCACTGAGCACCTCAAAAGTCAGCTCGTTTTTCTCTGTGGTGGATAGGGAATTGTCTGGGGTTTGGGGAGAAACGGCAATTAGCTGGGCGCCGCGCTTCTCAAATTCGGGCAGGGCATTTTGTAGCGCTTTTAATTCCAAATTGCAGTAGGGACACCACTGACCTCGGTAGAAAGTTACCACTACCGGTCCTGCTTTAAGCTTTTCTGACAAGCGCACCGGTTGTCCCTGGGCATTGGGCAGCTCGAAATCTGGAGGCTGTTGTCCTTCGGATGCAACGCCGTCCAAAATTCCCGATTCTTTCAAAGCTGCGGTGGCAGCGCCCATGGTGTCCTGGATATTTTCAGCAACTTTCTCACGGAAACCTTGGCGATAGGCTTGCAGTTGTTCAGCTAGAGTCATAGGAATAGTCCTTGTTGCAACCGAAGTAGTTAACGATTGATCCAAGCTATCACTGCCTCTTTTTGGGAACGCCAGAGGCAGAATCGGTTTTCCGTATTACAAGTTTTTTTGTTCTTATATTCCGTGGGATACGTGCGAACTTCAGGCTAGGGTTATCCGAACATCACCATAGCCCACTGGCATCGAAAGGATTGGAATAGTCAGCGGGAAGTTCTTTGCGTTTGCGACGAGCTTTGGTTAAGGCGGTGTAAATGATTTTGAAAGACCCAGCGGCTACTGCACCAGCTAAGCCAAATTGAGAACCAATGACCTCCGCAAAGGTTTTGATGGTTTCGTCGCGGGTGTCGGCATCGCGCATCACCCGATCCATCCAGTCCCATAGTTGATTCTGGGTGGTGGGAGATTGATAGAGCAGTTCTTCTTTGAGGTCGCCGGTGTCGCTGTTGGCGTTTAGCTCTAGGTCGCTGAGGAGGGTTTTTAGGAGTTTGGCAATTTCCTCGGGGCTTTGGGCGTTGTTGTTGGTGATGTCGCGCTCAGCATACTGGGCATTTTTGCTGACGGTAGTGTAACGATAATCGCCGCCGCCGGTGTTGATGATTGTTACTGGTCCTGGATTGAAAGGCGATGAGCGATCAAGTATAGGCTCTGGCCATCTCTCACCAACCTGAACAACTGGGGGAGTGGCAATGTCGGCAATGAGTCTTTGAACATTGACGAACTTATAGCTGATATCGCATTGGACTTCAGTTATTCCGTTGATGTAGCGGCGCTCCAGGCTTTCCCAGGTGTAGGTGTAGGGATTCTGAGACCCCTTGCAATGGATACAGTTACAGGGAATTCGGGTTTCGTATTTCAGTTTGTTGTCGCCGGAGCCGTAGCTATTTTGGATTTTTTCCAGTTCGTGGGCAATTACCGTTAGAAAGCCTCGTTTATCAGCTCCGGAGACGCGAATTTTTAGGGCGGCGTTGCGGTAGTGGTCATCCTCAATAATTTCGGCGCGGGTGTGTCCGTTGGTGAGGACGACGCCGTGTTTCCACACCAACCGTTGTCCTTCGATTTGACGGTGCAGGTTGACGATAAAGCTGGGGAAGATTTGTTTGGGTTTGAAGGGGTAGAAGTAGCTCAGGATTAGGTTGTCGGTTTCATCCCAGTCATACTCAGGACTTTCGCCGGGCAGTAGATGGGGGGCGATGTGGTGACCTCGCTCGCCGGGGATTTCGTAGCATAGTTCGAATTTCTCCATTAGCCGGAATAGCTCACCTCGCATTTCCGCTGCGTCCCCTTCATTCCATAGGGTTTCTAGGGTTTCGTCGGTGAAGCGTCCATAGTTGTTGCGGACGGTGTCGTCGTCAAAGATTTTGTAGATGGTGTCCGTTGCCCAGGTGGGTTTTAGGATCAGCCGTTGGCGGAGATATCGGTCTTCCTGGAAGTGTAGACAGATGCCTAGGTCGTGGAGGAATTGGCTGGCATCGAGCATATCTCTCTCGGTTTCAAACCCGTTTTTGCGGCACAGGGTTTTGTATTCCTTGAGGTCGATGTAGTTGCGGTTGCTGGAGATGTTTTCGAGGACGGCGCGGATATTTGCCCAGTGGGCGGGGATGGGGTCACCGATGTGGGGGAGGTGGTGGCAAAGGTAGGTTTTGATTAGCTGGTCTACGTCTTCTAAGCCGTCATTAGTTTTTAAGTTGGTTTCGCGACTGTCTTTGAGGATTTTGAATTCTTTGCGTAGGGAGCCTTCGTCG
This sequence comes from uncultured cyanobacterium, assembly GCA_937883785.1. Lineage (GTDB taxonomy): Bacteria > Cyanobacteriota > Cyanobacteriia > CACIAM-69d > CACIAM-69d > CALGDE01. The sequence continues at coordinate 104,613 of CALGDE010000133.1, forward strand.
ATGTTGCCGTGAACTCCTTCTTTGCGGTTTTTAATCAGTAGGACGGGGCTGCCGTCGCTAAGGAGTTCGATGAGCCGTAGCCAGTAATAAAAGTCGGTTTTGCCTTCGCGGTTGTCGTGGACCAGGACGTAGAGGGAGCGTTTGGTGAGGAAGAATTGGTGGGTGGCGTGGTAGATATCTTGCCCGCCAAAGTCCCAGAGGTTGATGCGGTAAGGATGATTGGCGGGGTATTGGATTTCCCAGGGGGTGACTTCGATGCCTTCGGTGCGTTTGGCTTCCTTTAGGTCGTAGTCGGGATTTTGCAGTTTGTTTGCCAGGGTGGTTTTACCGGCACCGCCATCGCCCACCAGGATGAGTTTGGCTTCGTAGAACGGTTCTGCTTCCCGCTGGGTATTGAAGTAAAAGTTGAGTATAGTTTCAACGCTTTCCCGATCCCGCTTGCTTTTACTTCGAACACCCAAAATTTCTGGAGAGATGGGGATGGGGTTACCCCGCAAGTTAAGTTCTTTGAGATTTGAGAACTCCTGCAAAAAAGTAGGTAGCTCACTTAGCTGGTTGCCGCCCAAGTCAAGGTTAGTTAGAGATACCAGTCTTCCAATTTCTGCCGGCAACTCACTCAGCTTGTTGCCGCCCAAGTCAAGGTTGGTTAGAGATACCAGTCTTCCAATTTCCGCAGGTAACTTGCTCAGCTTGTTGTAGCGTACATGCAGATGAAAGTCGTGTTGCTGAATGATTACCAGGAACCCACAGGACAGGGAGGTAAGAGAGGTCAGCTGCCCAATTTCTGCCGGTAACTCATTCAACTGGTTAGCGATGAGGTTAAGACTGGTAAGGGAAGTCAGCTGCCCAATTTCTGCCGGTAACTTACTCAGCTGGTTAGCGCTGAGGTTAAGACTGGTAAGAGAGGTCAGCTGCCCAATT